>NZ_JBYTCI010000001.1:0-394603 GCF_058790095.1 Terrabacter sp. FW104-15G4B | reverse complement strand
ACGCCGTAACCTTGACCCGCACCCCACCCCCCGTGTCGAAAGGCACTCCCATGCCCCGCCTTGCCATGCCCACCTTCCGCGACGGTCGCGGCGCCCCGCCGACGCCGGCGCGCGAGATCGCGCGCATCGCCGTGCCGGTGAGCATGGAGTTCGTCCTGATGCTGGTGCTCAACTTCGTCAACCAGATCGTCGTCGGCGGCCTCGGCGCCACCGCGATCGCGGCCGTCGGCTTCTCCAACAGCCTCACCTTCATCCTGGCGGTCACGCTCGGGTGCCTCGGCACGTCGGTCAGCATCCTCGTCGCCCGGGCCCACGGTGCCGGCCGGCGCGGGGACCTCGACCACACCGTCACCGCGGCACTGCTCGTCGCCGTGGGCCTCGGAGCCGTCGTCTCGGCCGTCCCCTGGTTCTTCGCCGACCACCTCATGTCGCTCGTCGGGGCCTCCCCCTCGGTCGCGGCGGCGGGCACCGACTACTTCCGGCTCACCGTCCTCGCGACCCTGCCGGTGATGCTGAGCGCGATCCTGGCCGGTGTGCTGCGCTCCGCCGGCCGGCCGACGAGCCCGATGATCGCGACGATGGTCACCGTCGTCGCGAACTCCGCGATCGCGTACTCCCTCGTCGTCGGCCTCGGCCCGCTGCCCTCGCTCGGCGTCGCGGGCGCCGGCTGGGCCACCTTGGTCACCGCGGTGGTCAAGTCGCTCATCCTGCTGTGGATGGCCTTCCGACGCCGCGGCGTCGTCGGCTGGAGCCTGCCCGACAGCCTGCGCCAGTGGCGTGCCGTCATCGTGCCGCTCTTCGTGCTCGCCCTCCCCCTCGGCGTCACGGAGCTGTTCTGGACCGTGGGGACCTTCCTCTACAACGTCGTCTTCCAGCAGCTCGGCGACGAGGCGCTCGCCGCGGCCCAGATCGTGACCACCCTCGAGGGCATCTTCATCGTCGGCAGCATCGGCCTGATGAGCGCAACCACGACCCTCGTAGGACGCTCGGTGGGGCGGGGCAACGTCGACGAGGCGATGGCCTGGGTGCGGCGGCTGACCCGCGCCGGCATCAGCACCGCAGCCATCTTCGGTCTGCTCTTCGCCGCTTCGGTGCTGCTTCTCGACGTGCTCTTCGGCGAGGCCGGGCGCGACGTACGGACCATGGCCGGCGTCGGCATCCTCATCAACGCCGCGTTCCAGGTGGTCAAGGTGCGCAACATGATCGTCGGCGCCGGCGTCCTGCCCAGCGCCGACGACGTGCGCGGCGTCATCATGGGCGACGTGGCCGGGGCGTTCGCCATCGGGCTGCCCCTCGCCGTCCTCCTCGGGCTGCACACGCCGCTCGGCTTCGTCGGCATCTTCGTGGCGCGTGTCCTCGAGGAGATCGTCAAGCTGTCGATCTTCACCTGGCGCGCACGGCGCATCCGCTGGCAGCGGCTCGTGTCGCCCGCACAGGCCGCCGAGGCGCTCGCCGCCTGAGCCGCCCCTCTGCCACTCCAAGCCCCGCGCACCGCCACCACCGACCAAGGGCACGTGGTCGGGAGCCCCCGGGGCGCGCCCGAAGGTCAGGCGAAGTCCAACCCGTCGAGCGAGGACGCCGGTTTCTGGTCGGGCAGGCGCAGCATCCGGAACGAGTTGGCGAGTCCCAGCAGTCCGGCGAGGAGCGGCACCGACAGGGCGATCTGCAGTGAGAGGTCTCGTGCCTCGGCATTGATGGCGACGACCGCGGCCTTCACGTCCGCCGGCTGGCCGGTGATCTGCTGCTCGAGCTGGCTGTTGCTCATGATCTCGGCGTCGTGTTCCAGAGCGTCGGCGATCTGCTGCTGCTGGGTCGCAGGGATGACCGGACTGTTCTCGGCCAGCTGGGTGAAGCCGACCGACAGTGCGGCGAGCATGAGGCCTCCCGCCATGGCGAGACCGAAGGAGAGGCCGAAGGACCCCGCGGCGGAGTTCACCCCGGCAGCCTCGCTCACTCGCTCCTCCTCGACGGGTGCGAGGGTGTAGTTGTTCAGCTGCGACACCAACAGGCCGAGGCCGCAGCCGGTGATCGCAAGTGGGAGCACGAAGTACCAGCCGCTGTCGGCGCGGGGGACGAGCGGGATGATGATCGCGACACCGAGGCTGGTGAGGACGAAGCCGGCGCGGATGATCGCTGCGGGACGCCGGACACCGGCCTTCTTGCCGGCCACGAGTGCCGCCGCGAACATCGTCAGCGACAGCGGGGCCAGCGACAGCCCGGACTGGAGTGCGTTGTACTCGAGCGTCATCTGGAAGTACAGCGGGAGGGCGATCATGGCGCCGCCCAGGGTGACCTGTTGCAGCAGCTGTCCCGAGACCCCCGCCGTGAAGTTCGGATGACGGAACAGGTCCGGGTCGAGCAGGGTCACCAGCCCGGCGCGCTTGCGCCTGACGAGCCACCCAGCCAGCAGCACGAGCGCCACGGCCCCGATCGCCATGAGGATTCCGACGGACTCACCGCCCTCCTGCCAGACGAGGATCCCCAGCACGACGCCACCCATGCCGATGACCGACAGGATCGCGCCGACCACGTCGATCTTGCGCGAACCGGTGTACGGAACGTCGTGGACCAACCGGATCTGGCTGAGGACGACGACGATGATGACGACCTCCAGCGCGAACCCGACCCGCCAGGACAGGTAGGTGGTGACGAACCCGCCGAGCAGCGGACCGATCGCGGCGGCGATCGCGGCCGAGGCACCGACGAGCGCGTAGGCCTGCTTCTGGGCGGCGCCGACGAAGTTGCCGTGAATCAGCGACTGCATCGCCGGCAGGAGCAACGAGGCTCCGAGTCCACCCAAGATGGCCCAGAAGATGACGATCGCCGTGAGGCTCTGGGCGAGCGTCATGGCGAGTGCGCCGACGGCATACCCGAGCAACCCCAGGACGTAGGCCCGCTTCCGTCCGATCAGGTCGCCGACCTTGCTGTTGATCAGGATGAACGCGGCCGAGACCAGGGCCTCGAGCGCGATGGCGGACTGCACCCCGCTGGCTGTCGTGTCCAGGTCGACGATGACCGCGGAGATCGAGACGTTCATCAACGAGGTGTCGACGACCAGGACGAACATCGCCATGGCCAGCAGGAGCATCAGCCGGCGGCTGCCCGCGGCGTCCGCGGCGTCCGCGGCGCTACCTTCGGCTGGGCTCTGTGTCATGTCACCCTCTCGGCCGCCGACCCGCCACCAGGCGTTGCTGGGACATCGTCGCTACCACCGCACCGGGTGACACCGTCTCGCCGGCACCGTCCAGCCCGAGCTCGCAGTCTATCGAGGCCCACCGGACGGCCGTCGGCGAAACGCATGAGGCCGTTACGGCTGGAATGCTCCGTCAGTCGAGCACGATGCCGAAGTGGTCCACGAGAGCGGCACCCACCTCGAAGTCGCCGTCGGTCGTGGTGGCGACGGCCCAAGAGCGAGTCGGCTGGGGCAATCGCAGCCAGGAACACGGCGCGACTCCTCCGCGTCCGGCAGGTGACGTTTGCACGCCCCACCTGCCCCGAGGGCCCGTCCCTGCGTTGGCGGTCACCTGGGACAGTGATGGAGAGTGGGTGTATGCCGAACCGCCTGGCCGACTCCACGTCGCCGTACCTGCTGCAGCACCAGGACAACCCGGTCGACTGGTGGCCGTGGTGTCCCGAGGCGTTCGAGACCGCCCAACGTCTCAACAAACCCGTGCTCCTCAGCGTCGGGTACGCGGCCTGCCACTGGTGCCACGTCATGGCGCACGAGTCGTTCGAGGACGAGACGGTGGCGGCGGCCCTCAACGAGCGGTTCGTGTCGGTCAAGGTCGACCGTGAGGAGCGTCCCGACATCGACGCCGTCTACATGTCGGCCGTCACGGCGACGACCGGCCACGGCGGCTGGCCGATGACGGTCTTCCTCACCCCGGAGGGAGAGCCGTTCTTCTGCGGCACCTACTTCCCGCGAGACCACTTCCTGCGGGTGCTGGCCGCGCTCGACGAGGCCTGGCGCACGCGGGAGAAGGACGTGCGCGCCTCGGGAACCCACATCGCCACGACGCTCGCCGGCGCCCTGCGTCCACCGACGCCGTATGCCGTCGAGCCCGGCGCACTGTCGTCCGCGGTTGGTCTGCTGGCGCGCGACTTCGACAGCACCGCAGGCGGATTCGGCGGCGCTCCGAAGTTCCCGCCGTCCATGGTGCTCGAGTTCCTGCTGCGCCACCACGCCCGCACCGCGGACGCTCGGGCGCTCGAGATGGCCTCACGGACGCTCGAGGGGATGGCGCGGAGTGGCATGTACGACCAGCTCGCCGGCGGCTTCTCCCGGTATGCGGTCGACGCCGGCTGGGTGGTCCCACACTTCGAGAAGATGCTCTACGACAACGCCCTGCTGCTGCGCGCCTACACGACCTGGTGGAAGGTGACGGGCGACCCGCTGGCCGAGCGGATCGCCCGCGAGACGGCCGACTTCGTGCTGCGCGACCTCGGCACGGCGGCGGGCGGCTTCGCCTCCTTGGACGCGGACGCCGCGGGGGTCGAGGGACTGACGTACGCGTGGACCCCCGACGAGCTGCGCGAAGTCCTCGGGGAGGACGCCGAGCAGGCTGCCGAGATCTTCGCCGTGACGCCGGAGGGCACCTTCGAGCACGGCTCCTCCACCCTGCAGCTCCCGTCCGACCCCGCCGACCCCGCGTGGTTCGAGAACGTCCGCAGGCGGCTGCTCGCGGCGCGTGCCGAGCGGCCCCAGCCCGGACGCGACGACAAGGTGGTGACCTCGTGGAACGGCCTCGCGATAGCCGCGCTGGCCGGGGCCGGGGCGACCTTCGACAGGGCGGACTGGGTGGAGGCGGCCGCAGGCTGCGCGTCGCACGTGCTCGACGTCCACCTCGTCGACGGTGTCCTACGCCGGGCGTCGCGGCACGGCGTCGCGGGGGCTGCGCGTGCGGTGGCCGACGACCACGGCAACCTGGCCGAGGGGCTCCTCGTCCTGCACCAGGTCACGGGCGAGCAGCGCTGGCTCGAGGCAGCGCGCGAAGTGCTCCGGTCCTCGCGCGACTTCGCCGCCGACGACGGCGGTTTCCATGACACCGCCGGCGGCGCCGAAGCCCTCTACCTGCGCCCCCGCAGCGCCGCCGACAACGCCGAGCCGTCGGGGCAGTCGGCGCTGGCCGGCGCACTGGTGACGATCGGGGCACTGACCGGTGACACCGAGGCGCTCGATGCCGGGGCCCGGGCGGTGGCGGCCGGGCTGGGTCTGGCCGTGCGCGAGCCGCGCTTCGGTGGGTGGTCCCTCGCCGTCGCAGAGGCGCTCGTCGCCGGTCCGCTGCAGGTCGCGGTCGTCGGCTCGGGTGCGGATGCGTCGGCGCTCGAGCAGGTCGCGCGCCGGTCCCCCAGCCCGGGGCTCGTGGTCGTCCGCGGAGAGCCGGACCGACCGGGGGCTCCCCTGCTCGCCGGCCGGCCGCTCGTCAACGGTGCCGCCGCGGCATACGTCTGTCGCGGCATGGTGTGTGAGCTCCCGGTCACCGACCCGCGAGCGCTGGCCGCCCAGCTGGCGGGCGACTCCCCTGCACCCCACGCGGGGGCCATGGACTGAGCACGCCCGAGGCGGCGAACCGCCGGACATCCGAAACCTCCGGGACAGACGGTCACATTCTGCAACAATCACCGCATGATGGGCCATGCACGCACCGCAGTCGTCGTCGAGGACGACGACGACATCCGCGAGCTCATCACCCACAGCCTCACCATGCAGGGGTTCGACGTCGCCACGGCGTCCTCGGGCCAGCAGGGCCTCGAGCTCGTGGTCTCGAACGACCCCGACCTCGTGACCCTCGACCTGGGCCTGCCCGACCTCGACGGCATCGAGGTGTGCCGTCGAGTGCGCGACGTGAGCCAGGCCTACGTGGTGATGATCAGCGCGCGCACCGACGAGATCGACCGCCTGATGGGTCTGGAGATCGGCGCCGACGACTACCTCACCAAGCCGTTCAGCCCACGCGAGCTGCAAGCCCGCGTCAACGCGATGTTCCGCCGTCCCCGGGCGGTCCGACCGCACGGCGCAGAGCTGGCGGCCAGCGCGGCGCTCAACGCCACGTCCGCCGCGCCGGCCACTCTCGTGACGGGCGTCCAGGAGGCCGCGACCGCAGGTGCCACCCACGAGCTGGTGCACCACGGTCGGATCAGCCTTGACCCCGAGGGCCGCGTCGCCCTGGTCGACGGCCAGGAGGCGGACCTGACCCGCACGGAGTTCGACCTGCTGACCACCCTCATGAGCGCCCCGCGCCGGGTGTGGTCGCGTGCCGTGCTGCTCGACAGCCTGTGGGGCCCGGGATGGTCGGAGGAGCATCTCGTCGAGGTCCACGTGGGCAACCTGCGCCGCAAGCTGAGCCGGCTCGGCCCCAAGGGTGGCCGCGCGCCGATCCGCACCGTACGGGGCGTGGGCTACCGCATGGAGGAGCCCGAGGCGTTCTGAGCGGGGCCCGCGGCGCGGACCACGTCGTCCGGGCGTCGCTCAGGCCAGGGCTGCTGGCGCGCCGGCCTCGAGATGCCTGCGGAGCGCGGTGCCGCCTCGCGTGGCGAGCTCGAGCATCGTGGCGCTGCGGTCGCTGGCGGCAGTCGGCTCTCCTCGCCGGACGCAGTCGATCACGAGCAGGACGGCCGACTCGAGCCTCACGAGCCCGACGGTGGCCGACGAGACGCGCAGGCTGAGGAGCACGTCCATCGCCGCCACGTCGTCGTGGCGCTCGAGGGCGGACGCGGCTCGCGAGAGGCGCGCGTCGAGCATGCGCAGGTAGGTGCGGGCGATCGAGTGCGCGAGGTCGTCGCTCTCGAGCTCGGCGGCCAGACGAGTCAGGGCCGCCGGGTCGAGATCGGCGTCCTCGGCGGGCCGCCGCCGGCGAAGGGAGGGGTCAGCGGCCACGACGCACGCCGAACGCGCGTATGCCGTGGGCGACCGCAGCGGGCCGGTGGCCCGGGGTTCGAAGCGGGACCGGGACGAGCCCACCTATGTGGCGGCCCGTCCCGGTCCCGTTGCCTCCCCCCACCGGAGTCCCCGAGTGGGCCCGCCGTCCGAGGTGGCCGCCATGGCCGAGCACCTGCACTGCAGGGTCAATACCGATGCTGCTGTCCATGGCGCGTCCTCCCCGGATCGGCGGGCTCTCGCCCGAAGGTCTTCGCATCAGCGGCTGGTCCCCCGACCGGTGCTGCTGACAGGGACGACTCTGCCGGGCCACCTGCAAGGTGCGATCCCGGCGGCGCGCAGGGTTGCCGCAAGAATCCCGCAAGGCCGACGCCCCAGGGCGCCGGCCCCCTCATCACAGGCGGCGACGCGTCCGCGTCCCTCGGTGGGATCAGAGGGTCGTCGCGCGGTAGTCCGGGGCCTCGGTGGCGAACGCCTGGCGAGTCGGCTCGGAGCCGACGAAGAGCGCGGTCGCCCAGATGTCTGCCCAGAGCAGGGTGGGACCCGTCACCGTGACGGAACCGGAACGGCCGACGAGCTCGCCGGCCACCGGGTCGTAGAGGTGCGCCCCGCGTGCGGCCGTGCCGGAGGTCGCCACCGCGCCCCGTGACAGGGTCAGGGTGCTCGCGATGCGTTGGCGGTCGAGGGGATCCTCGACTCCCACGCGCCACAGGATGGCCTCCGGCCCGACGGCCGGAAGGTCGGCGTGAGCGCCGACCAGCACGTCGCCACCGGCGTTGACGCAGAAGGAGACTCGCGGGAGATTCAGCAGCGGCGCAGAGGCCCGGTCGACGGCCCACCCCTTGACGAGGCCCGTGGGGTCGAACGCCAGGTCACCCGGCCCGGTGGGCAGCACGGTCGTGAAGGCGCCACGGGTGAGCGACTGCGCGTCCTCGCCGATGCGCAGGGCTTCCTCGACCAGGGGGCTGCACTGGGCGAGGCTGACCTCCTCGCGGCGCAGCCGCATCAGGTCGGAGTCCTCGCGGTAGGTGGAGAAGATCGCGTCCATCTCGCGAAGCACGGCAAAGGCCGCCGCCACCGCCTCCTGTGCCGCCGGGCTGTCGACGCCCTCACCGCGCAGGTGGATGCTGATCGGCATCCCCATGATCTGCTCGACCCAGGCGCGCCGGGCAGGCGCGGACGGGGTGCCCGTGTGGCCGTCGTGGGTCATGCTGAGCTCCTTCGTCGGCTCGCCGAGAGACTGCCTCACAGGTTGGCCTGGTCGATCGCGGACTGCAGCGACTGCGTGTAGCCCTCCCAGGTGTAGGTCGCCCCGGACACCACGTCGATCTGCGACGACTGCGTGCTGACGGCCTCCTGGTTGTAGATCGGGACGGCCTCGGAGTTGATCATCTGGTCGTGTCGGTCGTTCCACGGGACCTGCAGGGTCTCCGACGCGGTGATCTTGCCACCCTTGACGGTGATCTGGACCTGGACGTTGCCGAATCGCGTGCTGACCGCGTCACCGGCGTACGTCTTGGCCGCGGTGGAGGAGCTCGAGGGGCTCGACGAGCCCGAGCTCGGGCTCGTCGAGCCCTGGGTGGTGGCGTCTGCGGTGGGCTGCTGGCCGGACGAGTCCGTGGAGGACGCCGCGGATGAGCCAGAGCTCGAGCCGGTGCTGTCGGACGTCTTGCTGGTCGTGGTGACCTGGCGGGTCTCCGCCGCGACGACAGCGGAGGAGCTGCGCGAGGTGCTGTAGCTGAAGAGCAGGACGAGCACCGTGAGGGTGCTCATGGCCCAGAGGACGATGCGACGCATGGGAGGCTCGATTCGGTTCGGTGCAGTGCCGGGATGTCGGGTGCCGGCGTGAGTCGGATGGGTCGGGTGGGTCTGGTCGGTCGTGGTCAGTAGGTGAAGCGTTCATGGTGGAGGGCCTCGTGGGGCACTCCCGCCTCCTGGGCTGCGGCCAGGACGGTGTCCATCCAGGCGGGGTTGCCGCACACGTAGACGTCGCGGTCGGCGACGTCCGGCACGATCCGGGTCAGCGCCTCGGCGTCACCGAGGTGCGCGGACTCGGCGGGCAGCCAGCTGGCGCGCTCGCGGTTGCGGTGGCCGATGACCGCGACGACGCGGCCGCCCTTGGCGCGGGTCAGGTCGAGCAGCTCGTCGGCGAGGACGATGTCGGAGCGGCGGCCGACGCGGTAGATGACGACGACGCCGTCGGGCGACGCGGGGAGCTCCTCGAGGATGGCGCGCAGCGGGGTGATGCCGATGCCGGCCGCGACGAGGACCGCCTTCTCACGAGTGCGCACTCCGGCGTGGAGCCGGCCGTAGGGACCCTCGACGAGCACCTTCGTGCCGGGCGTCAGGGTGGCGAGCCGTGCGCTCGAGGAGCCGACCGCCTCGGCGGTGATCCGCAGAGTGCGGCCGTCGGGCGCAGCGGACAGGGAGTAGGGGTTGCCACGGGTCCAGCCGGGTCCGTCGAGGAAGCGCCACTGGAAGAACTGCCCGGCACGGACCGGCAGCCGGTCGAGGTGGCGCCCGGACATGACGACGGAGGTCACGGTCGCTGACTCCGCGACGACCTGCGACACGACGAGACGGTGTCGGCGCGAGCGGGCGAGCGGCAGCCCGACGCGGAAGACGAGGACGGAGACGAGCGCGGCGCCGTAGAGGCCCCACCAGAAGACCGTCGCGACGGTGTTCGCCTTGAAGTCCTGCCCCGTCCACAGCTGGTGCGGAAGGGCGAGGCCGGCCCCGAGGTAGGCATAGAGGTGCAGCAGGTGCCAGCTCTCGTAGCGCAGCTTCGCGCGGGCCTTCTTGACCGAGGTGACCACCACCATGACGAGCGCGATCGTCCCGGCCAGGGCCAGGAGCATGCCCGGCGAGTGCAGCACCTGGTCGAGGAAGGTCGCGATCACGCCCAGCTCGGTGCCGGCGCTGTAGCCGACGGTGATGAGGACGATGTGGGCGACCATGAGGTTGAACGAGGTGAACCCCACCAGCCGGTGCACGCGGGCCAGCTCGTCCTGTCCCCAGGCCTGCTCGACGAGAGGGATGCGCGCCATCAGCAGCACCTGCAGGAGCATGAGCACCGATGCGACCAGACCGGTGAGACGCCCGATGTTCGTGACCCCCTCACCGAGCGAGCCGAAGGCGCTCAGTCCCCCGCCTGCGACCCAGAGGGCGACGACGAACAGGGTGACGCCCCAGGCGAAGACGGCGGACGCGTCGCGCCACCACCCGGGAGTCGGCGCCAGGGCTCGGCGGCGCGAGGCCGCGACCGGCGCGGACCGGTCGCGGCTGTCGGATAGGGCGAGTGAGGTCATGTCACCCAGATTCGGGTCGGATCCTGTGGGTGGGCTGTGTCGTGAGGATGTCAGCTGTGTGAGTCGACGGAAGCTGCGCCGCGCCCTGCCGACCTCCAGCGGGACAGGTCCGTCGGCGTCGGCTCGACGCCGAGCTGCTCGCGTAGGCGTGTGGTGTCGAAGACGCGGCTCACGGCCAGGTGCGAGACGCCGTACGCCGTCAGCAGCGGTGGCGTGCGCGCCCTGGCGAGGCGGGCGGCCCCCTCCAGGGCGAGCGCCGCGGACCAGGCGAGGCCAGCGCCGGTGAAGAGGGGCCGTTCGGTCCAGCCGTTGGCCGCGGCCACCCCGGTCACGACCTGACGAAGGGTCAGTGGCTGGGCGTCAGCGACGTTGAGCACGTTGGTGCCGCATACCTTCTCGCAGGCAGCGGCCGCGGCCTCCGCCAGGAGCCGCACGTCCGTGAGGTGCACGAGCGTTTCGGCGCCCCCGGGACACACCAGCCGCCCCCGACGCCGGGCCCGTTCGAGGCGTGGCAGCAGCGTCGGGTCACCGAAGCCGTGCACGGCGTGCGGACGCAGCACCATGGCACGGCCGCGCTGCAGGACCAGCTGCTCCTGCGTCGCCTTGGCCCTGGAGTAGGCAGACTGCGGGTGACGGGCCACCGCCACGTCCTCGGTCAGGACGTGGCGGGGCACGCCGGGCGCCCGCAACGGGTAGACGCTGCACGACGAGACGAGCACGACCCGAGCGGCCGGCCAGGTCCGGAGAACCGACCGGGTCCCGGCCACGGTGACGGCCTCGTGCACCGGCCACCGGTCCCACTCGTCGACGTGGGCCGCCGCATGCACCACGACGTCGACGGGCGGAGGTGCGCCCAGCACTCCCGTCCTCAGGTCCCAGTGACGGTGCTCCAGCCCGGGGCGCGGCGGCACGGGGCGACGGCTGAGGGCCAGCACCTCGTGCCCACCGCCCAACAGCCGCTCGACGACCGCTCCACCGACGAAGCCGCTCGCCCCGGTGACCGCGACCCTCATGCCGGGGATCCCGCCCGGCGCTCGCCCACGACCGCGCGCAGGGCGTCGAGGTCCACGGCGTCGGAGCGCCCGCGTCGTGGGACGCCGGCGACGACGACCACGTCGTCGGGGCGCCAGGCCTCGTCGGCGACCTGCGACCAGGTGCTGTGCAGCCGCCTGGCCAGCGTGGCCGCGTCCGGGCTTTGCCCCGTTCTGGCGACCGGCGCCACCGCGAGGACGACCCGCTCGTCGCCGCTGACCGGATCGGGGACGCCGACCAGGGCAAGGTCGCGCACCACGTCACCGTGGCGCTCCATCAGGAGCGGCTCCACCAGCTCCGGATAGATGTTGGCCTGGCCGCGGATGATCATGTTCTTGGCGCGGCCGGCAAGGAGCAGGGTGCCGTCGGGCGCGAGGCACCCCAGGTCGCCGGTGCGCACCTCGTCGTCTGGCTTCGCCCCGGCGAGGCGGTGACGTGCCTGCGGCGCCCGGAGGACGATCTCGCCGACGCCCTCGGTGTCCGGGGTGTCGATGCGCACGCGAACGCCCGGCAGCGGCCGGCCAAGGCTGGTGCGCCCTGGCGGCGAGGCGAGCACCTCCTCCGCCGTACCCACGGCGACCGGGAGCACCTCGGTCAGCCCGTACACGGCCCGGAGGTCCACTCCCGGCGCCAGTGTCGACAGCCGCCGCACCGTGGCAGGGAGCACCGGCGCACCACCCATGGCGACGTGCCGGACGGTGGCCGGCAGCCCGAGGGACGCTGCCACGAGCAGCTTGGCCGGCACGGCATACGCGTGCGTCGCCGACGCGCGAGTCGCCTGTCGCACCCAGGCGCGCGGTGACGCGGTCACCGGCGGGAGCGACCACTGGGCGCCCGTGGCAAGAGCCGGGAGCCCGATCATCAGCTGGTCCGTGTGCATCACCACGCCTTCGCCGAGACCGAGCGCCGCGGCCGCGCTTCCTGCCCCGGCGGAGAGGGACGCGAGGGTGTGCACGACGGCGCGCGGAGCGGCCGTCGAGCCCGAGGTGAAGACGACCAGCGCGTCGCGCGCCGAATCACCGGCTTCGACCCTTGCGAGGGCCCGCGGCAGGTCGGCCCAGCGTGTGGCCGGCCGCGGGACACCCGGGAGCCGGGGGCCGGTCACGACGTGGACGAGCTCGGCCGCCGACAGGTCCGGGAGCTGCAGGCCCGCGGTCGCCGGCACTCTGGCCAGCACGGACGACAGCGGCCGTCGGGTGGCGGCGTGGACGACGGTGTCGGCGATCGCCGCCCGGGCGGGCACGGTGCGCCGTCGGACGTCCGCAAGCGCTGCCCCCGCCCCCGGGTCAGCCACCACGACGACACCGCCCGCGAGGACGACGCCGAGCGCGGCAGCGACGGCGCGGGGCGACGGGCGCACGGCAAGGAGAACGCCGTCCCCCGCGGCCAGACCGCGCGACCTCAGGTGCGCCGCGACTGCTCGGATGTCCGCGCCGAGCTCACCGAAGGTCACGCACCGACCGCGGTGGTCGCGGATGGCCACGCGCTCCGGCTCCCCGGCGGCACGCGCGAGGATCGCCGTCAGCAGGTCGGCTTCCGTCACGATGCCCGCTGGACAGCGTGCGCGCGGCGGGCGCCGGGTGTGCGGGACGCGCCGCCGGGGCGCACCACCAGCTCGGCATAACGCGGCACCAGCACCCGTCGAGCCGCACGACGTGCCGTCACGACGAGGCCCCGCTCTGCGGCGACCTCGAGGAGCATGGCCGTCATGGTGCGTAGCTCCGCCAGCGCGAGCGGCGCACCCAGGCAGAAGTGCGACCCCGCCCCGAACCAGAGCTGGCGCAGACCGCCGGTGGCCGGCCGGCCCGGCAGGAAGCCTCCGTCGCGTCGTGTCGCCCACCAGAGCAGCACGACGACGCGCTCGTCCGGTCCCACCTTGAGGCCGTCCAGGTCGGTGGCGCGCACGCACCGGCGCAGGGTAGCCAGGCTGGGCGTCGTCATACGCAGGCCCTCAGCGACCACGGCGTCGACGTCACCAGAAGCAGCGGCTTCCGGCTCGAGCAGCCCCGCGTCGGCGAGCTGCCCGGCGATCCGCGGCAGTGCGCTGCCGACGGTGCCCGTGCCGGTGAGGAAGAGCGCCGCTGCCAGCGAGCGCGCGTCGTCGAGCGATGCGCCCTGTCGGGCCAGCCGGCCCATGACGGTGGCGGATGACGCTGTGGCATGGGCGGACTCAGCGGCGTCCTGCACGACGGCGAGGGCCGCGCGGGCCCGCCGCGCCGCCCCGTCGTCGAAGGTGCGGGTGCGCCACGTGACCATCGACTCGATGACATCACTCGCCGCGAGGAGGGTTGTGGGCGGCGTCCCGGGGTCGAGCCCGACGACAACCCCGATCGCTGCGGCCGACACCTCTCGGGCCACCCGCACGAGGTCGACGTCCTCGCCGGCTCGCAGGCGCTCGGCGGCCCGGGACACGAGCGGACCGGCCGCGGCGTCGCAGACCTCACGCACCACGCTCGGCGAGAAGAGGTCGGCAAGCGAGCGCCGCAGGGCGTGGTGGTCGGCACCCTCCATGTTGAGCAGCACCCGCTCGCCCAGGACCGGCGTCCAGAGAGCACCGGACGACCCCGGTCCGTCCTTCACGAAGGCGTCCACGTCGGTGAGCACCCGGCGCGCCACCCCCGGGTCCGCAACGAGCACGCCGAACCCGGGAACGCGTACGACACCGCGCCGCGAGACGGCAGCGTCGACGACACGGGCGACGACGGGGTGGGCCGAGCGGATCAACCGCGACTCCCAACGGCTTCCCGGGTCGGTGGGCGCGAGAGCCCTTCCGCGAGAGCCCTTCACGTGAGGACCCGGACGTCGACGACGTCGGGGCGGTGGCCGTGGTCGAGGTACCACCGCAGCGTGTTGCGCAGGCCGTAGGCCCGTAGCCGTCGTACCGAGGCGTGGACGACCAGGTCACGGTGGTACTCGACGCGACGGGTGACACGGCGCACGCGGTTGACGAGCTCGCGGTCCTCGTGGATCTCCTCGATCGCGGTGCGCGGGAAGCCGCCGCTCGCCTCGTAGGCGACCGCGCTGACGCCGAGGTTGCAGCCCGGGCTCATTCGGTAGGGCCCCTGCAGCTCGGCCGACCGGTTGCTCGGGCGGAAGCGGCCGAAGGTCTGGCAGAGCCCGATCACTCCCGGCAGCACGACCCGCTCCCAGCGGCGCAGGCGCACCTCGTCGGTGCGCGCGCGCATCGGGCCCGTGACGAGGTCGGCGCCGCGGCCGAAGGCGCCTCGGGCGACTGCCGTCCACCGGGGGTCCGGCAACGTGTCGGCGTCCGTGCGGAGCACGTGGGTGGCGCCGTGCGCGATGGCGTGCCGCACGCCGGTGTCGGAAGCCGCCCCCGTTCCCTTGCGTGGCTCGGTCAGCACCGTGACACCGAGCCCGTATGCGGCACAGGCCCTTTCGGTCACCGTGACCGTCGCGTCGGCGCTGGCGTTGTCGACGACGACGAGGTGGAAGTCCCGGTCCTGCTGCCTCGCCAGCGCCGCGATCGTCGAGGCGATCCCGGCCTCCTCGTCGAAGGCCGGGACGACCACCCACAGCCGAACCTCGAGCGGGGCCGGCGAGGTGGGTGCGCTCACCAGCGCACGGCCGTCGTGCCGACGCTGATGCCGCCGGCGAGTCCCACGAGCAGCACGGGATCGCCGGGCCGGGCGAGGCCGCGGCGCTCGATCTGCTGCCACTGCAGCGGCAAGGTGGCCGAGGCGCAGTTGCCGTGGTCAGGCAGGGTCTCGACGACGAGCTCGCGGCGCAGCCCGAGGCGCGCGGCGAAGACGTCGAGGTAGGGCATCGCGACCTGGTGGACGGCGACGGCCACGAAGTCCTCCACGCCGAGGCCGTCGGCCTTCAGGGCTCGGTGGATCTCCTCGACGTCGATGCTGTCGAACGCCCGGCGCAGGCGCGCGCCGTCCATGACGAAGTAGCCCTTGTCGACGTCGCGGGGATGACGCGTGCCCCCGGCGGGCAGCTGGCCCACGGACCAGTGCCGCGACTGGGCGGTGAACCACCGGTGCAGGATCTCGCCGCGGACACCGGGTGCAGCCCGGTCGACGATGGCCGCGCCGCCCGCGTCGCTCATGGTGTAGCCGGGCACCGACTCGACGAACTGCCGGGCGCCACTGACGTTCCAGCGAGCCGCCCTCGACGGCATCTCCCCGGTGACCACCAGGGCTCGTTCGTACTGGCCTGTCGTCACGAGGGCCTCGGCCACCTGCAGGCCGTTGAGCCACGAGTTGCAGGCGTTCTTGACGTCCATGACGGGGCACCTGGCGCCGAGCAGGTCGGCGACGATGTGCGAGGTGGCGGGCTCGACGAGGTCCTGCGACGCGGAGGCGAAGACCAGTAGCTCGACGTCGGCCACCTCCAGGCCGACCGACGCGAGCGACGTGCGGGCTGCGGCTGCGGCGAGGTCGGAGGCCTGGGTCTCGTTGCCGGCGTGGTGGATTCGGCGCACGCCCGTGAGCCGACCGAGGACCCCCACCGGAGGCACGAAGCCATGGCTGGACCGCAAGATGCGGGCCTCGACCTCCTCGACCGACATGGCGTGCTCGGCGACGTGGGCGCTGACGCCTGCGATGCGGACGGACATGCGAGCGCGGCCTCCCTGACTCGGCGACGGCGCCCCTCCGGAGCCGTGCGGGCAGTCTATGGTCACGCGATGGCGCTCGTGCTGAGCCGAGGTACTCACGGCCGACGGCGTGCCGCCGCAGGGTGGGCAGTCAGGCCCACCAGCCGAGGAGGCTCCCGCCGATCTTGACGATGAAGGCGCTGACGACGAAGACGAAGACCGCCCGGACGAAGCCGCTCCCCCTGGCGACCGCGGTCCGCGCCCCGACGTAGCCGCCGAGCAGGTTGGCGCCGGCGATGACGAGACCGACCTTGACGATGACCAGCCCCATCGGCGCGAAGACGGTCAGGGCACCGAGGTTGGTGGCGAAGTTGGTGATCTTCGCCTTGGCGCTGGCCTCGAGGAAGTTGTAACCGAGCAGTCCGACGAGCGCGAAGACGAGGAAGCTGCCCGTCCCGGGACCCAGTGCCCCGTCGTAGGCGCCGATGACGAAGCCGGTCAGCATCGCGAGGACGGTGTGCCTCGCCCCGTGGAAGCGGCGGATCGACTCCCTGCCGAGGTCGGGTTTGAAGAGCGTGTAGGCGCCGACGAGGACGAGCAGCACGAGGATGATCGGGTTGAACGCTGACTTGGGGATGTGCAGCCCGATGAGCGCGCCGCCGATTGACCCCACGTAGGCGACGGCCGCCATCGGCAGGGCGGTGCGCAGGTCCGGGCGGACCCGGCGGTAGTAGGTGACCGAGCTCGTCGCGGTGCCGAAGATGGAACCGAACTTGTTGGTCGCGAGCAGCTGGGCCGGAGAGGCCCCGGGAAGCCCGATGAGCAGCGCGGGCAGCTGCACCAGGCCTCCCCCGCCGACCACGGCGTCGACCCAGCCGGCGACGAAGGCCGCAGCACCGAGGAAGGCGAGGGTCGTCAGGGTCGGGTCGGTCACGCCCCCTCGCCGCGCGGCTCGTGGGCTTCGAGGTCGCCGTTCCATCGGGCGACGATGTCCACCACGTCGAGCAGCTGGTGGGCGACGGCGTCCGGGGCGACCTCGACCGGCATGCGCTGGCTCGCCGGGATGTCGGAGTGCGGCACGAGGATGGCGCGCATGCCGACCTGGTGCGGTCCGTGGATGTCCTCGAAGAGGCGGTCGCCGACATAGACGGCGTGCTCGGGCTCCACGCCCACCGCCTCGCAGGCGACGCGGAAGGCGTCCGGGTGCGGCTTGACGACGTGGATCTCGGACGAGTAGACGTCGGCGTCGAGCAGGTCGAGCACTCCGTCCCGCTGGAAGACCTCGCGGTGGTAGCTGCGGCTCCAGATCGTGTTGGACAGCACGCCGACGCGAATTCCCATGCGCTGCAGAGCTTCCCAAAGGGGACGCACTTGCGGGTCGGTGTGGGTGTGCGGCTCCCAGAAACGCTGGTATGCCGCCAGCGCCAGGTGGTGCCGGTCATGCTCCGGATCGACACCGGCCTCGGCGAGGATGGCGGCGATCGAGGCGCTCTCGTGGCTCTCACGACCCCGGCGCCAGGCGCGGTCCTCCGCCTCGTGGATGCGCAGGGCGAGGGAGTCTGCCTCGGCCAGCTCGTCGAGGGGCATGTTCGGGTCGTCGACCGCCAGGCCGTGCACGGTTCGCGCGAACACCCTCCACTGCTGCGGCACGTCCACCTCGTGCCACGGGGTCAGCGTGCCACCCCAGTCGAAGATCACCGCCCGCACGGGCTGCCGCAGTGCGTTCACGAGCGCTCGACCTCGGCGGTGACCTCGCCGGTCAGGGCCGCGACGGCGTCGTCGACCGCGACCTCGCGGCGCTCGCCGGTGCGGCGGTCCTTGATCTCGACGGTGCCGCCGGCCAGCCCGCGACCGATGACGAGGATCGTCGGGATACCGATCAGCTCGGAGTCCTTGAACTTCACGCCCGGGCTGACGCCCTTGCGGTCGTCGACGAGGGCGGTCAGGCCCTGCACCTCGAGCTCGCGGGCGATCTCCTCGGCCTTCACGAAGAGGGACTCGTCCTTGCCGGCGGCGACGATGTGCACGTCGGCGGGCGAGAGCTCGCGCGGCCAGATGATGCCCGAGTCGTCGTGGTTGCCCTCGACGACGCACGCCACGGCCCGCGAGACGCCGACGCCGTAGGAGCCCATGACGACGGTGACGAGCTTGCCGTTCTGGTCGAGCACCTTGAGGTCGAGCGCCTCGGCGTACTTCGTGCCTAGCTGGAAGACGTGGCCCATCTCGATGCCGCGAGCCGTCGAAAGGGTGTGCTCGCAGTTGGGACAGGGGTCTCCGGGCCGCACCTCGGCAGCCTCGATGGTGCCGTCGGCGGTGAAGTCGCGCCCGGCGACAAGATCGAGCACGTGCCGCCCGGCGAGGTTGGCGCCCGTGACCCAGCGGGTGCCCTCGGCCACCCGGGGGTCGAGCAGGTAGCGGATGCCGGTCGTGCCCTCGAGCCCCAGGGCGCCGGGCCCGATGTAGCCCTTGACGAGCGTTGGGTTGGCGGCGAAGTCGGCCTCGGTGAAGGCCTCGACCTCGGCGGGCTCGACCTGCGCACCCAGGCGCTTCTCGTCGACCTCCCGGTCGCCGGGCACGCCGATGGCGAGCGCCTCGCGGGTGCCGTCCGGGTGCACCAGTGTCACCACGACGTTCTTGAGCGTGTCACCGGCCGCCCACGGGCGGTCCTCGCGGGGGAAGCGCTCGTTGAGGTGTGCGACGAGCGTGCCGATGGTCGGGGTGTCGGGGGTGTCCTCGGCGTGCGCGGCCGGCACCCCGTCCCAGCCGACCGGCTTGGGAGCGGGCACGCGTACGGCCTCGACGTTGGCGGCATACCCGCAGCTCGTGCAGTGGACGTAGGTGTCCTCGCCGACCTCGGCCGTCGCGAGGAACTCCTCGCTCTTGCTGCCGCCCATCGCGCCGGCCATCGCCTCGACGATGACGTAGTGGAAGCCGAGGCGGTCGAAGATGCGGACGTAGGCATCGCGGTGCAGCTGGTAGCTCTTGTCGAGGCCGGCGGCGTCGACGTCGAAGGAGTAGGAGTCCTTCATCACGAACTCGCGACCGCGGAGCACGCCGGCCCGGGGCCGCGCCTCGTCACGGTACTTCGTCTGGATCTGGTAGATCGAGAGCGGCAGGTCCTTGTAGGAGCTGTAGAGGTCCTTGACCGTGAGGGTGAACATCTCCTCGTGGGTCGGGCCGAGAAGGTGGTCGGCGCCCTTGCGGTCCTGGAGGCGGAAGATGTTGTCGCCGTACTCGGTCCAGCGGCCCGTGGCCTCGAAGGGCTCCTTGGGCAGCAGGGCCGGGAAGAGGAGCTCCTGGGCGCCGATCGCGTCCATCTCCTCGCGGACGATCCGCTCGACGTTGCGCAGCACGCGAAGGCCGAGCGGCAGCCAGGTGTAGACGCCGGGGCTGACGCGGCGTACGTAGCCGGCGCGTACGAGCAGCCGGTGGCTCGGGACCTCTGCATCCGCCGGGTCCTCACGAAGGGTTCGCAGGAACAGGGACGACATGTGCAGGGCCACCGGAGGACTCCTCGTCTGGTGCTCGGTGGAGGGCGCGGCCTCACCGACGCGCGGGTGCTGGACGTCCGAAGGATATCGGCCGGCTCTGGCGCCGCGTTGACGCGCACCCTGTCCTGTTCCTGTCCTGACCGGACAAGAACAGGTCACGGACTTGACCGGGACGGTGGCTCGCCTGTTCAGTGAGCCTGCCCACGACGCCGACGGGGCGCTGTCCGGAGATCGTGACGTGCTTGTGACTCCCCGCCGCGGCGTTCGGCCACCAGTGCGTGACCAGTGGGCCACAATCGGGAGCGGCGCGCGCGCCTCCCACGAACACCACAAAGGAGTGTTGACCAGTCCGATGAGCGACTCCTCCACGCCCGATCCTGCATTCTCGAGCGCCGGCCCGTCCGGTGCCGCAGGCGCTGCGGACGGCCCGCCCGGCAGCGTCATCCTCGAGATGCGGAAGATCACCAAGGAGTTCCCCGGCGTCAAGGCCCTGTCGGACGTCTCCATGGTCGTCCGCCGGGGTGAGGTCCACGCGATCTGCGGCGAGAACGGCGCCGGCAAGTCCACGCTCATGAAGGTGCTCTCCGGGGTGCACCCCGCCGGCACCTACGACGGTGAGATCCACTTCGAGGGTCAGCTGTGCGAGTTCCACAACATCCGCGACAGCGAGCATGCGGGCATCGTGATCATCCACCAGGAGCTCGCCCTCATCCCGGAGATGTCGATCGCCGAGAACATCTTCCTCGGCAACGAGGCCGCCAAGGGCGGCGTCATCAACTGGATGACCACCCGCGCCAAGGCCCGCGAGCTGCTCGCCCGGGTCGGCCTCGAGGAGGAGCCCGACACCAAGATCCGCGACATCGGCGTCGGCAAGCAGCAGCTCGTCGAGATCGCCAAGGCCCTGTCCAAAGACGTGAAGCTGCTCATCCTCGACGAGCCGACCGCCGCGCTCAACGAGGGCGACTCGCAGCACCTGCTCGACCTCATCGCAGGCCTGCGGTCCAAGGGCGTGACCTGCATCATGATCAGCCACAAGCTCAACGAGATCGAGCAGATCGCCGACTCCATCACCATCATCCGCGACGGCAGGTCGATCGAGACGCTGCGCGTCCTGGAGGACGGCGTCGACGAGAACCGCATCATCCGCGGCATGGTCGGTCGTGACCTCGAGTCACGGTTCCCGGACCACACGCCCGAGATCGGCGAGGTCTTCTTCGAGGTCGCCAACTGGACGGTGCGCCACCCGACCGTGGCCGACCGACTCGTGGCGAAGCACAGCAGCTTCTTCGTGCGACGCGGCGAGATCGTCGGGTTCGCCGGCCTCATGGGCGCCGGCCGTACCGAGCTGATGCGCAGCATCTTCGGGCGCTCCTACGGCACCTACGTCGAGGGCACCATCGTCAAGGACGGCCACGAGCTGCGGCTGCGGTCCGTCGCCGACGCCATCGATGCGGGCCTCGCCTACGTCACCGAGGACCGCAAGTCGCTCGGCCTGAACCTGCTCGACGACATCAAGCGCACGACCGTCTCGGCTCGACTCGAGCGCATCACGCACGGCTTCGTCGTCGACGAGCGGGAGGAGTACAACTACGCGGAGGCCTACCGGAAGTCGCTGCGCACCAAGGCTCCCAACGTGGACGAGGGCGTGGCTAAGCTCTCGGGCGGCAACCAGCAGAAGGTCGTGCTCGCGAAGTGGCTCTTCACCGAGCCCGACCTGCTGATCCTCGACGAGCCGACACGCGGCATCGACGTCGGCGCGAAGTTCGAGATCTACGGGATCATCCAACGCATGGCTTCCGAGGGGAAGGGCGTCATCCTCGTCTCCTCCGAGCTCCCCGAGCTGATCGGGCTGTCCGACCGCATCTACACCATCGCCGAAGGCGCGGTCACCGGTGTGCTCTCCCGCGAAGAGGCTGACCAGGAGTCGTTGATGCGCCTCATGACCCGGCGCACCCACGGCGGCTCCCAGGCGACGACGCGCGTGAGCGCTTGAGCGGCGCCCAGGTGCCGGACCCCACCCCTCCCCCATCCACACACCACACAGCCAGGACTGCACCCATGGACAAGGTCAAGAAGATCTTCGGTGGCGACACCCGTCAGCTCGGCATGATCTTCGCCCTCGTGGCGCTGATCGTCTTCTTCCAGATCTGGACCGGAGGGCTCACGCTCACGCCGGACAACGTCATCAACATCTTCCAGCAGAACTCCTACATCCTCGTGCTCGCCATCGGCATGGTGCTGGTCATCATCGCCGGCCACATCGACCTGTCCGTCGGCTCCGTCGCGGCGTTCGTCGGCATCTGCGTGTCGATCGCGATGCGTGACTGGGGACTCAGCTGGTGGATGGGCGTCCTCTTCGGACTCGCCCTCGGCGCACTCGTCGGGGCCTGGCACGGGCTGTGGACGGCCTACGTCGGCATCCCGGCGTTCATCGTGACGCTGTCGGGCATGCTCCTCTTCCGTGGCGCCAACCAGTACGTCGGCAAGTCCAACTCGGTGCCGGTCTCCGAGGACTTCCAGGTAATCGGCGGCGGCTACCTGCCCGAGATCGGGCCGAACAGCGGCTACAACAACCTCACGGTCCTCATCGGGGTGGTGCTCGCCGTCGGGATCGTCGTCGGCAGCGTCCGCAGCCGACGCGCCCTCGTCAAGCTCGGCGCGGACGTCGAGGACGCCTGGGTGATGTGGGTCCGCCTCGGTCTCATCTGCGTCGCCATCATCGGCGCGACCCTGCTCTTCGGATCCGGCCGCCCCGGCACGTCGTTCCCGATCTCCGGCATCATCCTCGCGCTGCTCGTACTGGTCTACGGCTTCATCTCCAACCGCACCGTCGTCGGCCGTCACATCTACGCCGTCGGCGGCAACCGTCACGCGGCCGAGCTCTCCGGTGTGAAGAGCAAGAAGGTCAACTTCCTCGTCATGATGAACATGTCGATCCTGGCCGCCCTCGCCGGCATGATCTTCGTGGCGCGCTCGACCGCGTCCGGTCCGTCCGACGGTGTGGGCTGGGAGCTCGACGCCATCGCCGCCGTGTTCATCGGCGGCGCGGCCGTCACCGGCGGTGTGGGCACCGTCGTCGGCTCCATCGTCGGAGGCCTTGTGATGGCCGTGCTCAACAACGGCCTGCAGCTCAAGGGAATCGGCGCCGACGCGACCCAGATGATCAAGGGCCTCGTTCTCCTCGTCGCCGTCGCCTTCGACGTCTACAACAAGTCGCAGGGCCGCGTCTCGATCCTCGGTCTGTTGACGAAGGGCTTCCGACGCTCCCCCAACGACGACGACAACGCTCCGCCGCCGCCGTCCGCCGCCACGGAGATCACCCCGGTCACCGAGAGCATCGGCCAGTCCAGCTGAGCCACCGGCTCGGCCCACCAAGACCCGGTCAGGGCGCCGCCCGAGACCGAGAACCCATGCGCGTCCCGCCCGGACGCGATGAGAGGAAAGAGAGCACATGCGTACCTTCACCAAGGTGCTGGGCGTCACGGCTGTGGCCGCCCTTGTTCTGACCGGTTGCGGTCGGAGCAGCGACGCCGGCGCGACGCCGGCCGCATCCAACGGGGGCTCCGCCGCCGCGGGCTTCCCCGCCAACGCGGTCATCGGCATCGCCCTGCCGCAGAAGACCTCGGAGAACTGGGTGCTCGCCGAGCAGCTGTTCAAGGACGGTCTGTCCGCCGCCGGCTTCCAGGGCGACGTGCAGTTCGCCAACGGTGGCGTGTCCGAGCAGCAGAACCAGATCTCGGCCATGGTCACCAAGGGTGCCAAGGTCATCGTCGTCGGCGCCATCGACGGCTCGCAGCTGGGCACCCAGCTCAAGGCCGCCAAGGACGCCGGAGCCAAGGTCATCGCGTACGACCGCCTCGTGAAGAACACGCCGGCCGTCGACTACTACGTGGCCTACGACAACTTCAAGGTCGGCGAGCTGCAGGGCCAGGCCCTGCTCGACGGCATGGCCAAGAAGAAGCCCAACGGTCCCTACAACATCGAGCTGTTCGCCGGCTCGCCCGACGACGCGAACGCCCAGGTGTTCTTCGACGGCGCCATGAAGGTGCTCAAGCCGAAGATCGACGACGGCACCCTCAAGGTCGTCTCCGGCCAGAAGGACTTCAACCAGGTCGTCACCCAGGGCTGGCTGAAGGAGAACGCGCAGAAGCGCATGGACACGCTCCTCTCGGCGAACTACACGAGCGCCGACATCGACGGTGTGCTGTCGCCCAACGACAACCTCGCGCGGGCGATCCTGACGTCGGTCAAGGCGGCCGGCAAGCCGAACCCGGTCGTCACCGGCCAGGACTCCGAGGTCGAGTCGGTCAAGTCGATCATGGCGGGCGGGCAGTACTCCACCATCAACAAGGACACCCGCAACCTCGTCAAGGAGACCATTGCCATGGTCTCCGCCCTGCAGAAGGGGCAGGCGCCGACCGTCAACGACACCAAGTCGTACAACAACGGTGTCAAGGTCGTGCCGGCCAACCTGCTTCCCCCGGTCATCGTGACCAAGGAGAACGCTGCCGAGGCCTACGCGAACGACCCGACGCTGGCCCCGCTCACCAAGTGAGCTGAGGCCGCACCGTCACCGCACTCGGTGGAGGCCCGTCCCCTCGGGGGCGGGCCTTCGCCGTACTCCGCCACCGGTCGTCGCTGGACAGGCCCGGCGCCCGTGCTCCACGCGGCGTAGCGTCGCGCCATGGCGGACGTCTACCTCCACGGACACCATGCGAGCGTGCTCGCATCGCACGGCGCGCGCACCGCAGCCGACTCGGCGGCCCACCTGCTACCGCACCTGCGCGACGGCCTGCGCGTCCTCGACGTCGGGTGCGGACCGGGGACCATCACGCTCGACCTGGCCGAGGCGGTGGAACCCTCCGGCACGGTGGTCGGGGTCGAGAACGTCGAGGGGCCGCTCGACGTGGCCCGACGCAACGCCGTCGCCCGCGGCGACGAGCGCACCCGCTTCCAACGCGCCGACGTCATGGCGCTGCCGTATGCCTCCGGCTCCTTCGACGTCGTCCACGCGCACCAGGTGCTCCAGCACCTCACCGACCCCGTGGGCGCCCTTCGCGAGATGGCGCGCGTCAGCGGTCCCGGCGGGCTGGTCGCGGTGCGCGACGTCGACTACGGCTCGATGGTGTGGCACCCGGCCTCCGAGGGAATGACCCGCTGGCTGGACCTCTACCGCCGCCTGGCGCGCCTCAACCACGCCGAGCCCGACGCCGGGCGCCACCTGCTCGCCTGGGCGCACGCCGCCGGCCTCTCCAGGCTCACCCCGTCCGCGTCGCTCTGGGCGTACACGACCCCCGAGCAGTGCGCCTGGTGGGGTGGCACGTGGGCCCGTCGCACGCTCGACTCGAGCTTCGTGAGCCAGGCGGTCGAGCGCGGGCTCGGCACCGCGGAGGAGCTCGCCGAGATCAGCGCGGCATGGCGGGACTGGTCGACCCACCGCGACGCGTGGTTCGCGATGACGCATGCGGAGCTCATCGCCCGTCCCTGACGAGGCGCTGCAGGTGCGGCCCACATGTGCGCGACGAGTGGCTGCGCCTTTGCCAGAGTGGCCGTATGCCGCGAACTCCCTTCACGCTCACCCTCGTCACCGACCCCGGCGAGGCACAGGCTCGCCTCTCGGCCCTGGTGTCGCGCGAGCCGGAGGCGCTCAGCGTGGTCGCGAGCGTGACCCGGGCCCTCGTCGCGGACCCGAGCCGCCACGTCGGACCCCGCTGGTGGACCGCCACGGACGCCTCCGGCGAGGTGGTCGGCGCCTTCATGCACACGCCCCCGCACCCGTTGCACGTCGCCCTCGCCACCACGGAGCTGGCTCGCGACCTCGCATGCCTGCTGGCCGAGGCGGGCGAGCGCCTGCCAGGTGTCGGCGGCCAGCGAGGACCGGCCGAGGCGTTCGCCCAGGAGTGGACCGTGCGCACGGGCGCCAGGTCCATGGTCGCCATGGAAGTCGGCCGCTTCGACCTTCCCACTCGTCCCCGGCTGCCGTTCGAGGTCGCCGGCTCCTTCCGCACCGCCACCGGGAACGACACACCGCTCGTCGACGACTGGCACCAGCAGTTCGTGAATGCCATCGAGGGTCCCGGTACGCGCGCTGCCACACCCCTGACAGAGCACATCGCGGACGGTCGGGTGGGCCTCTGGCAGGATCACGGGCGCCCGGTCTCGATGGCCTATGCCTCCCCCGCCAGCGGCGGTGTCACCCGCATCTCGGGAGTCTGGACGCCCCCGGAACTGCGCGGACACGGCTATGCGAGCGCGGTCGTCGCGAGTCTCAGCATCGCCCGTCAGGACCGGGGCGAGAGCTGCATTCTCTACACCGACCTCGCGAACCCGACCTCGAACGCCATCTACCAGGCCATCGGCTACCGCAGGGTCGGCGACAGCATCACCCTGACCTTCAGCGCATGACTCCCCCGGCGCGCAGCGCCGCCCGGATCATCGGCCACTGCATCGGCAGCCGCCCCACCGTCGCGGCGAGGTAGCCCTGCTTCTTCGGGTCCGCGCGGTCGATGTCGAGCCGGCGCTTGGCGTGGCCCGTCATCGTGACGTTCGCCGGAAAGACGGCGACGAGCACCGCCGCAGAGGCGAGCCCGGCGACACGACGGGTGCGAGGGACGAGAAGGCCCACGCCACAAGCGATCTCGAGCACGCCCGATGCATATACCAGCGCCCGCGGCGACGGGAGCTGCTTCGGGACCATCGCCTCGAACGGCGCGGGCTTCACGAAGTGCATCGCCCCCGAAACCAGCAGGAGACCGGCCAGCGCGATGCCGTCCATGCCCAGCGGTGCATTCGTCGCGGTCTTCATGACCTCACCCTAGGCCCGCGAGGGCGCCGCTAGAGCAGGACCGTGGTGAAGGCGCCCACCTCGTGGAAGCCGCAGCGGTCGTAGGTGGCCCGCGCCGCCGCGTTGAAGTCGTTGACGTAGAGCGACACCTCATCGGCCATGCCCGTGAGCACCTGCTCCACGACGCTGGCCATCGCCGGCACCGACAGCCCCCGGCCTCGCAGGCGCGGGTGCAGCCACACGCCCTGGACCTGCGCGCAGCCCAGCGCGAGGGAGCCGACATCGGCCTTGAAGACCACCTCGCCGTCCTCGATGCGGACGAAGGTGTGACCGGCCCGCACGAGGGCGGCGATGCTCGCACGGTAGCCGCGGTCGGAGCCGAAGTAGGGCGGGTAGCCGATCTCCTCGGTGAACATGTTGGTCGCGGCGGGCAGCACCAGGTCGACCTCGTCGAGGCGGGCGGGGCGCACCTCTGGGTCGAGTGGGACGCCGAGCGACGACGGCCGGACCGCGGTGGTCAGGAGGGGCTGGTGGCGGCGCACCGCGCGTACCGGCCCCCACGTGGGACGGAGACGGTCCCAGAGTCCCAGCACCTGCTCGCTCGGACCGAAGAGCGAGGCGCACTGACGCCGCATCCGGATGATGCGGGCGGCCACCGCGGCCACACCGTCGTCGTCGAGCTCGACGGGCACGACGTTGGCGCTGACCCACACCAGCCCGCGTAGCTCGCCGTCGTCCCAGTGCCCGAGCAACGGTCCCGAGGACGCGCGCAGCGATCCCTCGACGATGCGGGCCGCCACGAAGGCGTTGGCGACTCGGTCACGCGCGCAGAGCTCCAGGGCCGCGTCGCGATCGGCGACCGACAGCGGACGCACGGGGAGACGTTGGCGGAGCACCTGACAAGACTGCCTGCCCGCAGGCCCGGTGTCACCTTGGCGCGCCCCAGGAGCACCCAGACCATCTCAGGTCCACCGCCTGACGGGCACACGGCCGGGTCACCGGGCGGGGTGCAGGACGGGTCGCTCGAGGGCGGTGTTGTCGAGGACCCAGGTCGCGCGGGCCCGTGGGTCGGCGGCGGCGAGGTAGAGGCGCTGGCCCTCGACGTAACGGCGGTTCGGCTGCGCCTCAGGGTCGGGGTCGTGGCCGTCGCCGAAGCGCGCGTTCCCGCGCGGCACCGACACTGCGAAGGGGACATCCACCCACACGGCCGCGTCCCAGACGCCGGTGAGCTCCGGCCGCTGCAGGAAGATCCCGTCGACGAGCAGCACGGTGTCTGAGCCGACCGCGACGGGGTCGGGGTGCACCGGTCGGTCCACGTCGACGTCGTTCACGGCAGGGGTGACGGGCTCGCCGCGACGGAAGGGGTCGAGCACCGTCCGACGGAACGCCGCGTAGTCGTAGGAGTCCTCGTAGAAGGTCTCCGGTCCGCGGCCTCGGGCGATGCGCTGGGCCTTCGGCCGGTGGAAGCCGTCGATCGAGACGCGCAGCACGTCGCGAGTGCCCTCGAGCGCGCGGATCACCTCGGCGAGCTGGTCGGCGAGCACCGTCTTGCCGGCGCCGTCGAAGCCGTCGACCGCGACGGCGACGCGCTCAGCGGGGTGCAGGGCGACCACACGCTCGGCGAGGTCGCGCAGGACGGCGAACCGCTGCGTGGCCGGGACGGGAGTTCGCACCTCAGCTGACGGTGACGCTGGGCGCCCCGGCCGACTCCTCGTCGACCGGCTCGCCCATGTCCTCGGCGAGGCGCATGGCCTCCTCGATGAGCGTCTCGACGATCTGGGCCTCGGGGACGGTCTTGATGACCTCTCCCTTGACGAAGATCTGGCCCTTGCCGTTGCCCGACGCGACGCCGAGGTCGGCCTCGCGTGCCTCCCCGGGACCGTTGACGACGCAGCCCATCACGGCCACGCGCAGCGGCACCGTCATGCCCTCGAGCCCGGCGGTCACCTGGTCGGCGAGCGTGTAGACGTCGACCTGGGCGCGGCCGCACGACGGGCACGAGACGATCTCGAGCTTGCGCGGGCGCAGGTTGAGGCTCTGCAGGATCTGGATGCCGACCTTGACCTCCTCGACGGGCGGAGCACTCAGCGACACGCGGATCGTGTCGCCGATGCCGCGCGAGAGCAGCGCGCCGAAGGCGGTGGCCGACTTGATGGTGCCCTGGAAGGCGGGCCCGGCCTCCGTGACACCGAGGTGCAAGGGCCAGTCGCCGCGCTCGGCGAGCAGCTCGTAGGCGCGCACCATGACGACGGGGTCGTTGTGCTTGACCGAGATCTTGAAGTCGTGGAAGTCGTGCTCCTCGAAGAGGCTTGCCTCCCAGACGGCCGACTCGACGAGCGCCTCGGGCGTCGCCTTGCCGTACTTCTCCATGATCCGCTTGTCGAGGCTTCCGGCGTTCACGCCGATGCGGATGGAGACGCCGGCGTCCTTGGCCGCCCGGGCGATCTCCTTGACCTGGTCGTCGAACTGGCGGATGTTGCCGGGGTTGACGCGCACGGCCGCACAGCCGGCGTCGATGGCCGCGAAGACGTACTTCGGCTGGAAGTGGATGTCGGCGATGACCGGGATCTGGCTCTTGCGCGCGATGGCGGGCAGCGCCTCGGCGTCGTCCTGGCTGGGGCAGGCGACGCGCACGATGTCGCAGCCGGAGGCCGTCAGCTCGGCGATCTGCTGGAGCGTGGCGTTGATGTCGGTCGTCGGCGTCGTCGTCATCGACTGGACCGACACCGGGAAGTCGCTGCCGACCCCGACCTTGCCGACCTGGATCTGACGGGTCTTGCGCCGAGGGGCGAGAACCGGCGGGGGCAGGGGCGGCATGCCGAGGGAGACACTCATACGGCCATTATGACGCGATCGAAAGAGCAGGTCGTCCGAGGGCAGTCAAGGGACCCCACTCGTCACTCACGGAGGAACTGCTCTCGA
The DNA here is from genome assembly GCF_058790095.1 of Terrabacter sp. FW104-15G4B. Taxonomy (NCBI): domain Bacteria; kingdom Bacillati; phylum Actinomycetota; class Actinomycetes; order Micrococcales; family Intrasporangiaceae; genus Terrabacter; species Terrabacter sp. FW104-15G4B. The sequence goes on along the minus strand of NZ_JBYTCI010000001.1, from coordinate 365,628 downwards.
TGATCAGCCGAAGAGCTTGATCGGCTTGACGATGTCGGCGTAGATGAGCAGCACCGACATGGTAATGAGCACGAGGCTCATGCCGTAGGCGACGGGTAGTCCCTTGGCGACGTCGACGAAGCCCGGGTCGGGGCGCCGGCGCAGCCGCGCCCAACCCTTCTTGATCGCCTCCCAGATCGCGCCGGCGACGTGTCCGCCGTCGAGGGGCAGGAGCGGGACGAGGTTGAAGACGAACAGCGCGAGATTGAGCGAGGCGATGAGCAGCACGAGCTGCGCCAGCTTGACCCAGTTGCCGCCCTCGTCGGCGGGGATGTCGAGCGCGGCCACCTCGCCGCCGATGCGCCCGACGCCGACGACGGAGATGGGGCCGTTGGGGTCGCGCTCGCCGGAGCCGAACGCGGCCTGGACGACGCCGGTCATCTTCTCGGGGATCTTGACGATGATCGAGCCGGTGTCGACGAGCCGGTCCCACACGAACTTCGGGGCTTGGGCGATCGGGGTCCGGACGAGCTCCTGCCCCGGCGTGATGCCGGCGAAGCCCATGGAGGCGAGGACTGGCTTGCCGGCCTTGGCGATCGGGTCGCCCTGGTCGTTGTAGGTGGCGCGCTGCAGGACGGCCGGGGTGATGGAGATGGTGACCTTTTCGTCGCCACGCTGCACGACCCAGGTCATGGGCTGGCCCTTGCTGTCGCGGATCGCCGCGGTGACCTGGTCCCAGGTGGTGACGGGCCTGCCGTCGACGGAAAGGATGCGGTCGCGCGCCTGGAGGCCGGCGGCCTTGGCGGGGGCGACCGGGTCGCCGGGCTTGCACGGCGGCTGCGGGACCTGCAGCGTGGGCGCGGTGGTCGGCACGCAGGCGGACAGCAGCCCGACCTTGGGGGCCACCTGCGGGAGGCCGTAGAGGGTGATGACGCCCGTCAGCAGCACGGCGGCGATGACGAGGTTCATGACCGGACCGCCGAGCATGATGACGATCTTCTTGGCGGGGTTCAGCTTGTAGAAGACGCGGCCCTCGTCGCCGGGCCCCACCTCCTCCATGGAGTCGGCGCGGGCCTGGTCGACCATCTGGCTGAAGCGGCCGGTCGAGAGGGTGCGCAGCTCGCCGGGCTTGTCGCCGGGTCGCGGCGGCAGCATGCCGATCATGCGGACGTAGCCTCCGAGCGGGACCGCCTTGATGCCGTACTCCGTCTCGCCGCGTCTGCGGGACCAGACCGTCGGCCCGAAGCCGACCATGTACTGGGTGACCTTGACCCCGAACTTCTTGGCGGGCACCAGGTGGCCGATCTCGTGCAGGGCGATGCTGAGCGCCACGCCGACGACGACGACCAGGACACCTAGGAAGAACAGCACCCCCTCATTGTCACACCCGTTCCCTGTGATTCCTCTTCGGATGTCTTCGACGGTCAGGGGTGACCCCGGAACACGTCGAACTGCAAGGGGTTTGGGTCGTCAGTCGGGGATGCTGTGTCCCGCTGCCGCGCGGGCCCAGGCGTCGGCGGCGAGGACGTCGTCAAGCGTGAGGTCCGCCACCTGCGAGACGGCCTCGGCGGCATACGCGTCGACGACCGTCGCAACGGCGTCGACGATGTCGACGAAGCCGATGCGTCCGTCGTGGAACGCGTCCACCGCGACCTCGTTGGCGGCGTTGTAGACGGCCGGCCAGGTGCCGCCCGCCTCGCCCACCCGCCGGGCGAGCGCGACGGCCGGAAAGGCCTCGTCGTCGAGCGGCTGGAAGTCCCACGACTGCGCCTTCGTCCAGTCAACCGGCACGTCGGCGTCGGCGATGCGCTCCGGCCAGCTCATCCCGAGCGCGATCGGCACGAGCATCCGCGGCGGTCCGGCCTGCGCGATCGTGGAGCCGTCGACGAACTCCACCATCGAGTGGATCATCTGCTGCGGGTGGACCACGACCTCGATGGCCTCGAACGGGATGTCGAAGAGCAGGTGGGCCTCGATGACCTCCAGGCCCTTGTTGACGAGCGTCGCCGAGTTGGTCGTGATGACGCGGCCCATGGAGAAGTTCGGGTGCGCGAGCGCCTGCTCGGGGGTCACGTCGGCGAGCTCGGCACGGGACCGGCCGCGGAAGGGGCCGCCGCTCGCTGTGACGACGAGCCGGCGCACCTCCTCGGCGCGGCCGCCGCGCAGGCACTGGGCGATGGCCGAGTGCTCGCTGTCGACCGGCACGATCTGGCCGGGGCCAGCGAGCGCCTTGACGAGCGGGCCGCCGATGATGAGCGACTCCTTGTTGGCGAGCGCAAGTGTCGTGCCGGCCCGCAGCGCCGCGAGCGTCGGCTCGAGGCCGATGGCGCCGGTGATGCCGTTGACCACGACATCGGCCTCGCGGGCCGCGAGCGTCGTGCTGGCTCGGGGCCCGACGAGCAGCTCCGGGTCGTATGCCGTCACGCCGGCCGAGTCGGCCGCGCGGGCCACCGCTGCTGCCAGCTCCTCCTGCGTCGCGCTCGCCACCGCGACGACCGGCACGCACAGCGCGACGGCCTGCTCGGCGACGAGGTCGAGGTTGGACCCGGCCGAGAGGCCGACCACCTCGAACCGGTCGCGGTTGCGGTGCACGAGGTCGAGGGCCTGGGTGCCGATCGACCCGGTGGAGCCGAGCAGGACGATGCGGCGGGGACGCGCCGAGGTGTCAGTCACCCGGGCATTCTCGCGCAGGCGGCCCTCAGGCGGTCACTCCCCTCGCCCGGAGCAGCTCGTCGCGCTTGGCGGCGTACGCGATGGCCCAGGTCATCCGCAGGCGGTACATCCTGATGTCGTCGCCCCACGAGTACGGGCTGCTGCCGTAGTGCGCGGTCCAGTGGGCGTCGACCTCGTCACGCGACGCCCCGGGCTCGATGAGCTCGGCATGGCCGTGGGTGAAGAGAGCGAGGTCCTCGCCGTCGACGTGCGCGACGCTGACGGCGGGCCGGGCCGCGAGGTGCTTCGCCTTGGCGGACGTGCCGGACGTGCCGAAGGTCCACGTGCCGTGGAGGAAGTGGCCGTCGAGGGCGCTGATGCGCGGCTCCCCCGAGGCCGTGACGGTGGCGACCGAGAGCACCTTCATGCCCGTGAGCAGCGCGACGAGCTGCTCGGCGGTGAGGGTGCGGTCGTCGTCGATGATGCTGCGCAGGTGGCCCGACGCCTTGGCGTGCGAGGCGTCCAGCAGAGCTTGGAGGGCGGCGGTCTCGTCCGGTGTCTCGAGCATCCTCAGACGCTAGCGGCGGGTGCGGACAACCGGCCTGGTCATCCTTGCGGGCCGGCGCGCCACGCCGGCGACGGCCCTCACCACCAGCTCACGTCGGTCGCGAGGGAGAAGCCCTCCGCGCCCCAGACGAGCCACGGTCCGAGGTCGTAACCCGCCGCCGGTGCAGCGACGTGCGGTGGCGGGAGCAGGACGCTCGACGGCAGGGACGGTGCCGACTGCGGCTGTGGGCGCGGGGCCGGCTGCGAGGATCCGACCACCGGTTCACCCGACGGCGGCGGGAGGTCCGGTGCCTGGCCCGGCGGCAGGAAGCCCGTGCGGGGGTCTCGCTGCGGAGCGACGCCGGCCTCCGCGAGGTTCTTGACGACCGCCAGGCGAGTGCGCATCAGGGCCGCGATCCCCGACGGGTCCACGACGCGTCCGGGGCCCGAGGGGAGCCAGCCGGTGAACGTCTCCGTGATGCTGCAGCCGTTCTCGCGGGGCTCGATCGACGTGACGACGTCGGCCTCGTGCGACGACGTCAGGTCGCGCTCGACGACCCGCAGTGGCGGCGTCGCCTCGATGACGACCGAGACCGAGGCCGCGCGGCGACCGTCGTCGTGGCGGTGCACCGCGATGACGTGCTCACGTCCCGGCTCGTCGGCGAGCTCGCTGCGCAGGAGCTGCTCGAGGGAGGGCTTGAGGAGCTGCTCCGAGGAGGGCTGGCCGAGCAGCTCCCAGAGCCGTTCGGGTGGCACGGCCACCTCGACGGAGGCCGTCTCGTGGACGGGCGCGACTCCCGGACCGCCGAGCGTGGCCACCCCGTGGCCGAGGAAGCCGCTCGACACCGCATCGGCGACCGGCTCGTCGGACACCGGGTCGCGCGTCCGGCTGCGCGGCCTCCCCTCCACGTCGGCCTTGAGACCGAGCAGGGCTCGCGCCATCCAGGCCCTGGCGAACTCCGCCACCGGGTCCGTCGGCGCGACCCCGTCGAGCTGCTGGGCGACGACGCACCCGCCGTCGAGGGCCTCGAGGGTCGTGGTCAGGGTGAGGTCCGTCGCTCCGTCGGCCGTCCGGGACACCACGCGCATCCCCTGCGCGACGTCGACGACCGAGCTCACCCCCACCCAGAGCCGCCCGTTCGACCGCCGCCACACTGCCGCGAACTCGGGAACCTCCCCCGGCGCCCCGCCCGCCAGGGCGACCACGCGGACGCAGTCGACCCCCAGCTCGGCTCCCGGGCGAGGCGTGACGAGGTGCGGCCAGACCTCCTCCGGCCGGCGTTCGACGAAGACCCGGTGGCTGACGTCACGGGCGACGACGGCCGGGGGCGGCTCGTCACGACGGCCGGCCCGGTCGCCGAAGAGGCCGCGCAGAAGGCTCACGCCTGGAAGTCTCCCCCAGCGCGTCGACCGCGTCACGGGATTCGCGGCATCCGCGCCTCGGGCATGATGGCTGCGTGACGACGCTCCGCTCGCGTCAGGTGCTGCTCGGCGTGCTCGCCGTGGCCCTCGTCGTGCTCGCGTGGGTCGCGGTCCAGACCAGGGAGGTCCCGTCGACGCCTGCCGGGCAGGGCTCGGCGAGCGCCACCTACCTGCCGGGCTCTGCGAGCACCGATCCTGCCTCGGGCCTGCCGTGGATCGCCGAGTCCGCCCTCCCCCGGCAGGCCCGTGACACGTTGGCGCTCGTCCGCTCCGGTGGCCCGTTCCCCTACCCCCGCAGCGACAACCAGACCTTCGACAACCGCGAGCGCCTGCTGCCCCGCGCACCCCGCGGCTACTACCGCGAGTTCACCGTCGCCACACCGGGATCCGCCGACCGCGGGCCTCGGCGCGTCATCATGGGCACCGGCGGCGAGACGTACTGGACAGCCGACCACTACGCCTCGTTCGAGCGCATCAGGGAGGGCACGTGACGACGTTCCTCGGTCGGCACAGCGAGGCCGACGACCACATCGAGCACCTGGTGCAGCTCGGCCACGACGTACGCGTTGTCACCGGTGGGCAGGACAAGAATGGTGTGCTCGACGCCTTCGCGCGGGGACTGGACCTGCCGGACTGGTTCGGTCGCAACTGGGACGCCCTCCTCGACGCGCTGCGCGACCTCGACGGGCCCCGCGGCGTGCCGATCGAGCTGGTGTGGGACCGCGCCGCCCTCCTGCGCGAACGCGACCGCGAGACGTACGACACCGTCGTGGAGATCCTCGAGCAGGTCGCCCGCGAGCGCGACGACCTCGCCGTCACGGTCGTCACCCGCTAGTCCCTGAAAGCAGGCGTATGCCGTCACGCCGCCCCGCGCGCGACCGCGCGTGCAGGCTGACGCCAGCAGACGGCATACGCCATCCTGACGTCAGGAGACGAAGACCCGCTCGTCGATGAGGCGCTCAGGGACGGCCTGGCCGTCCGGGTGGAAGCGGCCGTGCTCGAAGTCCTTGGCGAACTGGAGCTCGACGTGCGCCTGGCCGTGGCGGTTCTTCTCGATGCTGACGACCGACCAGCCACGGAAGCGCTGCAGGTTGCCGAGGTCGTAGACGAGGTGCTCACGCGAGACGACGTCGACCTTGTCCGTGACGATGAGGACGACGTCGGCCTCGAAGGCGAGCGCCGAGGACCCGCGGAGGTCGTGCGTGCGCATCCGGTGGCCCGAGACGAGCGCGTCCTTGTCCGCCGCCGAGACGGCGACGACGGGGACGCGCGCCGAGAGGGCGAGATCCTTCAGGCCCTCGGCGGCGGCGGTGGTCCGCTCCTCCTCCGCGGCCCGGTCGACCGGCACCTTCTGGATGTAGTCGAGCAGCACGAAGGGCGCCTGGCCCGTCGTGTCGGTGACCCGCTCGACGGCCTCGTGGATCTTCGCGAGCGTCGTCGAGGCGCCGGACGACTCGTGGACCTGGAGCCGGTCGCCGTAGCTCATCAGCGCAGCGTGCGCCTGCGCTCCGCCCGGGAGCGCGCCGAGAACGGACTCCAGCGAACCGCCCTGATCGGCGTTCTCGAGCGCACGGCGCACGTCGATGACGCCGGCCACCTCACCCTGGTCGGCGTCGGCTGCCTCGAGGGAGATGAGGCGCTCGAGCAGCGTGTGGCTCTCGTGCTCGTAGGAGAAGACGAGGGCGCTGGCGCCTGCGGCCACGACGTTCCGGGCCAGCTGCAGGCCGATCGTCGTCTTGCCGTGCCCGGCAGGGCCGCCGAGCAGGACGAGCTCCCCGGAGCGGAACCCGCCCGTGAGCACGGTGTCGAGGGCCGGTAGCCCGGTCGACCACACCCTCGCCCCCGCAGGGGCTCCCCGCCGCAGCACCTCGTCGGTGTCGCTGAGCAGGACGTCGAGGGAGCGCAGAGGCCTCGCCTCACGAGGGCCGGCTGGTGTCACCATGCGCAGATTGCACCACAGTGCCCGTCGTCGCCGAGGGCGTTCGGCGAATGTGCCGACGGTTCAGAGCGCGATGCCGACGTACTTTGTCTCGAGGTACTCGTCGATGCCCTCGAAGCCGCCTTCGCGCCCGACACCGGACGCCTTGACGCCGCCGAAGGGCGCCGCCGGGTTGGACACGATGCCCTGGTTGACGCCGACCATGCCGTACTCGAGCGCCTCGCTCATCGTGATGGCCCGGGAGAGGTCGCGGGTGAAGAGGTAGGCGACGAGGCCGTACTCGGTGTCGTTGGCGAGGCGGATCGCCTCCGCGTCGGTGCGGAAGGCGGTGACGGGAGCGACCGGGCCGAAGATCTCCTCGCGCGACATGTCGGCGTCGGTCGGCACGTCCGCGAGCACCGTCGGCTGGTAGAACCAGCCGTCGCCGTCGGGCGCCGAGCCACCGACGAGGACCTTCGCCCCCTTCGAGACGGCGTCGTCGACGAGGGCGGTCACCTTGTCGCGGGCCTTCTCATCGACGAGCGGGCCGACGTCGACGCCGTCGTCCGTGCCCCTGCCGAGGGTGAGCGCGCCCATGCGCCGCGCCAGCGCGGCGCTGAACTCGTCGGCGAGCGACTCGTGCACGTAGAAGCGGTTGGCGGCCGTGCACGCCTCGCCCATGTTGCGCATCTTGGCCAGCATCGCGCCCTCGACGGCCTTGTCGAGGTCGGCGTCCTCGAAGACGAGGAACGGCGCGTTGCCGCCGAGCTCCATCGACACCCGGAGGATCCCCTGCGAGGCCTGCTCCATGAGGGCGCGGCCGACGGGCGTCGAGCCGGTGAAGGTGAGCTTGCGCAGGCGCGGGTCGCGGATGATGGGCTCCATGACGGCGCCGGTCGTGTCGTGCGTGGTCATGACGACGTTGAGGACGCCGTCGGGCAGTCCGCACTCGCGCAGCAGCTCGGCGAGGGCCAGCATCGTCAGCGGTGTCTGGCTCGCGGGCTTGACCACCATGGTGCAGCCGGCCGCGATGGCCGGCCCGATCTTGCGGGTGCCCATGGCGAGCGGGAAGTTCCAGGGCGTGATCATCAGCGTGGGGCCGACGGGCTGCTTCATCGTCATCAGGCGCGTGGCGCCGTTGGGGGCGGTCGACCAGCGGCCGGAGACGCGCACGGCCTCCTCGGAGAACCACCGGAAGAACTCGGCGCCGTAGGCCACCTCGCCTCGGCTCTCGGCGAGCGTCTTGCCCATCTCGAGCGTCATGAGCATCGCGAACTCGTCGGCGCGAGCGGTGATCTTCTCGTATGCCGTCCGCAGCAGCTCGGCGCGGTCGCGCGGCGCCGTGCGGGCCCAGTCCGCCTGCGCCGCCACGGCGGCATCGAGGGCGGCGCGCCCATCGGCGACGGAGGCCGCCGCCACGTGCGTGAGCACCTTGCCGGTCGCGGGGTCATCGACCGCGATGGTCTGCCCCTCGCTGCCGTCGCGCCACTGCCCGCCGATGAGCAGGCCCTTGGGCACGGACTCGATCACTGACTCCTGCGTCACCGCTGCCATGCCTGAAACCCTATTCCTCTGCTCGATGGTCTTCCTCGGGGGTCGTCGCCAGTAGCCTCAGCGGCCCCTCACGTGCCCTTGCTGTCTCAGCGGTCCTCGAGGCCCCACGGGGACCCGTAGCCCTCCGGCCTGGGGGCTGCGAGCAGGTCGAGGAACGGCACCGCGTCGAAGGCCTCCGGCCCGAGCACCCCTGCGCCCTTCCACGTGCCGGCCGCCAGCAGCTCGAGGGCCACGACGGGGTTGACGGCCGTCTGCCAGACGACGCACTGGGCGCCGTAGTGCTGCATCGTCTCGGCGTTGTCGACGACGTGGTAGAGGTACGTGCGGCGAGGCCGGCCGTCCTTACCGGTGCCGGTGACGAAGAGGCCGGCGCAGGTCTTGCCGGTCATGCGCGGCCCGATGGTGGCGGGGTCGGGCAGCGCTGCGGCGACGACATCGCGCGGAGACCTGGACGCCCTTGACGGAGATCGGCGCGGTGCGGTCGAGCCCGAGAGTGTGGAGGACCTTGAGGACGGTGATGAACTCATCGCCCAGGCCGTACTTGAAGGTCACCCGCCGGGCGTCGACCCAGCGGGGCATGTGGAGGACCTCCTCGTGCTCGACGTTGACGCACTCGACCGGCCCGATGCCCTCCGGGAAGTCGAAGACCTCCGGCTCGCTGAAGGGCGCCGTCGTGAACCAGCCGCGGTCCTTCTCCCAGACGACGGGAGGGTTGAGGCACTCCTCGATCGTCGTCCACATCGAGAAGCTGGGGGCGAAGACCTCGTTGCCGGCGTCGTCGTGGACCACGAGGTTGGCGCCGTCACGGGTGCCGAGCTCGTCGATCTCGCGGAACAGGTGGTCCGCGGCATACCTGGCGAAGACGTCGGAGAGCCCCGGCTCCACGCCGACGCGGCGAGGGCGACACGCCCGTCGGCCTCCCACTCGTCCGCGGCGGCGAACTGCTCGTCGCCGAGCATCACGCCGACCTTCTCGTAGGGCTGCTCGGGGTGACGCTGCGACAGGCTCATCGCCATGTCGAGGTAGTGGGCCTCGGCAGCCTTGGCGCCGTGGAAGATCGGCATGTTGAACTTCGGGTCGACGGCGTTGAAGACGTGCGTCGCCCCGTGCTCGCGGGCGAGCGCCGTCACGGCCTCGGCCGACGAGGCGTCGACCCGGGCCGCGACGAAGCGGGTCTCCCCCGCGTGCCGCTCGACGACGGCCGCGACAGTGCGCTCGGCCCGGGCGAGGTCGTAGTCGGCGACGACCCAGCGCTCGAAGTAGTCGCGCTCCGCGGCGATGCGCGCTGCGGCGTCACCGACCCCGCCGGAGCCGATCATGAGGACACGCATCAGGTCAGGCCACCTGTCGGGTGCGTCGCCTGGAGATGAGCTGAGCGGTCATGACGATGACGAGCGTCAGCAGGAACATGACGGTGCCGATGACGTAGACCTGCACGGGCACCCCACGAGCGGACGCGCCCCAGACGAACATCGGGAAGGTGATCGAGCTCGGGCTCGCGTTGAAGTTGGTGATGATGTAGTCGTCGAAGCTCAGCGAGAAGGCGAGCAGGGCCCCCGCGGCGATGCCCGGCGCCGCCAGGGGCAGCGTGACTCGCAGGAACGTCTGGGCCGGGTTGGCCCCCAGGTCGGCGGCCGCCTCCTCGAGCTTGGGGTCGAGCGTGGCGACCCTCGCCTTGACGGCGACGACGACGAACGACACGCAGAACATGATGTGCGCGATGAGGATGGCCGTACGCCCCGACGGCACCCCGAGCATGAGGAAGAGCGTGAGCAGGCTCGACCCCATGACGACCTCGGGGGTGGCCATCGGCATGAAGATCAGCAGGTTCGTCGCAGACCGCCCGCGGAAGCGGTAGCGACCGAGGGCGAAGGCGATCATCGTCCCGAGCACCATGGCCGCGAGCGACGCGATGACGCCGATCTGCAAGCTGAGCCCGAGAGACTCGCACATGCCTTGCGCGCCACAGGGATTGGTCCAGGCGGCGGTCGAGAACTCGTTGAACTTGTAGTTGTACTTGCCCTTGGGGTCGTTGAACGAGAAGGCTGCCACGACGAGGTTGGGCACGAGCATGTAGATGAGCACCGCGATCGCGGCGAAGGCGATGAGGTGTCGCTTGATCCAGGCCATCAGAGCAGCTCCTCCGTGCCGGCTCGGCGCACGTAGACCGTGACCATGCCGAGGATCAGGATGAGGAGCAGGAACGACAGCGCGGCCGCCAGCGGGTAGTCGAGGACCCGGAGGAACTGGCTGTCGATGACCGAACCGATCATCGTCGTCTGCGTGTTGCCGAGCAGCCGTGCGTTGATGAAGTCACCGGCCGCGGGGATGAAGGTGAGCAGCGTGCCGGCGACCACACCGGGCAGGGACAGCGGCCAGGTGACCCGCCGGAAGGTCTGCCAGGGCGACGCGTAGAGGTCTCCCGCCGCCTCGAGCAGCCGCGGGTCGAGGCGCTCGAGCGAGGTGTAGAGGGGCAGGATCATGAAGGGCAGGAAGTTGTAGGTCAGGCCCATGATGACTGCGAACTGCGAGTTGAGAAGGGAGTCGTTGCCGGTGAGGCCGAGCGCCTGCAGCAGGTCGGTGACGTGCAGCTTCTGCGCCAGCTCCGTGACGAACGCGTCATCGGACAGGATCGTGCGCCACGCCAGGGTGCGGATGAGGAAGCTGGTGAAGAACGGCGCGATCACGAGCACCAGCATGAGGTTCTTGTAGCGCCCTGCCTTCTGCGCGATGAAGTAGGCCAGCGGGTAGGCGAGCAGGAGTGCGAGCACGGTGGACACCCCGGCGTAGAGCAGCGACCGCGCGAACTGCGGCCAGTACTGCTTCAGCGCGTCGGCGTAGATGCCGACGTTGCCGGTGAAGGTGTAGCCGTCGTCGACGTTGCCCTCCTGCAACGACTGTGACCCGAGCGTCACCATGGGCAGAACGAAGAAGACCACCAGCCAGAGCAGCCCGGGGAGCAGCAGGGCGTAGGGCACCCAGTTGCGGGGGCGCCTCGTCGGTGGCGCCGCCGAGCCCGTCGAGAGGACTGCCATCTCAGCCATGGTCGTCCACCAGCTCGGCCCCGGCCTCGGCGTCCTGCGACGCGTCGAGCGAGAAGCCGTGCTGTGCCGCCCACGAGACGGTCACCGTCTCACCCAGCACCGCCCGGGCCGAGCCGTCGTTCTGCTGCACGACGATCAGCTCCTGGCCCCACGGCATCTCGACGGAGTACTGCGTGGCCACCCCGCTGAACGATACGTCGCGGACGATGCCGCGCAACTGGTTCGGCCCGCCCGCCTCGCCCAGGCGCAGCTTCTCGGGTCGCACCCCCAGCCACACGTCGCGGACACCCGCGGGCAGGTGCTCGCGCGAGACCTCGAGGTCGGTGTCGTACGCCCGCACGGTGACGATGGTGTCGGTGCCTCCCGGGTTGACCGTCGCGCGCAGCAGGTTGGACTGCCCGAGGAAGTTCGCGACGAAGGTCGAGCGCGGCTGCTCGTAGAGTGTGGCCGGGTCACCGAGCTGCTCGAGACGGCCGGCGTTCATCACCGCGATGGAGTCGGCCATGGTCATGGCCTCCTCCTGGTCGTGGGTGACGTGGATGAAGGTCAGACCGACCTCCTGCTGGATGCGCTTGAGCTCTATCTGCATCTGGCGTCGCAGCTTCAGGTCGAGCGCCCCGAGCGGCTCGTCGAGCAGGAGCACATCGGGCCGGTTCACGAGCGCCCGGGCCAGGGCGACGCGCTGCTGCATGCCGCCCGAGAGCTGGGTCGGCTTCTTGTCGGCCACCTGGGCCAGCTGCACGAGCTCGAGCGCCTCCTCGGCCTTGGCCTTGGCGTTCTTGTCGCCGCGCCGCCGCAGGCCGAACATGACGTTGTCGAGCACGCTCATGTGCGGGAAGAGTGCATAGCTCTGGAACACCGTGTTGACGTTGCGCTGGTAGGCCTTCGTGTCGGTGATGTCCTCGTCCCCGATGCGGATCCGGCCGCCGGTGGGGTCCTCGAGGCCGGCGATCATCCGCAGCGTCGTCGTCTTGCCGCAGCCCGACGGCCCGAGCAGGGCGAAGAAGGACCCCTGCGGCACCGTCAGGTCGAGCGGGTGGACGGCGGTGAAGGCTGCGAAGGACTTCGTCAGGGCGACGAGGCTGAGGTCGCCCTTTCCCTGCTGCTCGCTCATGCGGTCGTCAGCGCCGAGAAGAGCTTGTTGTACTTCGTCTCCTCCGCGGTGCTGAGGCCCCGGAAGACCTGCGCCCGCGACAGCACCTCGGGCGTCGGCACGATGAGCGGGTTCTTGCCCAGTGCCGGGTCGATCTTGAGGAGCTCTTCCTTGGTGCCCTTGACCGGCGCGATGTAGTTGACGAACGCCGCGACCTGGGCCATCACGGCCGGGTCGTAGTAGTAGTCGATGAGCTTCTCGGCGTTCTTCTTGTGCTTGGCCAGCGCCGGGATGACGAAGTTGTCGGACCAGAGCGTGAAGCCCTTCTCCGGCAGGGTGTACTGGATGTTGGGGTCGTCGAACTGCAGCTGCACGACGTCACCGGTCCATGCGGCGCAGGCCGCGATGTCCCCCTTGGCGAGGCCCTCGGTGTACTCGTTGCCGGTGAACCGCAGGATCTGGCCGGAGTCCTTGGCCTGCTGGATCATGTCGATCGCCGCCTGGAAGTCGGCGTCGGTGAACGAGTCGATCTTCTTGCCCTGCTCCATCATCACGAGCCCGACGGTGTCGCGCATCTCGGTGAGGAGCGTGACCTTGCCCTTCAGGGCAGGGTCGGTGAGCAGCTGGGTCATCGACTCGATCTTCTTGCCACCCGTCGCCTTGAGGTTGTAGCCGATCCCGGCGAAGCCGCTCTGCCACGGGAGCGAGTGCAGCCGGCCGGGGTCGAACTCGACGTTCTTGAGCGAGGGGTCGAGGTTCGCGGCGTTGGGGATGTTGGTCGGGTCGAGCTTCTGCACGTAGCCCTGCCGGATGAGCCGGGCGACCATCCAGTCGGTGCTGCACCAGACGTCACGACCGGTGTCCTTGCCGCCCTCGAGCAGCGGGCGCACCTTGGCGTAGAACTCGTCGTTGTCGAGGTAGTCCTCGGTGTAGGTGACCTTGATCCCGGTCTTCTTCTGGAAGGCGTCCAACGTCGGGCGTGACTTGCCGTCCTCGCTGGTGTCGATGTACTCGGTCCAGTTCGACCAGTTGACCACCTTCTCCGAGTCGGACAGATCCTGGGCCGCAGCAGCCGTCTTGGCGGGGGCCGTGGTCCCGGACGCACCCCCCGGGGTGGTGGGGTTCTTGCCGGAGGAGCCGCAGGCCGCGAGGAACGCCGCGGCGCCCACGCCGGCCGCCCCCATCATGGCGGAGCGACGCGAAACCAGACCGCGCAACAGCGCCGCGCGCAGGTGCGGGTCGTCCATGTCGAAGCTCTTGTCGTTCATGTCATTGACTCCAGGGGTTCGGGGGCGTTGCTGTGGAGGGGTTTTCGGTGACCCGGTGCTGCTGGGCGGTGCCGGACGGTGCCGGTGTCAGGAATCGATGTTGGCCATGACGTGCTTGATGCGGGTGTAGTCCTCGAGCCCGTACATGGACAGGTCCTTGCCGTAGCCACTGTGCTTGAAGCCACCGTGTGGCATCTCTGCAACGATCGGGATGTGCGTGTTGATCCACACGCAGCCGAAGTCGAGCTTCCTGCTCATCCGCATGGCCCTGCCGAAGTCGCGGGTCCACACGGAGGAGGCGAGGCCGTACTGCACCCCGTTGGCCCAGGCGAGGGCCTCGGACTCGTCGGAGAACTGCTGCACGGTGATGACGGGACCGAAGATCTCGGTCTGGATCTGCTCGTCGTCCTGGCGCAGGCCGGCGAGCACGGTCGGCTCGAAGAAGTAGCCCTCGCCGAGGCCCTCGGCTCGGTGCCCGCCCGCGACCACCTCCGCGTGGTCGGGCAGGCGGTCGATCATCCCGGAGACGTGACGAACCTGGTTGGGGTTGTTGACCGGGCCGAAGAGGGCGTCCGGGTCGTCGGGCAGGCCCACCTTGGCCGAGGCCTTGGCGTACTCGCCCAGGGCGGCGACGAAGTCGTCGTGGATGCGGGGGCCGGCTAGCACGCGGGTCGCCGCAGTGCAGTCCTGGCCGGCGTTGAAGTATCCGCCGACCGCGATGCCCTCCACGGCGGCCTCGATGTCGGCGTCGTCGAAGACGACGACCGGGGCCTTGCCGCCGAGCTCGAGGTGGACCCGCTTGACGTCGCGCGAGGCGCTCTCGGCCACCTGCATGCCGGCCCGGACCGAACCGGTGATGGCCACGAGGGAGGGCGTGGGGTGCTCGACGAGCATGCGGCCGGTCTCACGGTCGCCGGTGATGACGTTGAAGGTGCCCTCGGGCAGGAACTCCGAGGCGAGCTCGGCGAGCAGGAGCGTCGTCTCGGGCGTCGTGTCCGACGGCTTGAGGACGATGGTGTTGCCCGCGGCCAGTGCCGGGGCGATCTTCCACATCGCCATCATCATCGGGTAGTTCCACGGGGTGACCTGGCCGACGACGCCGATCGGCTCACGGCGCACGAAGGAGGTGTGGCCCTTCATGTACTCACCCGCCGACTTGCCCTCGAGGACGCGGGCGGCGCCGGCGAAGAAGCGCAGCTGGTCGAGCATCGGAGGGATCTCCTCGCTCTGCGTCAGCGCGTGCGGCTTGCCGGTGTTCTCGCCCTCCAGGCGGACGAAGTCGTCGGCCCGGGCCTCGATGGCGTCCGCGAACTTCAGCAGGGCCGCCTGGCGCTCGCTCGGGGTCGTGTCACCCCAGGTCTCGAAGGCGGTCGACGCCGCGGCATACGCCCGGTCGACGTCGGACTGGCTGCTGACGGGGGCCTTCGCGACCACCTGGGCGGTGGAGGGGTCGACGATGTCGGTCGTCGCGTCGCCCTCGGGGTCGACGTACGTGCCACCGATGAAGTTGCGGAGCTGGCGCGGCTGGGAAGTCATGCCGGAATGCTAAACGCAAGACTTCGCAATCGTGAAGGCTTCGGGGGTAACAACTTCGGATTCCGTTGCGTGAGGACTTGCCAACAGCGCGTTCCACAGGTCACTATCGGCGCATGACGACCATCCGAGGCGTGGCGAGCGCCGCCGGCTCCGGGGCCAGCTCTGCCCGGAAGCCCTCGGTCAATCTCGACAACGTGAGCAAGACGATCATCGAGCTGCTCCAGCACGACGGGCGCAAGTCGTACGCGTCCATCGCGCAGGAGGTCGGGCTGTCGGAGGCCGCGGTGCGCCAGCGCGTGCAGCGCCTGCTCGACGCCGACGTCATGCAGATCGTCGCGGTGACGGATCCACTGCAGGTCGGCTTCCAGCGCCAGGCGATGGTCGGGCTGCGGGTGTCGGGCGACATGACCGCCGTTGCCGACGCCCTGACGCAGATGGAGGAGGTGTCCTACGTCGTCACGACCGCGGGCAGCTTCGACGTCCTCGCCGAGGTCGTGTGCGAGAACGACAGCCACCTGCTCGAGCTGCTGACGAGCCGGATCCGCCCGCTGCCCGGCGTCACCGCCACCGAGACGTTCGTCTACCTGAAACTCAACAAACAGCTCTACAACTGGGGTACACGATGAGCATCAACCCGAACGAGGTCTGGGAACCCACCTCGGACCACCGAACGCCCACAGGCACCCTCCACTCCGAGGCTGCCAGAGACCACCTGTGGATGCACTTCACGCGCCACTCGGTCTTCGAGGAGAAGGGCGAGGGCGGCCTCGGCCACTCCGTGCCCATCATCACGAAGGGCCAGGGCTGGAAGATCTGGGACGACCGCGGAAACGAGTACATCGACGGGCTCGCCGGCCTCTTCGTCGTCCAGGCCGGCCACGGCCGCGAGGAGCTCGCCGACGCGGCCGCCAAGCAGGCCAAGGAGCTCGCGTTCTTCCCGCTGTGGAGCTACGCCCATCCCAAGGCGATCGAGCTTGCGGAGCGACTCGCCGGCCATGCCCCCGGTGACCTCAACCGCGTCTTCTTCACCACCGGTGGTGGCGAGGCCGTCGAGACCGCGTGGAAGCTGGCCAAGCAGTACTTCAAGCTGACCGGCAAGCCCACCAAGCACAAGGTCATCTCGCGCGCTGTCGCGTACCACGGCACGCCGCAGGGCGCCCTCTCGATCACCGGCATCCCTGCCGCCAAGGAGATGTTCGAGCCGCTCGTGCCCGGTGCACACAAGGTCCCGAACACCAACATGTACCGCGCGCCCGAGCACCTGCGCGACGACGAGAAGGCCTTCGGACGCTGGGCCGCCGACCGCATCGCCGAGGCGATCGAGTTCGAGGGACCCGACACCGTCGCGGCCGTCTTCCTCGAACCGGTGCAGAACTCCGGTGGCTGCTTCCCGCCGCCCGCCGGCTACTTCGAGCGGGTCCGCGAGATCTGCGACGAGTACGACGTGCTGCTCGTCTCGGACGAGGTGATCTGCTCGTTCGGCCGCATCGGCTCGATGTTCGCCTGCGACGACTTCGGCTACGTGCCGGACATCATCACCTGCGCCAAGGGCATGACGAGCGGCTACTCCCCGATCGGCGCCATGATCGCCAGCGACCGCCTCTTCGAGCCGTTCCGGCACGGCACGACGTACTTCCCGCACGGCTACACCTTCGGTGGCCACCCCGTGTCGGCTGCGGTCGCGATGGCCAACCTCGACATCTTCGAGCGCGAGGGCCTCAACGACCGGGTCAAGCAGAACGCCCCGATCTTCAAGGCGACGCTCGACAAGCTGCTCGACCTGCCGCTCGTCGGTGACGTCCGTGGCGCCGGCTACTTCTACGGCATCGAGCTCGTCAAGGACAAGGCCACGCGCGAGACCTTCAACGACGCCGAGTCCGAGCGGCTGCTGCGCGGCTTCCTCTCCAAGGCGCTCTTCGACGCCGGCCTCTACTGCCGCGCCGACGACCGCGGCGACCCCGTCATCCAGCTCGCGCCGCCGCTGATCATGGGTCCGGAGCAGTTCGACGACATCGAGTCGCGGCTGCGCTCGGTGCTGACCGAGGCCGAGAACCACCTCTGACCCCAGCGCGTCCCGACGGCTTGCGTATGCCGTGGGCCCGGCCGGTCACGAAGCCACCCGTTCGCGGGTGGCTTCGGGCGTTCCCGTGGCTGCCGGGGGACACGGAACGCTGCGGTGGGCCGTTCGTTGGGGTAGGTATCCGAGGAGTGCGACGCCGACGCACCCCCGACGCAAGGAGAAGACATGGGATTCCTCGACAAGCTGCTGGGACGTGAGCCCCTGCAGCAGCAGCGCCCCCAGCAGCCCCAGCCGCCGACCGGACAGCCCTACGCCGTCCCGGCACCGCGCGGGGGTGCGTCGTCAGAGGACGAGCGCGCCATCGCCCGCTACAAGTACCTGCTGCGCACCGCGCCGCCGGAAGACATCGAGCGGGTGCACACCGAGGCCTTCGCCAAGCTCTCACCCGAGCAGCGCCAGATGGTCCTCCAGCGCCTCAACGAGGACCTCCCCGAGGGTGAGCGTCCGCGCAGCGACGAGCCGGCCGACCTCGCCCGCAGCGCAACCCGCGCCGAGATGAGCCGACCCGGTTACCTCCAGGGTGCGTTCGGCGGCGGCCGCGGCGGCATGGGCATGGGCGGCATGGGGATGGGCGGCATGATCGCCGGCTCCATGCTCGGCACCATCGCCGGCGTCGTCGTCGGTTCCGCCCTGGCCGACATGATGCTGGGGGGCTACGACTCGTCGCCGGAGGCCCAGGAGGCGGGAGACGCGAACGCCGACTCCGGAGACTCGGGAGACTCGGGAGATTCCGGAGATGCCGGCAGCGACTCGGGCGACGGCGGTGACGCGGGCGACGCCGGCGGCTCCGACTTCGGCGGCGGGGGCGACTACTCCGACGCGGCCGACTTCGGTGGCGGAGGGGACTTCGGCGGCGGGGGCGACTTCGGCGGTGACTTCGGCGGTGGCGGGGACTTCGGCGGGTTCTGACCGACTCTGAAGCCCTTTTCCGACGCGACGTTCGGTTTCCCTCGTCCCCCACCTGTCCCGGGCGACGGAATCGGGCGCCGCCAATCTGCCCGACGCAGCGACGGCGCCCATCTACGAGCGCGCGCCACTCCCGTGTCAGTCTGGATCACCACCCCGACGACGGAAGGCAACCAGCGATGGCCATCGCCCAACTCAAGATGCTCACCCTCGACAGCTCGGACGCGCGCCGGGATGCCGCCTTCTGGTCCACGGTGCTCGGCTGGGAGGTGGCCCACGTGCAGGACGAGTACGCCATGCTCACCGGCCCCGGCGGCCTGGCCCTGGGCCTGGGACTCGTCGCTGACCACGAGCCCCCCGGTTGGCCGAACGAGCACGGCACCAAGCAGTTCCACCTCGACCTTGCCGTCGACGACCTCGACGCGGCCGCGGCGGAGTGCGTGGCGGCCGGGGCGACGCTCCCCGACGAGCAGCCCGGCGAGACGTGGCGTGTGCTGCTCGACCCGAGCGGTCACCCCTTCTGCCTCACGCAGGCCGCCAACTGGGCCTGACCACGCGGCACTCAGAGGCCGGCGACCCAGTGGAAGCCCGCGGCGATCCCGAGGATGACCGGGACCGAGGCGAAGGTGCTGACGAAGATGACGTCCCGGGCCAGGTTGACCTCGCGTCGGTAGCGGACGGCATACGTGAAGATGTTCTGCGCCGTGGGGAGGGCTGCCGTCACCACGACCGCGAAGAGCGCTTCGCCGCGCAGTCCGAGTGCGAGGCCCACACCGAGCGCGATGGCCGGCATGACCAGCGTCTTCAGGACGACGATGGTCCACACGTGCTGGGCGGCACGGCCTGTCGCCGGGCGCGGTCCACGCCGCAGCGAGATGCCGAAGGCCACGAGCATGGAGGGCACCGCCATGGCGCCGAGCAGGTCGATGGGAGCGGCGACGACCCGGGGCAGGTCGATGTCGAACACCGCGATGACGAGACCGGCCACCGCGCCGAGGGTGATCGGGTTGCTGAACATCCGGCGCAGGCTCCGGCCGAGCCTCGGTCGCTCGCCGCGGGCGTCGCTGTCGAAGAGCGCCATGTAGACGGGCGTGATGAGCAGCAGCTGCATGAGCAGGGTCGGTGCGACCCACGCGACGTCGCCGAGGACGTAGAGGGCGATCGGGATGCCGAGGTTGCCCGCGTTGACGTACGCCGCCGAGAGGCTGCCGATGAGACGTGACCCGAGCGTGCCTCCTACCCAGCGGACGCGGGCGATGAGCAGGTAGACGCCCACGACGAGCGCGAAGCTCAGAAGGGACGTGACGAGGTTGGCCGACAGGACCGCGTCGAGCGAGGTGCGCTGCATGACGGTGAGCAGCAGCGCGGGCGACGCGACGTAGAAAGCGAGTCTCGAGAGGTTGACCTGCGCGGAGTCGTCGAGCACCCGCCGGTCGGCGAGCAGCCACCCGACCGCGACGATGATCGCGATCGTCGCGAATCCCTCCAGCACGCCGACCATGGCGGCGATCCTCTCAGCCGCGCCCGACGCGAGCTCGACCGGTCCGCTGCTCGACCACCGCGGCGGGCAGGATGGGGCGCATGGAGATCGAGACCCTGGACGAGCTGGACGACCACCTCGCCTCCGGCGGACCACTGCGCGGGCTTCGGCTGCAGCGTCTGGACCTCACCTCCTACGGCGAGCGCCTCGCAGCGCACGACGACCTCAGCGGACTCGTCATCCTCGGGGGCACGGTCCCGGTACCGGTCGCGCAGAAGCTGCTCGTCCGCGGCGCCATCCTCTTCCCCGGCCTCGGTGACGCACCCGTCGACCCGTGGCGCGGTCTCTACTTCCCGACCGACCTCTACTCCGGCCTCGAACACGGCTACGCCGCCACCCCGGACGCGAAGGCGTACGCGTGGTTCGTCGACGCGCGGCTGCGGACCGACGCGTACTGCACTCTGGTGCGGGCGATCCACGACGACTCGGTCACCGACGAGCTGGACGAGCTCGTGCAGGGTCGTTCGGTGGTGGGCATCATGGGCGGGCACACGCTGCAACGGAACTCGGCTGCATACGCCGGTGCCGCAGGCCTGGGACACGCCCTCGCGGAGGAGGGCCACCTCGTCGCGACCGGCGGAGGCCCCGGTGCGATGGAGGCGGCCAACCTCGGCGCGCTCTGCCGCAGTGCTGCCGCCGTCGAGGAAACTGTCGGGCGGATCGCGGGAGTCCCAGGCTTCCGGCCCGACGTGACTCCGTGGGCACAGACGGCGCTCGCCGCCCGGGCCGCGCTGGTGGGCGACGAACCACAGGCGCCGTCCGGCACCCTGGGCCCGTCGGCGCGATCGCTCGGCATCCCGACCTGGTTCTACGGCCACGAGCCGCCCAACGTCTTCTGCGACGTCATCGCCAAGTACTTCTCGAACGCGATCCGCGAGGAAGGTCTGCTGGCCCGGTCGAACGCCGGGATCGTCGTGCTCGACGGGGCGGCCGGGACGGTGCAGGAGATCTTCCAGGCGGTGACCCCGCTCTACTACGCCCCCGACGACGAGCCGCTGCCACCGCTGGTGCTCGTCGGCCGAGACCACTGGACCGAGCAGGTCCCGATCTGGCCGGCCCTCACCGCTCTCGCGCGCGGCCGGGCGATGTCGGAGGCCCTCCACCTGGTCGACTCCGTCGACGATGTCCCCGCCCTCCTGCCGCCCCCACCCCCCTGACCGAACGGGGTAGTCAGACCGCGGGGGTGCGGAGGACCGGGGAGAGGGCCTCGAGGACCGCAGGGTCCTCGATCGTCGCCGGCACGGTCGGCGTCCTGCCGTCGGCCATCTCCCGCATCGTCTTGCGCAAGATCTTGCCCGAACGGGTCTTGGGGAGGCCGGCCACGATGTCGACCTGGTGCAGGGCGGCCACGGCGCCGACCTCACCCCGGACGCGGGCGACGAGCTCCCGCTTGATGCGGTCGCCGTCGGCCACGGCGTCGATGCCGGACTTCAGCACGACCAGCGCCCAGGGCACCTGTCCCTTGAGGTCGTCGTGGACCCCGATGACAGCGCACTCGGCGACCGCCTCGTGGCCGGCGAGTGCCGCCTCGAGGGATCCCGTCGAGAGCCGGTGCCCCGCGACGTTGAGGACGTCGTCGGTGCGCCCCATGACGTACAGGTAGCCGTCCTCGTCGAGGTAGCCCCCGTCGCCGGTGAGGTAGTAGCCGGGGTAGGCCGACAGGTAGGAGCTGACGTAGCGGTCGTCGTCGCCCCAGAGCGTCGGGAGCGTGCCGGGCGGCATCGGCAGCCGAATGCAGATGGCGCCCTCGACCTCGGGCTCGACCGGCTCCCCCATGCCGTCGAGCACCTGGACGTCGTAGCCGGGCACGGCCACGGTGGGCGATCCAGCCTTGATCGGCAGGAGCCCGATCCCCCTGGGATTGGAGGCGATCGGCCAGCCGGTCTCGGTCTGCCACCAGTTGTCGATGACGGGCTTGCCCAGCGCGACCGAGGCCCACTGGTAGGTGTCGGGGTCGAGCCGCTCCCCCGCGAGGAAGAGCGCCCGGAAGTGTGAGAGGTCGTGCCCGGCCAGCTTGGACGCGGTCGGGTCCTCCTTCTTGATGGCGCGGAAGGCCGTGGGGGCGGTGAAGAGGCAGACCGCGTCGTACTCCGCGATGACGCGCCAGAACGCGCCGGCGTCCGGGGTGCCGACCGGCTTGCCCTCGTAGAGCACCGTCGTCGCCCCGGTGAGCAGCGGCGCGTAGACGATGTAGGAGTGGCCGACGACCCAGCCGACGTCGCTCGCCGTGAACATCGTCTCGCCCGGTGCGACGTCGTAGATGTTGGCCATCGACCAGCGCAGCGCGACCGCGTAGCCACCGCTGTCGCGGTAGATGCCCTTCGGCTTACCCGTGGTGCCCGAGGTGTAGAGGATGTAGAGCGGGTCGGTGGCCGCCACGGTGACGCACTCGGCTCCCTGGGCAGCCGCCTCGCCCGCCTCGAAGTCGGCCCAGTCGATGTCGCGCTCGCCGAGCTCGGCCTGCTCCTGCTCGCGCTGCAGGATGACGCAGTGCTCGGGCTGGTGCTCCGAGCGCCGGATCGCCTCGTCGAGGAACGGCTTGTACGGCACGACGCGGCTCGGCTCGACGCCGCACGAGGCGGAGAGCACGACCTTCGGCGCTGCGTCGTCGATGCGGGCGGCCAGCTCCTGGGGCGCGAAACCGCCGAAGACGACGGAGTGGACGGCGCCGATGCGGGCGCACGCGAGCATCGCGATGACGGCCTCGGGCACCATCGGCAGGTAGATGACGACGCGGTCACCCTTGCCGACGCCGAGACCGCGCAGGCCGCCGGCCACCGCGCGCACCCGCTCCAGCAGGACGGCATACGTCAGCGTGTTCTTCGTGCCCGTGACCGGGGAGTCGTAGTGGATCGCGGCCTGCCCCCCGCGGCCGGCCGCCACGTGGCGGTCGACAGCGTTGAAGCAGACGTTGAGCTCGGCATCCGGGTACCACCGATAGAAGGGCGGCCTCGAGTCGTCGAGGATCCGCGTCGGCGGGGTCACCCAGTCGATCCCCTCGGCAGCGTCGCGCCAGAAGCCCTCCCGGTCGCGCAGGCTGGCGTCGTAGGTGCTCTGGTATGCCGCAGCAGCGCCCTCGCTCATGGGCTCACTGTGCCGCCGGTGGGGCCATCGCGCCAGAGTCCGTGCGCCGAGGTGACGCATCTGACAGCCGAGCGGTCGAGATCGCCACGCACATGGCGGCGGCGACGAGGCAGAGCGCGCCGGCGACGTACCACGCGAGGTCGTAGGTGCCGAGCTGGTCGCGTACGAGGCCGGCACCGAGAGCCGCGGCTGCCGCGCCGAGCTGGTGCGAGGCGAAGACCCACCCGAAGACGATCGGGGCCCGCTCGCCGTAGGCGCTGCGGCACAGGGCCAGGGTCGGGGGCACCGTCGCCACCCAGTCGAGGCCGTAGAAGAGGACGAATGCCAGCATGTTGACGTGCATCGAGTCGCTGAAGAGAGCGGGCAGCAGGAAGAGTGAGCCGCCGCGCAGGGTGTAGTACGCCGCGAGCAGGATCCGCGGGTCGACCCGGTCGGTGAGCCAGCCCGAGAATACGGTCCCGACGATGTCGAAGATGCCCACGAGCGCGAGCAGGCCCGCCGCCGTCGTCGTCGGCATGCCGTGGTCGTGGGCGGCGGGGATGAAGTGGGTGCCGACGAGTCCGTTCGTGGACGCACCGCACACCGCGAAGCTGCCGGCCAGGAGCCAGAAGACCTTGGTGCGCGCCGCGGCGCGAAGCGTCGTCAGGGCCAGGTGCGCCGGGTGGCCGGTGGGTCGGGGCGGGCGTCCGACGAGCGTGCCCGCCGGCGCCCCGTATGCCGTGGTGCCGAGGACGCTCGGGTGGTCGTGCAGCTTCCAGACCACGAGCGGCACGACCGCGAGGGCTGCGGCGGAGGTGGCGATCGCAGCCGTGCGCCAGCCGTGGTTGTCAGCCAGCCAGGCGAGCACGGGCAGGAAGACCAGCTGGCCGGTCGCACCGGCTGCCGTCAGCACGCCGGTGACGAGGCCGCGGCGCTCGACGAACCAGCGGCCCGTCACGGTCGCGACGAGGCTCATCGCCATTGCGCCCGTGCCGAGCCCCACGACCACACCCCAGCAGAGCACGAGCTGCCACGACGCCGTCATCCAGACCGGCAGGAGGGAGCCGATGCTGACGAGCAGCAGGGCGAAGGCGATGACCCGCTGGATGCCCAGGCGCTCCATGAGGGCGGCCGAGAAGGGTGCGGCCAGCCCGAACAGGACGAGGTTGACCGACACCGCTCCTCCGATGACGCCCATGGGCCAGCCGAACTCCTCGTGGAGCGGCGTCATGAGGACGCCGGGCGTCGATCGGAAGCCGGCGGCGCCGATGATCGTCAGGAACGTGACGACGGCGACCCACCACGCCGGGTGCACCCGTCGAAGGGCCGTCACGCGTCGGGTCGGCGGTGCGTCGTCCGGTAGGTCGTTGCGGCGGTCGGTCAGGCTCATGCGGACCAGCGTGGCGGGTGGTCGCCGCGCGAACGAGTGGCCAGAAGGACGTGATGTGCAAGAATCTGGCCATGCCGCCCGCACCCAGGCCTCCGCACCGGGTCGCCGTCCTCGCCCTCGACGGCGTGGTCGCCTTCGAGCTCGGACTGCCGCACCGCTTCTTCTGCTCGAGCGCCCTCGACCCGGGGTGGCCGGGCCGGTTGACCGGGGAACCCGCTCCCTATGAGGTGTCGATGTGCACCCTCGACGACGGGCCGGTGCTGACGTCAGCCGGCTACGCCGCGCTGCCGACGCACCCGAACTCCGTTGTCGCGCAGGCTGACACAATCGTGGTCCCGGGCATCACGAACACCGACATCGTCCGGCTGGGAACGCTGCCAGCCGAGCTGGTCCAGCTGGCAGGCACTGCGCGACCGGACGCCCGATGGGTCTCGATCTGCACGGGGGCCTTCGTGCTGGCCGGGCTCGGCATGCTCGACGGACGCGAGGCGACCACTCACTGGGTGTACGAGGACCTCTTCCGCCGCCACTTCCCCGCCGTCGCCCTCGACCCCGCCGTGCTCTACGTCGACCACGGCGACGTCCTCACCTCGGCCGGCAACGCGGCGGGCATCGACCTGCTGCTCCACGTGCTGCGCACCGACCTCGGCACCGAGGCGGCCAACCGGGTGGCGCGCGGCGCCGTCGTGGCCCCGTGGCGACCGGGTGGCCAGGCCCAGTTCATCGAACGGCCGGTCCCCGACGAGCCCCAGGCAGGGACCGGCACCACGCGCGCGTGGGTGCTCGAGTGCCTCGACCAGCCGATGACCCTGACCGACATGGCCCGTCACGCCGGGATGAGCGTGCGCACCTTCACCCGACGCTTCCGGGAGGAGACCGGCGAGACGGCCGGCACCTGGCTCGTGCACGTCAGGGTCGAGCGGGCTCGACAGCTGCTGGAGACCACCGACCTGCCCGTCGACCGGGTCGCCGCCGCAGCGGGTTTCGGCAGCAGCGCGTCGCTGCGCCAGCACCTCTCAGCCGCTGTCGGGCTCTCGCCCCTCGCCTACCGCCGCACCTACCGCGCCGAGCCGGCCTGAGCCTGCGCGACGGCATACGCGCTCGGTCAGGTGGCGAGCGGCAGGTGCGGGTGGTTCGACGAACGTCCTTGGAAGGACAGGATGGCGGGGTTCTGCACCACCCCGTTGCGGATCTCGATGGACCGCCGGATCGTGCGGTCCGCGTCCCAGGCCACAGGTCCGCCCATGACCGTCGGCAGGAAGGGCAGCAGGGCCTCGCTGATCTCCCAGGTCGCGGCGTCCCAGAGGTAGGAGGGGCTGTGGTCGACGGCGTAGTAGAGCACGTGGTCACCCACCGTGAACGTGGGCTCGACGAACGTCGTCGGCCTCGCCCAACTGAAACCCATGCCCAGGTCGCACGACACGTCGATGATGAGGCTGCCCGGCGCCATCCGCTTGAGGTCGTCCTCGGTCATGAAGGTCAGGGGCGCGTCAGTGTCCTGCAGCACGCAGTTGACGACGATGTCGTGCTCGGTGAGGAACTCGCCGAGGACCACCGGCCCGTGCTCGGTCACCGCGTGGCTGACCCGCGGCGTCGAGTCGTCGGCGTCCTGCGTGTCGAAGTGCACGATGCGGGCGGTGTGGATAGGCGCGGCGACCGCGGCCCGGTACCGGTGCGTGAGCACGTCGACCTCGCCGACTCCCAAGGAGTTCAGGGCCGTCACGGCGCCACGCGCGGTGGCACCGAAGCCGATGACGACGGCACGTCGGTGGGGACCGTAGTGACCGGTGATGCCCGCGAGCTGCAGGGCGTGCAGCACTGAGCAGTAGCCGGCGAGCTCGTTGTTGCGGTGGAAGACGTGCAGGTTGAACGACCCGTCCGGCTTCCAGTAGTTCATGGCCTCGAAGGCAATCAGGGTCAGCTGGTGGTCGATGGCGACCTGGGTGAGCTCCGCGTCCTGGACGCAGTGCGGCCATCCCCACAGCACCTGCCCGGTCCGCAGCGCGGCGATGTCGTCCAGCAGCGGCTTCGGCGCGAGGATGACCTCGCACTCGCGCACCAGCTCCTCCCGGGTGCGGAAGCCACCCACGAAGCGGTCGAGCTGGTCGTCGGACACCCCGAACCGCTCGCCGTAGCCGTGCTCCACGAGGATGCCCTCGCCCAGCTCGGCCGGGATGCGGTCGAAGTGTCGGGGGTGCAACGGCAGCCGGTGCTCGTTCTCCTTGAGCGACCGACCCATGACGCCGAGACGGAGCTGGACCATGGGCGTACCTCCTGCAGGACCGCCCCGCGGACTGCCCGGTGAGGCGTCACCGCGCCCGGGGCCGACACCTGCAGCGTACGCGGCTCAGGCGGTCGAGGCGGCGAGTTGGCCGCACGCTCCGTCGATGTCCTGACCGCGGGTGTCGCGGATCGTCGTCGGGATGCCGTGGGCACGCAGCCGCTCGACGAAGTTCTGCTCGACGCCGGGGCGTGAGGCCGTCCACTTCGAGCCGGGCGTCGGGTTGAGCGGGATCGGGTTGACGTGCACCCATCCTTTGCCGCGGGCGGCCAGCTTCTCGCCGAGCAGGTCGGCCCGCCAGCCCTGGTCGTTGATGTCGCGGATCAGGGCGTACTCGATCGAGACCCGGCGGCCCGTCGCCTCGTAGTAGCGGTACGCGGCGTCGAGGGCTTCGTCCACCGACCAGCGGGTGTTGATCGGCACGAGCTCGTTGCGCAGCTCGTCGTCGGGGGCGTGCAACGACAGCGCCAGGGTCACCGGGATGCCCTCCGCGGTGAGCTTGTCGATGCCGGGCACGAGCCCGACCGTCGACATCGTCACGCCGCGGGCGGAGATCCCGAGGCCGTCGGGAGCAGGGTCCGTGAGGCGGCGGATGGCCCCGATCGACGCCTTGTAGTTGGCGAGGGCCTCCCCCATGCCCATGAAGACGACGTTGCTGACGCGCAGCGGCGCCTCCCGGTCGTCGTCTCCCCCACCGGCGAGCTCGCCGCGGCGCAGCGCCCGCGCTGCCCAGACGACCTGCTCGACGATCTCTCCCGCCGACATGTTGCGGGTCAGGCCCGCCTGGCCCGTGGCGCAGAACGGGCAGTTCATCCCGCACCCGGCCTGGCTCGAGATGCAGATCGTGACGCGGTTGGGGTAGCGCATGAGGACGGACTCGACGATGGCGCCGTCGTGCAGGCGCCACGCATACTTCATCGTCTGGCCGTCGTCGGCGACCCGCTGCACGACCGGCGTGAGCAGGGTCGGGAGCAGGTCGGCGACGAGCTGGGAGCGCACGGCCTTGGGCAGGTCGGTCATCTGCTCCGGGTCGTCCTCGAGCCGCTCGAAGTAGTGCGTCGAGAGCTGCTTGGCGCGGAACCCCTTGTGCCCCAGCGACTCGACGGCCTCCTTGCGCTCGGCCGGCGCGAGGTCGGCGAGGTGCCGCGGCGGCTTGCCCCGGCGGGGTGCCTGGAAGGTCAGCTGGCCGGGCTGCGGACGGGCGGTGGTCGGTTCGGGCAGCGCGACCGGCGTCGAGTCGGGCGCCGGCTCAGAGGCGGGGGCAGGGGTCTCAGTCATCTCCACCATTGTCTCAGGTGGAGTCAAAACGGGTCTGCCCCAGCGGCCCCGGTCAGGGGCGTATGCCGCCCTCCCGCAGCGGACGCCCGCGTCTCAGTCGCGCTGGGGCGACCGTTGCTCGGCCACGCCGTTGCCCCCGTCGACGACGAGCACCTGGCCGGTGACGTAGGACGACTCCCTGCTGGCGAAAAAGGCGATGGCGGCGGCCACCTCCTCGGGGCTGCCGGAGCGACCGAGTGGCGTCGCCCGCCCTTCCCGCGCCTCGTCGTCGGTCTGGGAGGCGGTGGCCACCCAGCCCGGCGCGACGGCGTTGACGGTGGTGCCGTGGGCACCCTCGTCGACGGCGATGGCCCGGGTGAGCCCGACGAGTGCCGCCTTGGCGGTGGCATAGGCGACCTCGGCGCGCATCGCCATCGCCGCCCCGGTGACGCTGCTGACGATGACCAGCCGCCCCGCTCCGGACATGCGCAGGTGTGGCAGGGCGGCCCGGCTCACGAGGTAGGCGGTGTCGAGGTTGCGGGCCAGCGCGCGGCGCCAGCGCTCCGGGTCGGTGGCGGCCAGGTCGCCGCCGTGGGTGTCGGGGTCGGCGCCGCTCGTCATGCCCGCGTTGTTGACCACGACGTCGACCCGTCCGTGCTCGCTCAGGCAGGCGTCGACGAGCGCCTCGGCCACGGCCTCGTCCGTCAGGTCGCCCACGTGGGCCGACGCCGTGATGCCCTCCTGGCGCAGCTCGGCCACGCGGTCGTGGACGCGGTCGGTCGTGGCGGCGAGCACCACGGCGGCCCCGAGCCGGCCGAGCAGCCGTGCGGTGGCCAGCCCGATTCCGGTGGGGCTGCCGGCGCCCGTGACGATCGCGACCCGGCCGGTCTGGCCGAACGGCGGCCCGACAGGGCTGCTCGCCGGGCCGGGCACCGGGTCGTTCACGGGTTCAGCCCGGACACCGTCAGACCGGCTTGGCGGCGAGCAGGGTGAGCACTGCCCACACGATCGGCGCGACGACGACCAGCGAGTCGAGACGGTCCATGATGCCGCCGTGGCCGGGGAGGACGTTGGACATGTCCTTGATCCCGAGGTCGCGCTTGATGAGCGACTCCATCAGGTCGCCCACGGTGGCGGCCACGGCCACTCCGACCCCGAGCGCGATGCCGATGACCCACGAGTGGTCGAGCAGCAGGTGCACCGTGATCGAGCCGCCGAGGACGCAGAGCACCACGGAGCCGGCGAAGCCCTCCCAGGACTTCTTGGGACTGATGCTCGGCGCCATGGGGTGCCTGCCGAAGAGGACGCCCGCGGCGTAGCCACCGACGTCGCTACAGACCGTCGTGATGAGGAAGACGAACATCCGGCCCACCCCGTCCTCTGGGGCAAGCAGCAGCGCGGCGAAACCGACGAGGAAGGTCGGGTAGGTCGAGACGAAGACGCCACCGAGCACGTCTCTCCCCGCGCCCCCGAGTCGTCCGGTGCCGCGCCAGAGCACGACGGCGAGACAGGTGAGTGACCACGCGACGACGAGCCCGGCCGGGCCGTGGACGTAGGCGGCCCAGAGCATCCCCACCATGCCGGCGAGCGGGGGCACGAGCGGGGCCTGCACCTCTGCGTGGCGCAGGGCCGCCCGGAGCTCCCAGATGCCGATGCCCACGGCGACCGCCACGACGGGAAGGAAGACCACCTTCCAGATGAGCAGGCTGGCCACGATGACGACGCCCAGGCCGAGCCCGACCCCGATCGCGGCCGGCAGGTTGCGGCCCGCACGGCTCTGCTTCTTCTCGAGCACCTCCTCCGGGGGGAGGCCGGCGAACTCGTCGAGCGTCGGGTCGTAGGGCACGGGCTCCAGCGGCCCGTGCCCGTCGTCGGCGGCCTCGATGGAGGGTCCGGGCTCCACGGGGTCCGACGGGGAGTCAGTCGTCATCATCGGTCGAGCAACGAGGTCAGACCTCGAGCAGCTCGGTCTCCTTGGCCTTGACGAGCCCGTCGACGAGGTCGGTGTGCTTCTTCGTCAGGCCGTCGAGCTCCTTCTCGGCGCGCGAGCCGTCGTCCTCGCCGACCTCGCCGTCCTTGACGAGCTTGTCGAGGTCGGTCTTGGCCTTGCGCCGGATGTTGCGCACCGAGACGCGCGCCTCCTCGGCCTTGTGGTGCGCCAGCTTGATGTACTCGCGGCGGCGCTCCTCGGTCAGCTCGGGCATGACGCACCGGATCTGGTTGCCGTCGCTGCTCGGGTTGACCCCGAGGTCCGAGTCACGGATGGAACGCTCGATGGCCTGCATCGCCGACTTGTCGAAGGGGATGACCAGGATGGTGCGCGGCTCGGGGTTCTGGAAGGACGCGAGCTGCTGCAGGGGGGTGGGGGCGCCGTAGTACTCGACCGTCAGCTTGTTGAACAGTCCCGGGTTGGCGCGACCGGTACGGATGCCCGCGAAGTCCTCCTTGAGGACCTCGACGGCCTTGTCCATCTTCTCCTCGGCCTCGAACATCGTCTCTTCGATCATGGCTCTCTGGCTTCCTCGTCCCTCGTTCGTGGGCTGGTTCGTCTGCTGCTGGTGCTTCTGGGGCTCGGCCCGGGCGCGGCCGGACGCCTGGCGTGCTCAGGCGTTGGTGACGAGCGTGCCGATCCTCTCACCGAGCAGGGCCCGCGTGATGTTTCCCGGGCCTTCCATGCCGAAGACGACCATGGGGAGCTTGTTCTCCATGCAGAGGCTGAAGGCGGCCGCGTCGACCACGCGCAGGCCCTCGACGATCGCGTCGTTGAAGGTGATGGTGTCGAGCTTCTTCGCGTCGGGGTTCGTGCGCGGGTCGGAGTCGTAGACGCCGTCGACGCCGTTCTTGGCGATGAGCACGGCGTCGCACTTGATCTCGAGGGCGCGCTGGGCGCTGACGGTGTCGGTGGAGAAGAACGGCATACCGGCGCCGGCGCCGAAGATCACGACGCGCTTCTTCTCGAGGTGGCGGATGGCGCGGCGAGGGATGTAGGGCTCGGCGACCTGCTGCATCGCGATCGCGGACTGGACGCGCGTCTCGATGCCCTCCTTCTCGAGGAAGTCCTGCAGGGCGAGGCAGTTCATCACGGTGCCGAGCATGCCCATGTAGTCGGCTCGCGTGCGGTCCATGCCGCGCTGCTGGAGCTCCGCGCCGCGGAAGAAGTTGCCGCCGCCGATGACGACGGCGACCTCGACGCCACCGCGCACGGCGTCGGCGATCTGCTTGGCGATGCCGGAGACCACGGCCGGGTCGAGGCCGATGCGGCCGCCCCCGAACACCTCACCGGAGAGCTTGAGAAGGACCCGATGGAAGGGGGTCGTCGGGGCGTCGGTCATGGCGCAGGGCCTCCTCGTGGGCAGCGTGCCGGCGGTCGGTCGATCTTTCCACATCCCACGGCCATCGACCGCATCGAGTGGTCGCCGCGGGCTTCAGGCTGCGATGACGTCCGGGAGCGCTGCAGCGAGCCGCGCGTAGTCGTCCTCGTCGTTGTACGGGGCTGCGGCCAGCCGGAGGTAGCCGCGGCCGTCGAACGACACCGGCGGGACGACGAAGCCCGCGGCATGGAGGCGCTGCCAGAGGGCCTCGGCGTCCTCGGTCGTCGTCGCGACGCCGTCCGGCAGGCTGACAAGCCGCAGGCAGGGAGCGGAGGGTATGCCGCCGTGCGGGCTCTCGGTGCCCAGTGCCGCCCGCACGAGCTCGGCGCCGGACACGAGCAGGTCTGCGTTGCGCTGGACCTGGCTCCACCCGCCGAGGGCCGCCCACGCGGCGAGCCCGTCGGGCACGGTCACCCACGCGGAGTGGTCGACCGTGCCCTGCAGGTCGAAGCGCTCGGGGTAGGGCAGCCCGTGGCTCCACGAGGTGACGAGGGGGCGCATCGCCTCCCGGTGCTCGGGCGCGACCCACAGCGTCGCGGCGGCTCGCGGGGTGTAGGCCCACTTGTGCAGGTTGCCCGCCCAGAACGCGACCGCGAGCGCCTCGATGTCGACCCCCGGGAGCGCACCGGGCACGTGGGCCGCGTCGACGAGCACCGGGACGGGCGCGACGGCGGCAGCCACCCGCGCCACGGGCAGCACGAGCGCGGTCGGTGAGGTGATGTGGTCGATGACGACCAGGCGCGTGCGGTCGGTCACGGCTGCGGTGAACGCCGCGACCACCTCCTCCGGGTCGCTGTCGACGGCGAACCGGGCGGTGCGCAGGGTGGCACCCCGGGCCTCGGCGGACCAGCCGGCGGTGAGGTAGCCGTGGCTGCTGACGACGACGTCGTCGCCCGACCCGACGTCCAGGCCCTGGAGTACGACGCCGACCGCCTCGGTGACGTTCCGGAGCAGGGCCGTCGAGTCGGCGGGCACGCCGAGGAAGGCCGCCGCCTGCTCCCGAGCGTGCGCCAGGGCGGCGGGCAGCTCGTCTCGGAAGGCGCGCATCGGCGCGCCCTCGATGCGGGTCCGAGCCCGGTCCTGGGCCTCGCAGACCGCCCGCGGCACGGCCCCGAAGGCGCCGTGGTTGAGGTGGGTCAGGGCCGGGTCGAGCTCGAACAGCTCGGCGATGTCACGACGCACCCGGCCATCCTGCCTCAGGGGGTGTGCCCGCGCGCCAGCAGGTCGGGGCACCGCGCTGCCTCTGCCTGCTCCAGTGGCGCGACGTCCAGGGACGCCTCACGGGCCCGGCCGAGATTCCACGACAGGGCGTCCTCACGATCAGCGCGCGCCGCGATCACCGACGGAAGCACGATGCAGGCCGAGACGTCCCGGCGCAGTCGCGCGACGATCGTCGGGGTGGCGTCGGGGCCCAACGACCGCAGGTAGGCCGCGTCGAGGGAGCCGGTCGCGGCATAGCGGTCGAGGTTGCGCTGGGCGACCCAGGCCTCGGGGTCGGCGAGGCCACCCACGAGCACGATGGCGGCGGCTGACACGAGCGCCGCCCGCGGCAGCCACCACCCCGAGAGCCGGACTCCGGCAACGAGCACCAGCACGACGAGCAGGCCGAGCCACAGCTCGAACGCGTCGACGAGGACCCGGAGCACGGTGAAGCCGTAGGCCTGCTGGTAGAGATCCATCCGGTGCAGGGCCGACCCGACGACGACGAGGGTCAACGTGCAGAGGCAGCCGAGCGTCGCGCGCAGGACGAGGCGTTCGCGAGCCGTCGACCGGGGCGCCTTGCGCACTGCCAGCGCGACAGTGGCGAGGGTGAGCACGGTGGCGGTCGTGAGCTGGCCGAAGCCCTGGTGGACGTACTCCGCATACGTCAGCCGGGTGGTGCGCTGGACGTAGTCGTGGCCACCGAACAGGGCCGCGGCCTGTGCCACGACGAACGCCAGGAAGAGGGCGACCACGAGACCGACGGGGACCACCCACTCCCACAGGCGGGCCAGCGGACGGCCCTCGGAGAGCGTGACGCGTTCGACTTGCGGGGGGTTGAGCGCCACGTAGGTGGCCGCGAGCAGCGCTCCTCCCATCACGAAGCCGACGAAGGTCCGGAGGGTCAGGCCCTCCCAGCCGAAGTGGGGCACCAGGGACTGGGTCCACGAGCCGAAGACGGCGTCACCGGACGCGAAGAGCCCGCCGAAGACGACGAGCGCCACGACCGAGACCGCCGCGGTGCGCACGACCGGCCAGAGCACGCTGATCCGGCTCGTCACGGCGACGGTGCGACCGAGCAGGGGCAGCCCTCGCACGGCCGCGAGGGGCCAGGACACGACCCCGGCGAGCATCGGCACCAGCCGCCTGGCGTCGGTGAGCGCGGTGGTCAGCACGACGATGCCGAGGAGCACGGCGAGGACCGTCAGCCACTCCGCCGCCCTGAGCACAGACAGCGAGGCGAGGCCGACGCACAGCACGCTGCTGAGGAGCGCCCACGGGGTCGACCGGTACCTCGTGGTGCGCCAGAGCACCACACCACCTGCGAGGAGCACGCCGAAGAGCGCGAGGCCGATGCCGCGGTAGGGAAGCACGACGGCGGACACGACGCCGACCCCGAGGCACAGGAGCAGCAGGCGGACCTGCGGCGCGAGTCCGGCCTCCGGCCACAGGTCGCCGAAGAGCGAGTCGATGACAGGCTTGGGCGCACCGACCGGCACGCCGGCGTATGCCGCCCGCTGCGGCCCTGCGCCGGCGCTCACAGAGGCGGTGGTGGGCTCGGGGCCTGCTACTGCCGCGGCTGGTGTGGGCACGGGGGCTCCCTCGATGTGGGTCTCGGTATCGGTGGTGGTGTCGGTGGTGGTGTCGGTGGTGGTGTCGGTGGTGGTCTCGGTGCTGGTGTGGGAGTCGGTGCTGGTTTTGAAGTGGGTCTCGGCGTCCGGGGCCGCGAGGGCGCCGGCGTCCGGAATGTTCGTCGGGTGGGGGGACCGCGGGAGCACGGCCCGCAGCCGGGCGCCCCGCTCCCCCGGCGGCGGCGCCACTGCGGCGATGGAGCCGCCGTGCAGCTCGCAGACCCAGCTCGCGATGGCGAGCCCGATGCCGGTGCCACCGCCGGCGTCGTCGCCCGAGCCGAACCGGTCGAAGACCCGGTGGACCTGGTCGGCGGGGATGCCGGGGCCCTCGTCGGCCACCATGAGCCACCACCGGTCAGAGCCCTCGGCGCCCGCGCTGACGGTGACACGCCCCCCGGGTGGGCTGTGCCGGTCCGCGTTGTCGAGCAGGTTGGCGAGGATCTGGGCCAGTCGCGCCGCGTCCGCGGTGACGTGCAGTTCCGGCGGCACGTCGACGACGTGCACGGTGCCGCGCCGCGAGACGCCGGCCTCCGCCACGGCGTCCGCGACGAGCCGACGGACGTCGACGGTCGCGAGCGCGAGCGGCGTGCGGCCGCCGTCGACGCGGCTGAGGTCGAGCAGGTCACCGACGAGCGTGCCCAGGCGCTCGGCCTGGGCCAGCGCGGTGCGCAGCACGGCGTCGTCGGGACGCACCACTCCGTCCACCAGGTTCTCGAGCAGTGCCTGCTGGGCGGCGAGCGGGGTGCGCAGCTCGTGCGAGACGGTCGCCACGAGCTGGCGCCGCTGCTGGTCGGCCCCGGCGAGGTCGGCGGCCATGGTGTTGAAGGCGTCGGCGAGCACTCCGACCTCGTCGGAGGAGGTCGCGGTAACGCGCCGGGAGTAGTCGCCGGTCGCCATCCGGGAGGCCGCAGCGGTCATCTCGCGCAGCGGTGAGGTCATGCCGCGGGCCAGCCACTGGGTGACTCCCAGGGCGGCGGCGATGGTGACCGGGAGCGTGAGCCAGCCGGGCACCCCGGCCCGGTCGCCGATCACGGACACGAGTGACGCGGCGACGATGCTCGCCGCGACGAGCAGACCGAGCTTGGCCTTGACCGACCGGATGCCGTCGAGCGGCCGGTCCGCGTTCACGACTCGTCGCGCTCGTGGTCGACCGCGCCGGTCTCGAGGGCGTAGCCGACGCCGTGGACGGTCCGCACGCGGGTAGGCCCGACCTTGGCTCGCAACGACTTCACGTGGCTGTCGAGCGTGCGGGTGCCGCCGGCGTCGGCCCAGCCCCACACCTCGCGCATCAGCTCGTCCCGCCCACGTACGGCCCCCGCCTCGGTGGCGAGGGCGAGCAGCAGGTCGAACTCCAGCGGGGTCAGGTGGACCTCGCTCCCCCTCGCCGTGACCCGCCGTGACCCACGGTCGACCGAGAGGTCGCCGAACTTCAGCACGGGCGGGTGCTCCGCGGCGAGCGCCCGAGCGCGCTCCACGCGGCGCAGGAGGGCACGGATCCGGGCGACGACCTCGCGCATCCGGAAGGGCTTGGTCACGTAGTCGTCAGCGCCGACCCCGAGACCGACGAGCACGTCGGTCTCGTCGGCTCGAGCGGTGAGCATGAGCACCGGCACCGGCCGATCGCCCTGGATGCGCCGGCAGACCTCGAGCCCGTCGAAGCCTGGCAGCATGAGGTCGAGGACCACGAGGTCCGGCGCGTGCTCGCTGTGCGCCGCCACGGCACTCGGCCCGTCGTAGGCTTGGAAGACCCGAAAGCCTTCTGCCACAAGGCGGTCGGTGACTGCTTGGTTGATCGTCGGGTCGTCTTCGACGACGAGCAGCGTCGGAGCGGTGGCGCTCGACGACGGTGCGGCATACCCCTGGTTCATGTCCCTGAGCCTAGGAGCGGCCCCGGGAGCGGCGAGGGTGCGACGTGTGGAGATCGTGTGAAGGCCGCAACGGCCGCACCAGCACGTACAGCCCAGCTCAGCCGGCCCTGAGCCACCGGCCGAGGAGTCGGGTCACGAACGGCAGGAAGACGTAGGTCATCCACGGCGTCGCGACGAGGGTCGAGACGAGGACCCGCAGGACCACGGGCCAGTCCGCGCTGACGGGCGACAGGAGGTAGGTCAACGCCAGGCTCGTGGGGAAGAAGGCGACCCAGATGATGCTCGCCTGCTTCCAGCGCGGCGGCGCGGAGGCGACCGGCTCGCTCACCGACGACGACGTGGGCTCGTCGAACCAGCCCTCGATGCCGGTGCGGTACTCCGTGCGGCGGTGCTCGACGAGGTCCGCCGCCGACCGCAGCCACCGCAGCCGCTCGGGCGAGCACTCCCAGGCGTCGAGGTGCCCCCGCGAGTCGAAGCGGTAGAGCATGTGCCAGTCCTCCGCGCCCGAACGCATCCAGCCGGCGCCGAGGAAGCCCTCGAAGCGCTCCGCCATCGACGTGCCGGCGTGGACCCACGCCTGCATGAGCAGCTCGTCCTCGGGGGCGACCCGCCGGGTGATCGAGACGGTCAGGGGTCCGTCTACCTCTACGGCGCCGCGCGCGTCGTCGGACGCGGTGGCCGGCGTGGGCGTCGGCGTGGGGCTTGGCGTGCTCATGCGGGCTCCTCGTGCGGGGCTGGCCGACCGAAAGTCGGCCCGGACGCGACGATGCCGGCCGCCCCGACGGGGGCGACCGGCATACGTCGTCGTGATGCGCGGGTCGTGCGCTACGAGTGGTGCAGCGGGGTCAGGACCTCACTGGCCGACGCGGAAGCGCGCGAAGGACGTCGCCGTGGCGCCGCCCTCCTCGAGCACCTTGCCGACGGTCTTCTTGGCGTCCTTGGCGAAGGCCTGCTCGAGCAGGACGTTCTCCTTGAAGAAGCCGTTGACGCGACCCTCGATGATGCGGGGCAGGGCAGCCTCGGGCTTGCCCTCCTCCTTGGCCGTGGCCTCGGCGACGCGACGCTCGTTCTCGACCGTCTCGGCCGGGACCTCCTCGCGCGACAGCACCGTGGGGCTGAACGCGGCGATGTGCATCGCGACGTCGCGGCCAACCGTGTCGTCGCCGCCCTGCAGGGCGACGAGGACACCGATCTGCGCAGGCAGGTCGGGGCTCGTCTTGTGCAGGTAGGACACGACCTTCTCGCCCTCGAGGCGGGCCACGCGGCGGATCTCGATCTTCTCGCCGATCGTCGCGTTGGCCCCGTCGAGCAGCTCCTGGACCGTCTTGCCGTCCTCGAGCGTGCTCTTGAGCAGCTCGTCGGCGCTCGTCGCGCCGGACGTCGCGGCCTGCGCGAGCACCTGGTCGGCCAGGGCGATGAACTTCTCACCCTTGGCGACGAAGTCCGTCTCGCAGTTGACCTCGACGAGGGTGCCGACGCCGTCGCCGGCCTGGGCGGCGACGAGGCCGTTGGAGGCCGAGCGGCCCTCGCGCTTCGTGACGCCCTTGAGGCCCTTGACCCGAAGGATCTCGACGGCCTTGGCGCGGTCGCCGTCGGACTCGTCGAGCGCCTTCTTGACGTCCATCATGCCGGCGCCGGTCTGCTCGCGCAGCGCCTTGATGTCAGCGGCGGTGTAGTTCGCCATGCTCTGTATCGCTCTTTTCGTCAGTGGAGATTGACTCGTGTGTCAGCGGGATCGGGCGAGGAAGCCGTCAGGCCTGCTCGGCACCGGCCGTCGCCTCGACGGACCCCTCAGCGGGAGCCTCGGTGGCCTCGGTGGACTCGGTGGACTCGGTCGCCTCGTCGCCAGCGGGGGCCTCGGCGGCAGCCGGAGCCTCTGTCGCCTCGGCGGCCGGGGCGCCCTCAGCGGCCGGGGCGCCCTCAGCGGCCGGGGCCTCGGAGGTGGCCGCCGCGTCCGCGTAGAGCTCGCGCTCCCACTCGGCGAGGGGCTCCTCGGCCTGCGCGTCGGCGCCGGACTTGCCGGACGAGCGCTGGACCAGGCCCTCGGCCACGGCGTCGGCGATGACCCGGGTCAGCAGCGTGACGGAGCGGATCGCGTCGTCGTTGCCGGGGATCTTGTAGTCGACCTCGTCGGGGTCGCAGTTCGTGTCGAGGATCGCGATGACCGGCAGGCCGAGCTTGCGCGCCTCGTCGACGGCGAGGTGCTCCTTCTTGGTGTCGACGATCCAGACTGCCGACGGGACCTTGGACATCGTGCGGATGCCGCCGAGGGTCTTGTCGAGCTTGTCCTTCTCGCGCTTGAAGATGAGCATCTCCTTCTTCGTGTAGCCCGAGCCGGCCACGTCGTCGAAGTTCAGCTCCTCGAGCTCCTTGAGGCGCGTGAGGCGCTTGGAGATCGTCTGGAAGTTGGTGAGCATGCCACCGAGCCAGCGGTGGTTGACGTACGGCATGCCGACGCGCGTCGCCTGCTCGGCGATGGGCTCCTGGGCCTGCTTCTTGGTGCCGACGAAGAGGATGCTGCCGCCGTGGGCGACGGTCTCCTTGACGAACTCGTACGCGTTGTTGATGTACGTCAGCGACTGCTGCAGGTCGATGATGTAGATGCCGTTGCGCTCGGTCATGATGAAGCGCTTCATCTTGGGGTTCCAGCGACGGGTCTGGTGCCCGAAGTGGACGCCGCTCTCGAGGAGCTGGCGCATGGTGACGACGGCCATTGCCGTGTTCTCCCTTGTGTCGTTTGTTGTCAGTTGTGCGTGGGCGTCGTCGCTCGCCGGGTACGTGGAACAGTGACCCGACGGTCGGCGTACGACCTCACTCCTGGCGCCTGACGCACCCCGCCCCGCCCTGCAAGGAGTGGGGACTGCCGTGGTGCGACCCGGTCCGGCGGACCGGCAGAAGACGCGCGAATTACGGTCCGCGTGACGAGCACACGGGACCGCCGACCATCGTACGTCCTGACCCGGGTTGCGGGGAAATCGCGGCGACCCGTCACAATGGCCCGCATGGCGCACTGGTTGGAGACCATCCCGGCCTTCGTCGTCCTCACCGTCGTGCTCTTCCTTCCCGGGTGGCTGGTGGTGCGCGCCCTGGGTGCGCGAGGGCTCGAGGCGCTGGCCGTCTCCCCGGCCGTCTCGACCGGCCTCATCGCCGTCTTCGCCACGCTCGCGCAGCGGGCCGGCGTGAGGTGGGGACTGCTTCCGCTGGCCGTCGTCACGGCCGTGGCCGCGGGCGCGACGTGGGCCGGGATGCGGGTGTTCGGCCGGCACGACCCCCACCTGGGCGGGGCTCGCCGCCTCTTCGGTCGTCCCCGGCCGGACGCCGTCGTGGCCATCGCCATCGGCGCCGTCCTGGCCCTCGGGACGATCCTTCCCGCGATCGGCCGCCCCGACGAGCTGGTCGACTCCCCCGACGCCGTCTACCACCTCAGCCGGATCAAGACCTTCCTCGAGACCGGCAACTTCTCGATCGCGAACCCGTCCTTCTACCCCAACGGCTTCCACTCGTGGGTTGCGACGAGCCTGCTGCCCGGCGTGGCCGGCGTGCTACCGGGCACCAACGTCGCAACCATCGTGCTCGCCGCCCTCGTGTGGCCCATCGGGTGCGTCGCGCTGGTGCGCCATGCGCTCGGCACGTCCCGCCTCGTCGCGTATGCCGCAGGGTTCGCCTCCGCGGCGTTCATCGCCTTCCCGAGCATGCTCCTCGGGTGGGGGGTGCTCTGGCCCAACCTCATGGCGACGGCGCTCACTCCGGGCGCCCTGGCCCTGATGCTCCAGGCCGCCCGCTCCCGCCGCGTCGGCCAGTGGCTGGGTTTCGTCGCCGCGATGCCGGGGCTCGCGCTCATCCAACCCAACGCCCTCGTCGCGCTCGTGCTCTTCGCGCTCGTCTGGTTCGTCACCGCCCGGCTGCGGGCGGGCCAGCTCAACCACGTCTCGTGGTCGGTGGTGGCCCGGGACCTGGCTCTGGTCGCCGTCGTCGCGGCCGTCGGGCTGGTGGCCGCGCCGGTCGTGTCGGCCCAGCTGGCCTCGACCCAGTCCTACGAGTGGAAGGACCGCGTGCCGGTGTGGACGGCACTGGTCGAGGTCGTCGGCGGCAGGCTCCAGCTGCCCGACGTCCTGTGGGGACTGCTGTTGCTCATCGCCGTCGGCATCGGGTGGATCTGCCTGCGCGCTCGGGCCGCGCTGCCCGTCGTCGCGATGTGGGCCGCGTGCGTCGTCCTCTTCGTCCTGGCCGCGTCCTCGACGATGTCGTGGACCTCGCTCGTGACCGGCTACTGGTACAACGACAAGGTGCGGCTGGCCTCCCTTGCGGCCGTACCCGGCGTCGTCCTCGTAGCCGCCGCCGCGCCCGCCGCGCGGGAGCTGCTGCGCAAGGTGCCCGGCCTCGGGTCACACCCCGCCGTCGTCGGAGTCCTCGCGGTGCTCGTGATCCCGGTCCTGACGCTGGGAGTGAGCGGCGGCGCACGCCACCAGATGCTCACGAGCTTCTTCCGGCCCAGCGCCCCGGATCGCGTCATCGCCTCACTCGAGTCGCAGGACTCCCTACGACGGCTGGCCGCCCTGGTCCCCGCCGGACAGGGCGTCGTCGGTCGCCCCGAGAACGGCTCGCCCCTGATGTGGCCCCTCTTCGGCACCAACACCCTCTACCGCTCCATCCCGATCCCGACCACGGACGACGAGGTCGTCATCGGCACCGGCTTCAACGACATGGCACACCGCCCGGACGTCTGTGCGGCCCTCGCCCGCCATGACATCCGGTGGGCCATCGACTCGAACCACGTCTACTGGCTCGACCGGCCGGAACGCTCGTCCGGCCTCCAGGACCTCGCACACGTCGGCGGCGTCCAGCCCGTGCGCACCGACGGCGACTACACCCTCTACCGTGTGACCGGCTGCGGGCTGGGAGCCGCGGGACCCTCCTGAGCCGGCCGCACGGCATACGTCCTCGGCGGAGGAAGGGCTCCGGCACGTCCCTGCCCCGGCCCGTGGCTACGCTCGGGCCATGAGCTCGCCGTTGATCTCCCGCCTGCGCCCCTTCGGCACCACGATCTTCGCGGAGATGTCTGCGCTGGCCACGCGGACGGGGAGCATCAACCTCGGACAGGGCTTCCCCGATACCGACGGTCCCCGCCTGATGCTCGAGGCCGCGAAGGCCGCGATCGACGCCGGGCGCAACCAGTACCCGCCTGGCCCCGGCGTCCCGGAGCTGCTCGAGGCGGTGGCCGCCCACCAGGAGCGCTTCTACGGCTTGGCGCTCGACCCGGCCTCGCAGGTCCTCGTCACCGCCGGCGCGACCGAGGCCATCGCGTCGGTCGTCCTCGCCCTCTGCGAGCCGGGCGACGAGGTCGTCACCTTCGAGCCGTACTACGACTCGTATGCCGCCACGATCGCCCTCGCGGGCGCCACCCGCCGCACGTCCGTGCTGCGCTTCCCCGACTTCGCGGTCGACGAGGCCTCACTCCGGGCGGCCTTCAGCTCGCGCACCCGCCTCGTGCTCCTCAACACCCCGCACAACCCCACGGGCAAGGTCTTCACGCGCGGCGAGCTCGAGCTCGTCGCGGCCCTGGCCCGCGAGCACGACGCGTGGGTGGTCACCGACGAGGTCTACGAGCACCTCGTCTTCGACGACGCCGAGCACGTGCCGATGGCGACGCTGCCGGGGATGGCGGACCGCACCATCACGATCAGCTCGGCCGGCAAGACGTTCTCTGCCACGGGCTGGAAGGTGGGCTGGCTCGCGGGGCCGGCGGAGGCGGTCGCGGCGGCGCGTACCGTGAAGCAGTTCCTCACCTTCGTCGCGTCGGGCCCCTTCCAGCCGGCCGTCGCGCTGGCGCTCGGGCTCGGCGACGAGGTGTATGCCGGTCTGCGCGGCTCGCTGCAGGCCAAGCGGGACCTGCTCTGCTCGGCGCTCGAGGCGTCCGGCCTCCGAGTCGCCCGGCCTGCGGGCACCTACTTCGTCATCGCGGACGCCGCTCCGCTCGGCGCCGTCGACGGGCTGGAGTTCGCGCGCCGGCTGCCCGAGGTGGCCGGCGTGGTCGGGGTGCCGGTCTCCGTCTTCCACGACGACCAGGAGGCGGCCCGCACGCTGGTCCGGTTCGCGTTCTGCAAGAAGGACGAGGTCCTGCTCGAGGCGGCCCGCCGGCTTGCCGCCGTCGGCGCCAGTCCAGCAGGTTGAGCGGGTAGAGCAGGTAGAGCCCGGGCTGAGGCGGCCGACTGCGCCATTGCGTGCGTGTTCGTCGGCGCGTCCACACCCTCCGGCGCACGGCGTTGCTCGTCCACAGGCAGGGCCGCAGGCGCGCCCCGGGAACGCGCAGAGCACGAGCATGGCGTCATGTCGATCGGTGCAGCACTCCTGGGCGCCGTCCTGGCCACCGCGTCGGTGCCCGGGGCCGGAGTCGTCCCCGCCCTGTTCACCGGCGTCACGTCGGCGGCTGGCCAGACGGTGGCGCACCCCTCCACTCCAGGGCGCTGGGCGTGGCCGCTCGACCCGATACCCGAGGTCGTGCGCCGCTTCGACCCACCCGACCAGCCGTGGCTGCCGGGGCACCGAGGCGTTGACCTCGAAGCCTCCGCCGGCCAGCCCGTCCTCGCGCCGGCGGACGGGCGCATCGCGTGGGCCGGCGTCGTCGCCGGCAAGCCCGTGGTGGTCGTGTCGCACGAGGACGGCCTGAGAAGCACCTTCGAGCCGGTCGGGGCCGCACCGCCGGTGGGCACCGCGGTTACCCGTGGCGAAGCCGTCGGCCAGGTGACGCCGACGCCCGGACACTGCGCACCGAGGACGTGCCTGCACTGGGGCGTGCTGCGGGGGCGGAACTACCTCGACCCGCTGTCCTTCGTCGGCCGCGCGCGGGTCGTCCTGCTCCCCCTGCGGTAGCGCTCCTCCGGCGTGGCTGCACCCCGACGAGGCATCACGCCCGGGGGTGTGCTTGCTCGTAGCTTCGCCGCAGCCGGTCGACCGACACGTGTGTGTAGATCTGGGTCGTCGCGAGACTGGCATGGCCGAGGATCTCCTGGACCATGCGCAGGTCAGCGCCCCCCTCGAGCAGGTGCGTGGCGGCACTGTGCCGCAGGCCGTGCGGGCCGAGGTCCGGCGCGTCGGGCAGGTGCGAGAGCAGCTCGTGCACGGCGGAGCGCACCTGCCGGGCGTCGACCCGGCGTCCGCGACGCCCCAGGAAGAGGGCCGGGCCGGAGTGCTCTGTGACGAGACGGGGGCGAACCGACAGCCAGGCCTCGATGGCGCGAGCGGCCGGGGCTCCGAAAGGCACCAGCCGCTCCTTGGCGCCCTTGCCCATGACGCGCACCACGCCCTGCGCCAGGTCGACGTCGTCGATGTCGAGGGCTGCGAGCTCACCGACACGGATGCCACTGGCGTAGAGCAGCTCGAGCACCGCCCTGTCGCGGACGTGGATCGGATCCGCGTCGTCGGCGCGGGTGGCGGCGAGGTCGAGCATCTCGCTGGCCTCTCCCTGGCGCAGGACGCCCGGGAGCGTGGCGTGCCGTTTCGGCGCCACGAGTCGCAGCGACGGGTCGATGGGGATGCGGCCGGTGTGCTCGGCCCAGCGCAGGAAGGTGCGGGCAGAGGCGGCTCGGCGGGCGATGGTCGCCCGCGCAGCGCCTGCATCGGCTTGGACACCGAGCCACGCGCGCAGGTCACCGATGCGCAGGTCCGCGATGTCGTCGATGCCGCGCCCGTCGGCGAAGGCGAGCAGGTGGCGGACGTCCCCGAGGTACGCGCGCCGCGTGTGGACCGACCGGCCGCGCTCGGCGCCGAGGTGACGGGAGTACGCGTGCAGCAGCTCCGCATGCCGCTCGAGCACGTCCGAGTGCTCCTGTTGGCCTTGCTGCACAGCCCCCGCCACATCCGTCACTCCCGCACCATCGCAAAGCGGCG
Source organism: Terrabacter sp. FW104-15G4B (assembly GCF_058790095.1). Taxonomy (NCBI): domain Bacteria; kingdom Bacillati; phylum Actinomycetota; class Actinomycetes; order Micrococcales; family Intrasporangiaceae; genus Terrabacter; species Terrabacter sp. FW104-15G4B. The sequence goes on along the minus strand of NZ_JBYTCI010000001.1, from coordinate 322,142 downwards.
CCGGCATGGCAAGCGGCTGGCCGGCGTGACGGCTCTCGAGTCCGGGAGAGTCACCCCGCCGCGGCACGGCGTGACTGGGGGCGCTTGCGCCACGTGCCGGCCGACTCCACCACGAGGCCCATCCGCTCGAGCCGGCCGAGGGCCGCCCGGACCGCGAGGGGCGGGTGCGCGACCGAGCGGACGATCGCGTCCAGCGTGACCCCGGAGCGGAACGGCACCGACTCCAGCACCGACGCGTCGAGCGGCGGGAGGTCGTCGTCGGCACGCACCGGGCCGCGAGCCGGCTCGCACGCGTCGTCGCCGAGGTCGCCCACGAGGTCGATCACCTCCTCCGCGCTGGTCACGAGCAGCGCCCGACAGTCGCGGATCTCCTGGTGGCAGCCGGAGGAGGTCATGGAGGTGACCGGACCGGGGACGGCCCCGACGTGGCGACCCGCGTCGATCGCGTGCTTGACGGTGTTGCGCGACCCGGACCGCAGGTCCGCCTCGACGACGACCGTGCCGCGGGTCATCCCGGCGATGAGCCGGTTGCGCGCCAGGAACCGCGACCTCATCGGTGCCGACCCGGGCGCCACCTCCGACACGACGAGACCGTCGCGGGCGATGCGCGCGATCAGGGCGGCGTGCGCCGAGGGATAGGGACGCTCCACCCCACCGGCCAGCACCGCCACGGTGGCGCCCTCGACGGCGAGCGCCCCTCGGTGGGCGCTGCCGTCGATCCCGAAGGCGGCACCGGACACGACCGCCCAGCCCCGTTGCGCGACACCGGCCGCGATGTCGGCGGCGACCTGCTCGCCGTAGCCGGTGGCGCTGCGCGACCCGACGATCGCGACCGAGCGCTCGACCGTCTCGGCGAGGTCGAGAGGCCCCCGCACCCACAGGCAGTAGGGCGGCACAGGGATCTCCCCCAGCCGCTCCGGCCACTCGCCGTCGCCGGGCACGACGACCCGGGCGCCGACCTTGGCAGCGATGTCGAGGTCGCGCTCCGTGTCGAGCGCCGCGAGTCTCGCCGCGAAACGAGCGAGGGTCCCCTGGCCGCGGCGGATGCGCTCCACCGTCTCGACCGCCCCGAGCTCCTCGACGAGGCCGGGCACCTCCTTGTCGCACGGCTCGGCAAGCCTGGAGAGGGCTGCTCGAGCGAACCGGTCAGCATCCACCGTCCACCTCCTGGGTCTCGTCGTTGGACTCGTCATGGCCGGTGGGCCGTCGAGGATTCCCTGGTCGCCGTGGTCGACGGGTCACGCCGCGACTCCCGCCCGGTGGCGCAGCGACAGGGCGAGGTCGACCTCTTCGCGGCCGGGCCGTGGAAGGCCCATGACGTCGGCGATCGTCCAGGCGCAGCGCAGGGTCCGGTCGTAGCCGCGCAGGCTCAGCGTCCCGCTCTCGAGAGCGCGGTCGAGGGTCGTGGTGACCGGCGCCGGCAGACGCCAGGGACGGCCGCGCAGGACCGAGCCCGGCACGTCGGCATTGACGCCGCGCCGTCGCTCGAGCACCTCACGCCAGCGCTCCCCCTGCGCCGCTCGCGCCCCCGCCACCCGCGCAGCCACCTCCGCCGTCGACTCGCCGGTGGGTGCCCCTGCCATCGAGAGGCCCGGGGGCTGCACGTGGACCTGGAGGTCGACCCGGTCGAGCAGAGGACCGCTCAGCTTGCCGAAGTAGGCGCGGCGCATCAGCGGCGTGCACGTGCAGTCGAGGCCCTTGCCCCAGCCGTTGCCGCACGGACAGGGGTTGGCGGCCAGGACGAGCTGGAAGCGCGCGGGGAAGGTGACGGTGTCGTTGGCGCGGGCGATGGAGACCGCCCCCGACTCGAGCGGGGTGCGCAGCGACTGAAGCACCCCCTTGTCGAACTCCGGCGTCTCGTCGAGGAAGAGGACGCCGCGATGGGCCTGCGTGATCGCGCCGGGCCGGATCCGACCCGACCCGCCGCCGATCACCGCGGCCTGCGAGGCGCCGTGGTGCGGCGCGACGAACGGGGGCCGTGAGATGAGGCGCACGTCCTCGCCGGCGCCCAGCGCGCCGAGGACCGAGTGGATCGCCGTCACCTCCATCGACTCCGCCTCGTCGAGCGCCGGCAGCAGCCCGGGGAGCCGCTCGGCGAGCATCGTCTTGCCCGCCCCCGGCGGACCGGCGAGGAGCAGGTGGTGCCCACCGGCCGCCGCGATCTCGAGCGCGAGCTTCGCATCGGCCTGGCCGACGACCTCGCTGAGGTCGCGTCCCGCCACGGGTGTGGGTGGCACGACGAGCGGGACCGGCACGTCGTCCACGGCCCGCCCCTTGGCCAGTGCGCTGTAGCGACGCACGAGCTCGGGGACGTCGGCCACAGGGTGCACCCGGACGTCCGACACGAGTCGGGCCTCGCCGGCGTTGGCGACAGGGACGACGACGTGACGCACGCCGACCATGGCAGCCGCGCGCACGAGGGGCAGCACCCCGGGAACCGCACGGACGGTGCCGTCGAGACCCACCTCGCCGATGTGCACGACGTCGCGCACGACGCCGGTCGGCACGAGGCGCATCGCCGCGGCCACCGCGACGAAGATCGCGAGGTCGAAGCCCGTGCCGATCTTGCGCTCCCCCGCCGGGGACAGGTTGACCGTTACCCGTCGCTGGCTCACCGCCATCTCCTCAATGAGGCCGGCAGCCGCCTTGATGCGGTCGGACGACTGCTTGACCGCCGAGTCACCCAGCCCGCTGATCGCGAAGCCCGGCAGACCGGGCGCCACGTGCGCCTCCACGTCGACGACGAAGCCGGCGACCCCGCGAAGTCCCACCGACCGCGTGCGCCCGAGCCCCTGTCCCATCAGCACACCCCGCGCAGGTGCTCGAGGCTGGCCGGCCCCGTGTGGGGCCGCAGGATGGAGATGACGTCGATGCGCAGGGCCAGGCCGCGGGCCAGCTCGTCGTGGTCGTCCTTCCAGAGCCCGGCGAGCCTGCGCAAGCGGCGCTGCTTGGTCCACGTCACCGCTTCGAACGGCGCGCCGAAGGCGTCGCTCGTGCGGGTCTTGACCTCGCAGACGACGAGCTCCGTGCCCTCGACGGCGACGACGTCGATCTCGCCGCGGACGCACCGCCAGTTGCGGTCGAGGATGGTCAGGCCCTGCGTCAGCAGGTAGCGGCACGCGAGGTGTTCGCCGTAGTCGCCCAGGGCGCGGGTGGAGAGGTCCATGCGAGACAGCCTCGCGGCACGGACTCGGGCTGGACAGCGTCAGCGCGGGGCTGTGGACGGCATACGTGATCGGCCAGGGGGTGTGGAAAGGGGGACGCTGGACCTCGAGGGCTCACGACCTCAGGAGAAGTTGCCGTTCTCCGGGAGCTTGATGTCGGGCTTGGGCAGCTCCTCGACGTTGACGTCCTTGAACGTCACGACGCGGACGTTCTTGACGAAGCGAGCCGGCCGGTAGATGTCCCACACCCACGCGTCCGCCATCGTCACGTCGAAGAAGACCTCGCCGCCGTCGCTGCGCACCTTCACGTCGACCGAGTTGGCGAGGTAGAAGCGCCGCTCGGTCTCGACCACATGGGTGAACAGGCCGACGACGTCGCGGTACTCCTTGTAGAGCTGGAGCTCCATCTCGGTCTCGTACTTCTCGAGATCTTCCGAACTCACCTGATCGCCGTTCCTGTCTGCTCTGCCGTGATGGGCGCCGAAGCGTTGGTCTCCGCCCCCTCATTCAACACCTCGACCGCTCCCTCGGACGACAGGCCGGGCAGGCGCCACGAGCGCCGGTGCAGCTCGCAGGGGCCGAGGCGCGCCAACGCGTCCATGTGCTCGGGGGCGGAGTAGCCCTTGTTGAGCGCCCAGCCGTATGCCGGGTGGTCGCCCGAGAGGCCCACCATCATCTCGTCGCGCTCGACCTTCGCCAGCACACTGGCGGCAGCGACGGAGGAGCACTTCAGGTCGGCCTTGATCATCGTCGTGACGGGAGGGGCCGTGGGACGGGAGTCGTCGGCGAAGGCGAAGAGGCCCACCTCGGACGGGGCGGTCAGCCAGTCGTGGTTGCCGTCGAGGATGACGAGGTCGGGGACCACGCCGAGGCCGGCGAGGGCGCGCAGCCCGGCCAGGCGCAACGCTCCCATGATGCCGATCTCGTCGATCTCGTCGGGGCCGGCGTGGCCGACGGCGTGCGCGACGGCCCACCGCTGGATGCGCGGCACCAGCACCGTACGGGCCCGTTCGGTCAGCAGCTTCGAGTCCTTGACGCCGACGGGGGCGGAGCGGACCGTCTCGTCGATGACGACGACGCCGACGCTGACCGGCCCGGCGAGCGCGCCGCGGCCGACCTCGTCCATGCCGGCGAGAAGGCGGTGCCCGGAGCGCTGCAGGGCACGCTCGGCCCGCAGCGAGGGCTTCTTGGAAGGGGTGGGGCGTGCCATCGTCCTGTTCGCGGCGATCAGCCCGCGGCCTTCGTCGTGGCGGCCGGCTTGCCGCTGGGCGCCGGGTTGACCGTTGCCTTGGTGGTCGGCTTGGTGGAGGGGGTCGTCGCGGTCGGGACCTCCGAGAAGGTCCGCTCCGGCACGCCGAGCCAGGTCACGTGGTCGATGGGCCAGACCACGAACAGGGCTCGACCGACGACCTTGTCCAGCGGGACCGAGCCCGTCGCGCCGGTGCCGTCGTCGTGCCAGCGGCTGTCGGAGGAGTCGCTGCGGTGGTCGCCCATGACCCAGATGCGGCCGGCCGGGACGGTGATGTCGAACTTCTTGCCCTCGCTCGGGTAGTCGCCGGGCTTGACGTAGGGCTCGGTGATCTCGACACCGTTGACCTGGATCTTGCCGGTGTCGCCGTCGGCCTGGACGTGGTCCCCCGGCAGACCGATGACGCGCTTGATGAGGTGGTTCTCGGCGTCCTCGGGCAGCAGGCCGACGAAGACGAGCGCGTCGTGGAGGGGACCGCCGACGGTGCTGTGCTGGTTGCCCAGCTCGCCCAGCCAGGGACTGGGCACGCTCGGGTCCTCGAAGACGACGACGTCGCCGCGCTTGAGGTCGAACGGCCCTGGCGTCAGCTTGCTGACGATGACGCGGTCGTCCTTGACGAGGGTGTTCTCCATCGAGCCGGACGGGATGTAGAAGGCCTGGAAGAGCCACGTCTTGACGATGAACGAGAGGGCCATCGCGAGGACGACGACGATGACGAGCTCCTTGATCCCGGCCAGCACCGTCGCACCGAAGCCACGGGGCCGGTCGTCGTCGTAGTCGTCGAGGTCGTCGTCGTAGGGGTCGTCGACGTCGTCAGCAGTGCGCCCGCGGGTCGGGTCTTCGGGGCGTCCGGTGTACTGCGACATCACTCACCATTTCGTGGGACGGGGGCAACTTGTCCGTGGTCAACCGGCCCGAGCCGACCGAGCGGCCAGTATCGCACCCAAACCTTGCCGATGATGTCGTCGCCGGGGACCATGCCGCCACCTGCCTCGCCGAGGTGCGCGCGGGAGTCGGCGGACGAGCCGCGGTTGTCGCCCATGACCCAGAACCGGTCCGGCGGGACGGTCACGTCGAAGGTCGTGGCACTCGGCTTCTGTCCCGGCGCGAGGTACTGCTCGGTCGCTGCCACGCCGTTGACCTCGAGGCGTCCGTCGGCCGCGCAGCAGCGCACATGGTCCCCGGGGACGCCGATGACGCGCTTGACGTAGTCGGTGGGCTGCCCCTTGCCGGCGAGGCTCTCGACGGCCTCGACGAGTGTCTGCAGCACGCCGCGCTCGGGAACCCTCAGGTTGAAGGCCTGCGACGCGTCGAACACGACGATGTCGCCTCGGAGCAGGTCGGCAGGGGCGGTGGTGCGGCTGACGAGGATCCGGTCACCGATGAGGAGGGTGTCCTGCATCGAGCCGCTCGGGATGCCGAACGGCGTCACGAGGAACGCTCGCACCACCACGACAGCGAGGAGCACCACCGCGGGAGCGAGCAGCCACCGATGACGGCGGGCGGCGCCATACGCCGCGCGGGGGGCGTGGCCGCCGTCCTCACGGGGACGTGACGAAGGCGCGGCGGGCCCCGCGTCGGGGGACGTGCCGGACGTGGTGTCCGGGACGGCCCGCTCGGGGTCCACCGCGCCTCGTGTGGTCAGACGACGTCTGCGTCGGTCCGACGTCAGCTCTTGGCGCTGGCCTTGGCCGGGACGCTGTCGCGCTTCTCGCGGATCTTGGCGGCCTTGCCGCGCAGACCGCGCAGGTAGTAGAGCTTGGCGCGACGGACGTCACCGCGGGTCAGGACCTCGATCCTGTCGATGACCGGGGTGTGCACCGGGAAGGTGCGCTCGACGCCGACACCGAAGGAGATCTTGCGGACCGTGAAGGTCTCGCCGATGCCGCCACCGTGGCGACGGATCACGACGCCCTGGAACACCTGGACACGCGAGCGCGTGCCCTCGATGACCTTGACGTGCACCTTGAGGGTGTCGCCGGCGCGGAAGTCGGGGACGTCCGAGCGCAGCGACGCTGCGTTGATCTCGTCAAACGTGTGCATGATGCTTCGCTTTCCTGGGTGCCACAGGCCACCTCGTCACCAATGTGTGGGCGCGTCCGTCGGGCCGCGCCGGGTCACCGGTGGATCTCGGTGGTGACTCGACTCCCCCTGTGGCAGGGGCCGTCATGTGCGGGACGCAAGGAGCAAGTCTGCCAGAGCACCGGGCATACCAGAAATCGGTGGCGCGGCGGGCGGCCGGCCGTGCCCTAGCGTGGGCCCGTGGACGTCTCCCCCGGCTGGCCCGTCTCCGTGTGCCTCGTCATCCTCATGGTCGTCACCGTCGTCGCCAACCGCGTGGGCGGCCTGGGTCTGGGCGGCCAGTCGGTGCTGGCCGGAGCCCGGGCCGTGGTGCAGCTCTCCGTCGTGGCGCTGGTCATCACCGCGGTCGTCGGCTCGCTCTGGCTCTCGTTCGTCGCGGTGCTGGTCATGTTCGGCATGGCGGTGGCCACGACCTCGCGCCGCGTCGGTGCGCCGCATACGTGGCCGTGGGCCGCCGCCGCGATGGCGTGCGGCGTCGTGCCCGTCGTGGCGATCGTGCTGGCCACCGGGTCGGTGCCGCTCACCGGAATCGCCGTGATCCCCGTCGCGGGCATCGTCATCGGCAACACGATGACGGTGCACACGCTCGTGGGGCGGCGCACCTTCGCGGCCCTGCGCGAGGAGCACGGGCAGTACGAGGCGTCGCTGTCGCTGGGCCTCACCTCGAGCCAGGCGATCGACGAGATCATCGCCCGGCGCGTGCCCGAGGGAATCGTCCCGAGCCTGGACCAGGTGCGCACCTCGGGCGTCGTGACCCTGCCGGGTGCCTTCATCGGCGTCATGCTCGGCGGCGGCAGCGCGGTGCAGGCGGCGACCGCCCAGGTTCTCGTGCTCTTCGCGATCATGGCGACGCAGTCGATCACCGCCAGCGTGCAGGCGGAGCTCATCCGCCGTCGCCTGCTGCTGCCGGCCGACCTCGGGTCCGCGCTGGTGTCCTGAGCGGCCGGCGGCAGCGAGCGTCAGCGGCGCCGCTTGACGAGCGTGACCGCGCCCGGGATGGGCGAGGACGCGTCGGCGAGGCGGTAGCCCGCCTTCTTGTACATCAGCAGGTTGTCGGTGCTGCGCGCCCCCGTGTGGAGCACGAACGAGCGTATGCCGTCCGGCGCGGTCGACTCGGCGTGCTCGAGGAGGCGCCGGCCGAGCCCCCGGCCCTGGAGGTCGGGGACGACGCAGAGGCGGCCGATGAACCACTCGTCCCCATCGACGGGGTCGCGTGAGGTCCGCACCGCGCCGACGAGCCGGCCGGAGCTGCGCGCGACCCACGTCCGGGTCGTGTCGAGGCTCGCCCGGACGTCGTCGAGGCCCTCGTGCAGCGCCGGGATGTCGAGGGTGTCGTTGGCGACGGCCTCCTGCACCCAGCTGGCCCGCATGAGCACGGCGAGCTCGGGCACGTCGCCGGGCGTCGCGACCGTGATGACGAGCTCGGCGCCGTCGAGATCGCCCTGCGAGGGGTGCAGCAGGTCGGGTCGGCGGGCGGCGGTGCGGGCCAGCCGCTGCTCGTGGCGCCACGTCGCGATCGCACCATGGTTGCCCGAGAGCAGCACCGGCGGCACCTCCCGGCCGTTCCACGTGGCCGGCTTGGTGTAGATGGGGTACTCGAGCAGGCCGTCCTCGTGCGACTCCTCGACGAGCGACTCGGCGTTGCCGATCACGCCGGGCACCAGCCGGCCGACGGCCTCGACGATCGCCAGCACCGCGACCTCGCCGCCGTTGAGGACGTAGTCGCCGAGGCTGACGACCGACACCTCGAGCCCGAGGTCGTCACGGGCGTGGTCGTAGACCCGCTCGTCGATGCCCTCGTAGCGGCCGCACGCGAAGGCGAGCCACGACTCCTGGGCCAGCTCGCGGGCGAGGGCCTGTGTGAACGGCTGCCCGCCGGGCCCCGGGACCACGAGGCGCGGCTTCGCGCCCGTCGGGTTGTCCTCGGCGAGCACGTGGGCGAGCGCCTCAGACCACGGCTGCGGCTTCATGACCATGCCGGCCCCACCGCCGTAGGGCGTGTCGTCGACCGTGCGGTGGCGGTCGTGCGTGAAGTCGCGCAGGTCGTGCACCCGGACGTCGAGCAGGCCGTCCTCGCGCGCCTTGCCGATGAGCGACAGGTCGAGCGGGGCGAGGTAGTCCGGGAAGATCGAGACGACGTCGACGCGCAGGGCCGGGTGCGCCGCACGCGCGGGTCGGGCTGGACGCGAGTCGGGCAGGGTCACTCGGCGCCCTCGCGGTAGAGGTCGAAGAGCCCCGCCGGCGGGTCGAGGACGACGTGGTCCTCGGCGACGGTCGGCACGAAGCGATGCACGAACGGCACGTATGCCGTGACGCCGTCGGTGAGCGTGAGGACGAGGCGGTCCTGCGCGGGACCGATCTCGAGACCGCTGACGGTGCCGACGACCGCGCCTGTGGTGTCCCGTGCCTCGAGGCCGACGAGGTCCTCCTCGTAGTACGCCTCGTCCTCCACCTGGGGACTGGACTCGGGAAGGACGAGCCGGGTGCCCCGCAGGCCCTCGGCGCCGGTGCGGTCGGGGATCTCCTCGAAGGTGAGCAGCCAGACGCCGTTGTGCACCCGCGTCGACGCGATGGTCAGCGCCCTGGGCACACCGGACCCGGGCTCGGCCTCGGTCGCGATCACGGTCCCGACGGCGAACCGGGTCTCGGGGTCGTCGGTGTGCAGCTGCACGGTGACCTCGCCCCGCAGACCGTGGGGCTTGCCGATGCGTGCAAGGACGACGTTCATGGGCCGAATCCTCTCAGGTTCTGAACCGGTCGGTGGCCGCTCCTCGCGGCACTGGTGGGCGGACGCGAAAGGGGCGCCCCGGTAGTCCGGGACGCCCCTTGTCGGGACTCGATCGCGACTCGGGCGAGTCGTCGGCGCTCAGCGCACGCGGTCGGTGTCGACGATGTCGACGCGGACGTTGTTGTTGCCGGCGAGGGCACCGACGACGGTGCGCAACGCGCTCGCCGTGCGGCCGGAGCGGCCGATGACGCGGCCCAGGTCGTCGGGGTGGACCCGGACCTCGAGCAGCTCACCGCGGCGCAGCTCCTTGCGACGCACGACGACCTCCTCGTCGTGGTCGACGATCCCCTTGACGAGGTGCTCGAGCGCCTCCTCGAGCATGCTCAGGACTCGCTCTTCTCGGAGGTCAGGTTGCGCTCGGCCTCGGCCTGCTCGGTGACCTTCTCCTCGACGACGTCCTCGACCGCCTCGGCGTCGACCGTCTCGGTCTTGGCCTCAGCCTTGGGCTCGCTCTTCTTGGCGGCCTTCTTGCGCGGGGTCGAGCCGTCGGTGCCCGCGTCGTTCTTGCCACCGGCGGCGGCGATCGCGGCCTCGTAGAGGTCACGCTTGGAGGTCTTCTGCTCCTTGGTCTGGAGCTTGCCCTCGTCGACGATCTTGATGAGCGCGGCCACGGCCTCGGTCGGCTGCGCGCCCTGGCCCAGCCAGTAGTGCGCGCGCTCGATGTCGATGTCGATGAGCGACGGCTGCTCGGTGGGGTGGTACTTGCCGATCTCCTCGATCGCACGGCCGTCGCGCTTGGTGCGCGAGTCCATGACGACGACGCGGTAGAACGGTGCACGGATCTTGCCCATGCGCTTCAGACGGATCTTGACTGCCATGGTGGCGGTCTCCTCAACCAGTAGTGAGCGCGGCGAGACCGGCTGGGTTCAGCCGGGGTGCCGACGCTCGGTGTGTAGGCGTCCGGTCCAGCCGAGAGGGGGCCGGACGGGTACAGCCCTCCATTCTGCCAGACGTCGAGGGGTGCTCCGGACACGCACCTGCGGGGCGGTGGCGTGGGCCGTCCGCGTCGTGAGGGCGTATGCCGTCCGCGTCGTCAGGCGTAGGCCGCCCGGACGGCGAGGGCGTGCCGCACGACGTCCCGCCTGGCGACGTCGAACGCAGCCTCGAGGACCGGAGCCACCCTGGGATCGAAGCCCGCGCGCGCGAGGCCCATCCGAAGCTCCGGGGCCCCGAGCCGGCACTCGACCACCCCGCCGACGGGCGAGGAGCGCAGCAGCTCGAAGAGGGCGGCCGTGCTGTCGACGACGGTCGCGGAGTAGAGGGGGACCCCGAGCTCGGCTGCGACGGCGGCCGCGAGGCTCGTGCCGACGTAGCCGTAGCTGGCGTGGCCGACGGACCCGTTGACGACGCAGGCGATGCGTCGGTGCCCGTGCTGGCGGTACGGCACCGCGGGCCAGTCGGTCGAGAGCATCGTGAAGCGGTCGTGGTCGCGCCAGTCCCGGCGACCGTCGACCCCGGGAAGGTGCAGGAAGTCACGAGAGAACCCCTCGTGGACGAAGCCCAGGGACCGCACGAGGCCGGCGGAGCGATGGTTGGCCGGCTGGATGTTGGCCTCGACGCGGTGCAGCCCCATCCCGTGCGGAGGGTCGGCGAAGACGAGGTCGAGGGTGAGCCGGAGGCCCTCGGCGAACAGGCCGCGGCCGGCATACGGGTCGTAGGAGTCGTAGCCGACGGTAGCGCTGCGGAACGCTCCCTCGACGACGTTGGCGACGTTGATGCGCCCGACGAGCCCGTGCGAGCTCTCGGGGTCGAGGGCGTGGACCATGAACGTGCGGTAGGTCGGCGACTGGCTGTCGAGGACGACGGGCAGGTTGTGCGGGTTGGGCATCGCGAAGTCGGCGAGGCGCCGCTCGGAGAGGGTCACCGCCGCGGCATACGACTCGATGTCGGCGGCCGAGGGTGGGCGCACCTCGACGCGCTCCCCCACAGCGGTGAGCGGCGGCTCGTCGGCGACGGGCTCGGTCAGGCGGTCAGGCGACAATGCGACCTCGCAGGACGACGCCGAGCGGGTCCGCCACGACCCTGACGTCGGTGCGCGGGTCGGACGCGTAGACGACCAGGTCGGCGTCCTCGCCCTCGACGATGCCGGGGCGGCCGAGCCACTCGCGCGCGCCCCACGTGGCGGCGGAGAGCACCTCGGTGGTGCTGAGCCCGGCCTTGGTCAGCTCGACCATCTCCTGGGCCACGAGCCCGTGCGGGAGGCTGCCGCCGGCGTCGGTGCCGACGTAGATCGGCACGCCGGCCTCGTGCGCCGCGCCGACCGTGGCGTAGCGCCGCTCGTGCAGGTCCAGCATATGGCGGTGGTAGTCGGGGAACCTCGCCTTGGCCGGCTCGGCGAGGTCGGGGAACTGGGCGATGTTGACGAGGGTCGGCACGATGGCGATCCCCTGCGCGGCGAAGGTGTCGATGGAGTCCTCGCGCAGGCCTGTCGCGTGCTCGATGCAGTCGATCCCGGCCGCGGCGAGGTCACGCAGCGACTCCTCGCCGAAGCAGTGGGCGGTGACCCGCACGCCCTCCTCGTGCGCGGCGGCGATGGCATCGGCCACGGCCCGGCGCGACCAGCTCGGGGCGAGGTCGCCGACGTCGCGGTCGATCCAGTCGCCGACGAGCTTGACCCAGCCGTCGCCGCGGTGCGCCTCGAGCCGGACGTGGCGGACGAGCTCGTCCTCCTCGACCTCGTGGGCGTAGTTTCGGATGTAGCGACGGGTGCGCGCGATGTGCCGGCCGGCGCGGATGATCTTCGGCAGGTCCTCACGGTCGTCCACCCAGCCGGTGTCGCCGGGCTGGCCGGCGTCGCGGATGAGCAGCGTGCCGCGGTCGCGATCGGTGATCGCCTGCTGCTCTGCGTCCTCGCGCGGCACGGCGCCGTGGGGGCCGAGGCCGACGTGGCAGTGGGCGTCGACGAGCCCCGGCAGCGCCCAGCCCTCGAGCGTCTGGACGCCGGTGCGAACGGCCGGCGGCGTGAACGACACCCGTCCTGCGATCACCCACAGCTCGTCGACGACGTCCTCGGGACCGACGAGCACGCGACCGCGGACGTGGAGCACCGGTGCACTCATGTGACCGACCCTAACCTCAGCCGTCCCGGCGGCAGACCTCGGCCACGTATGCCGCCGGACCCGGTCGGGCACGGTGGCATACCTCGGCGGTCGGCTCAGCGGCCGAGGAACTTCTCGAAGCCCTTGGGTAGGTTCGACGGGTCGAACCCCGCCATCGGGTCGGCATCGTCACTCGCGTCGGCGCCGCCCACACCGGGAGCCCCGAACGCGCTGGCAGCCGACGCTGACCGGCCGGCGGCGGCCTTCTCCGCCGCGGCCCGCTCCTCGGCGGCGCGCTTGGCAGGGTTGCCGCTCTTGCTCTTCTTGCGCTGCGGCGCCTGCTTGCCGCGCTTGCCGGCGCCGGGGATGCCGGGCATGCCCGGCAGGCCGCCACCGCCGCCGCGGGCCATGGACTTCATCATCTTCTGGGCCTGGCCGAAGCGCTCGAGCAGCTGGTTGACCTCGGTGACGGTGACGCCGGAGCCCTTGGCGATCCTGGAGCGGCGCGAGCCGTTGATCTGCTTGGGGTGGGTGCGCTCGAACGGCGTCATCGAGCGGACCATCGCCTCCACGCGGTCGAACTCGCGGTCGTCGAAGGCGTCGAGCTGGTCGCGCATCCCCTGCATGCCCGGCATCATCTTGAGCATCGACTTGAGCGAGCCCATCTTCTTGATGGCGTTCATCTGCTGGAGGAAGTCCTCGAAGGTGAAGTCCTCCTCGGCGAGGAACTTGCGCGCCATCTCGTCGGCCTGGCGCTTGTCGAACGCCTTCTCGGCCTGCTCGATGAGGGTGAGCACGTCACCCATGTCCAGGATGCGGCTGGCCATCCGGTCGGGGTGGAAGACCTCGATGTCGGTGACCTTCTCACCGGTGGAGGCGAACATGATCGGCTCGCCGGTGAGCTCGGCGACCGACAGCGCAGCGCCACCTCGGGCGTCACCGTCGAGCTTGGAGAGCACCACACCGGTGAAGGCGACGCCCTCATGGAAGGCTTGGGCCGTCTCGACGGCCGCCTGGCCGATCATCGCGTCGAGGACGAAGAGGACCTCGTCGGGCGCGATGGCCGTGCGGATGTCGGAGGCCTGCTGCATGAGGTTCGCGTCGACGGCGAGGCGGCCGGCGGTGTCGACGATGACGACGTCGTACTGCTTGGCGCGAGCCTGCTCGATGCCCAGGCGCGAGACCGTGACCGGGTCGCCGAAGGAACGCGTGCCCTCGCCCGAGTCGAGGACGGCGTCGTGGCCGCCCATGTTGCCGCGCTCCGGGGCGAAGACCGGGATTCCGGCGCGCTCGCCGACGACCTCGAGCTGCGTGACGGCGTTGGGGCGCTGCAGGTCGGCCGCGACGAGCAGCGGCGTGTGGCCCTGGTCCTTGAGCCACTTGCCGAGCTTGCCGGCGAAGGTCGTCTTGCCCGATCCCTGGAGGCCGGCGAGCATGATCACCGTCGGCGGCTGCTTCGCGAAGCGGATGGTGCGCGTCTGCCCGCCGAGGATCGCGACGAGCTCCTCCTGCACGATCTTGACGACCTGCTGCGCAGGGTTGAGCGCCTGGCTGACCTCGGCCCCGAGGGCGCGCTCACGCACCGAGCCGGTGAAGCGCTTGACGACGGGCAGGGCGACGTCGGCGTCGAGCAGGGCGAGTCGGATGTCGCGGATCGTCGAGTTGACGTCGGACTCCGTGAGCCGGCCCTTGCCGCGCAGGTTCTTGAACGTCGCGGTCAGGCGGTCAGACAGGGATGCAAACACCCGGCAAGGTTATCCGCTCCGCCCAGCAGTTCCGACTCGGCGCCTCCCCCGCCCCCACCGCTGGCGTATGCCGCCGCGTAGGGTCGCGCGGGTGAGTGACCAGAGTGCCCCGCCGTCCACGACCCCACCGTTCATCGACAAGGTGGCGTGGGTCCACCTCGAGGAGCGCCGCCTCCTCGTGGCCCGCAACGCGGGTCGTGACCGCTTCTACCTGCCCGGCGGCAAGCGGGAGTCGGGTGAGAGCGACGTCGAGACGCTCGTGCGTGAGGTCGACGAGGAGCTCCTGGTGGCCATCGACACCTCGACGGCCGTGCACCTCGGCACCTTCGAGGCGCTTGCCGACGCCCGCACGGACGGGCTGGTCGTGCGCCTCACCTGCTACACGGCGGCACACACCGGCGAGCTGGCGCCGTCCCGCGAGATCGAGGAGATCCGGTGGCTGACCGCCGGTGACGGCGACCTGGTGTCCGCCGTAGACCGGCTCGTCCTCGCCCACCTGCAGGACGCCGGCCTGCTCGACTGAGTGCTCAGTCGGCGTCGCAGGTGTCGATGATCATCGCCACGGCCTGCGCGGCCCGGGCGGGCGCGAGCTGGCCGCCCCCGAACTCCGTCACGTAGAACGTGTCGAGGGTCTGGCCGGCATACGTCGCGATGTGCGCCGAGCGCACCGACAGCGACGCGCGCGCCAGCGTGATGCCGATGTCCTGGAGCAGGCCGGGCCGGTCGGTCGCCCGCACCTCGATGACCGTGGCGCTCTCGGAGGCGCTGGTGACCACCATGGCGCGAGCGGAGTCGACGGACCCGGAGCCGGGGCTGCGCACCCCCGTCGGTCGGCGCCGCTGGAGCTTGCCGAGCGGCGCCCGGTCCCCGCTCGAGACGCGCACGAGGTCGCGCGCGATGACCTCGGGCAGCGGCGTGTCGCCGCCCGGCGAGTCGACCCACCACTCGTTGACGGCGAGGCCGTCGACGGTGCGCACGATGGCGGAGCGCACGACGAAGCCGTGCGCGGCCAGCAGGCCGGACGTGTCGGCGAACAGGCCGGCACGGTCGCGGTCGATGATGTCGATCCGGTGCGCCCCACCGAGCGACGACACGGTCACGTAGGCCTCACCGGAGGCGACGCGCTCGAGCACGCCGTCGGCGAGCCGCAGGGTCTCGATCGGTTCCACGACGGGGACTTCCTCTCCCGGGGTTTGTGCGGTGAGGGCCGTCCGGCAGGCATCGTAGAGGCGCTGGACGAGACCGGCGCGCCAGTCGCTCCAGGCCTTCGGGCCGGCGGCCGACGCGTCCGCCTCGGTCAGGGCGCGCAGCAGGTCGAGGGTCGTCGGTGAGCCGTCCACGGCCGCCGACAGGGCCGCGATCGTCGCCGGGTCCTCGGGGTCCCGGCGCGTCGCGAGCTCGACGAGGGTGAGGTGCTCGCGCACGAGCCGGACCACGGTGCCGCGGTCGGCGTCCGGGACGCCCATCCGCCGCAACGCCGTGTCGGCGAGCTCGGCGCCGGTCACCGAGTGGTCCCGGGCGCCCGTCACCTTGCCGATGTCGTGGAGCACCGCGGCGAGCATGAGCAGGTCGGGCCGGGCGACGTCACGCACCATGCCGCTCGCCGCGACGACGGTCTCGATGAGGTGCCGGTCGACGGTGTGCCGGTGGACGGCGTTGCGCTGCGGCCGGCTCCGCACCGCCGTCCACTCGGGGATCCATCGCTCGACGACCCCGGCGAGGTCGAGCCCCTCCCACACCGTGACGAGTCCAGGCCCGGCCGCGAGCAGGTCGGCGAAGAGGTCCCGCGCCGCCTCGGGCCACGGATCCGGCAGGACGGGCGCCGTGGCGGCGAGGTTCTTCAGCGTCGTCGGCGACAGGGGGATGCCGCCCCGGGCAGCCACGACGGCGGCGCGCAGCGGGACGATCGGGTCGGACGCCAGGTCAGCCGACGGTCCGAGCACCGCCTCGCCGTCGTGCCGGTAGAGGCCGTAGCCGAGTGGCGCCAGCTGCGGGCGGCGCGGACCGACGCGCAGCGTCCGGGCGCGCTGGGACTGCATGGCGCGACGCAGGGTGCCGTCGACGGCATACGCGATGGTGCGGGCCGACGTCGAGAGGTCGGTGAGCAGGTCGTCCGCTTCGGTGTGGCCGAGCAGCGCGGCGCACGCGTCCTGGTCGTCCCTCGTCAGACGGTCACGGCCCCGGCCGGTCACGACGTGGATGGCGTCGCGCACGTCGAGGATGCGTTCGTATGCGTCGTCGACCTCGCCGTGGGGACGGTCGGTCAGCCACGCGGCCGTGAGCGCCCGCAGGACCGCCATGTCGCGCAGGCCCCCGTGCGCCTCCTTGAGGTCGGGCTCGATGAGGTGGGCGAGGTCGCCCTGGCGCGTGTGGCGCTGGAGCACCGACTCCTGCATCTCGCCGAGGCGGGTTCGCGCGTTGGCGCGCCAGTCGTGCGCCACGGTCGACCGGGCCGCGTTGACGACGTCGGCGTCACCGGCGACGTGGACGAGGTCGAGCAGGCCGACCGCGGCGGAGAGGTCGTCCGAGGCGACGGCCCGGCACTCGGCCACCGTGCGCACGCTGTGGTCGAGCCGGACGCCGGCGTCCCAGATGGGGTACCAGAGCTTGTCGGCGAAGGCGCCGACCTCCTTGCCCGACAGGCCTCTTGGGTGGTGGACGAGCACGAGGTCGTAGTCGCTGAGCGGTCCGCCGTCACCGCGGGCGAGCGAGCCGACGGCGGCCAACGCGACCCCCTCGTGCCGGCGGCCGGCGCAGGCCGCGCGCCACAGCTCCTGGAGCCACCCGAACCCGAACTCCGCGAGCGCCCGGCGGCGGGTCTGGCCCGCGCCGGGCGCCGCGAAGGTCCGGGTGCCGGCGAGGTCCAGACGTCGTGAGGTCACATCCGTCATGTCGGTCTCGCCGTCCCCTTGCGTACGTGTGGTGCTGGTTCGTGTCTTCGTCCGGCGCGAGCCGCCGCGGCCGGCGCGGACCCTTGGGGCCCGGGCCTAGAGGGCGTCGACGCCGCGCTCGCCGGTGCGGACCCGCACCACCTCGTCGACCGGGACCGACCAGATCTTGCCGTCACCGATGCGACCGGTCTGGGCCGCCTTGAGGATGACCTCGAGGACGTCCGGGGCGTCTATGTCGTCGACGAGGACCTCGAGGCGCACCTTGGGCACGAAGTCGACGGTGTACTCGGCGCCGCGGTAGACCTCGCTGTGCCCGCGCTGGCGGCCGTAGCCGCTGGCCTCGCTGATGGTCATGCCGGCCACCCCGAAGGCCTCGAGGGCCTCCTTCACCTCGTCGAGCTGGTGGGGCTTGATGATGGCGGTGATGAGCTTCATGCTGAGGCCTCTTCCTTGGGCGCCGTCTCGGCGGTCGGGGCGGGTGGGGTGGCGGCGGCGCTCGCGGTGTGGCCGGCGACCACGCCGGTGCGGGATCCACCGAACGAACCGAAGTCGTACCCGGTCTCGGCGTGCTCGGCAAGGTCGATGCCGCTGACCTCCTCCTCACGGGAGACCCGGAAGCCGATCGTCTTGTGCAGGGCGAGACCGATGAGGTAGCTGACGACGAAGGAGAAGGCCAGGACGGCGAGCGCGCCCTCGAGCTGGGCGAGCAGCTGCGAGACGCCGCCGCCGTAGAAGAGCCCCTCGTTGACGTCGAGCCCGGCGGCACCGGTCGGGCTGCCCTTGGTGGCGAGGAAGCCGATCAGCAGGGTGCCGATGAGGCCGCCGACCAGGTGGACGCCGACGACGTCGAGGCTGTCGTCGAAGCCGAGCTTGAACTTCACGCCGACGGCGAGGGCGCACCCGACACCGGCGACGAGGCCGACGACCAGGGCACCGATCGGCGACACGGTCGCGCAGGCCGGGGTGATGGCCACCAGCCCGGCGACGACGCCGGAGGCTGCACCGAGCGAGGTGGCGTGCCCGTCCCGCAGCTTCTCCGTGAGGAGCCAGCCGAGCATCGCCGTGGCCGTGGCGGCGAGGGTGTTGACCCACACGCCGGCCGCCTGCACCCCGGCACCCAGCGCCGACCCGGCGTTGAAGCCGAACCAGCCGAACCACAGGATGCCGGCGCCGATCATGACGAGCGTCAGGTTGTGGGGGCGCATCGGGTCACGCCGGAAGCCGACGCGCTTGCCGAGAACGAGCGCGAGCGCCAGGCCGGCGGCACCCGCGTTGATGTGGATGGCCGTGCCACCCGCGAAGTCGTAGGCGCCGGCGCCGCCGAGGAAGAGGCCCTCGGCCTTGTTGGCGATCCAGCCGCCCGTCTCGGCGGCGTAGCCGCTGAAGGCGAACACCCAGTGCGCCGCGGGGAAGTAGACGAGGGTCGCCCAGATGACCGTGAAGATCGTCCACGTGCTGAACTTCGCGCGGTCGGCGATGGCACCTGAGACGAGGGCCACGGCGATGATCGCGAAGACGACCTGGAAGGCGACGAAGGCGGTGGCGGGGATACCGCCGGCCGCCGGGGTGCCGGCCGCGGCATCGGCCGGGACGTAGCCGTAGATCGCGTCGAGGACGCCGCTCAGCCCGAAGTGGGTGAACGGGTTGCCCAGCAGTCCGCCGCCGAGGTCGGGGCCGAACGTCTCGCTGTAGCCCCAGAGGATCCACACCGTGCCGACCGTGCCCATCGTGATGAACGACATCATCATCATGTTGAGGACGCTCTTGGTCCGGACCATGCCGCCATAGAAGAGGGCGAGACCGGGGGTCATGAACAGGACCAGGGCGGCGGCTGCCAGGACCCACGCGGTGTTCCCGCTGTCGGTGAACGGCGCGTCAGCCGTCACGAAGGTAAGTGCGCTCATGGCCGAAACGATGGACTGGCCGAATTTCGTGCGGACGCGCCCCGTGTTACGGGCATGTCAACAACCCCGGCGCGGTGTTAGCGGATGGTTTCACCCCCCGTGGCCGTCCGGATCATGGACTCAGGCGCACGAATGCCGCCCGGCGCGCCGGACGGCATTCGTGACTCAGGTCGGGCGCGAGGTCACATGACGATGGCGTCGACGAAGGCCTCCGGGTCGAAGGGGGCGAGGTCGTCGGGACCCTCGCCGAGGCCCACGAGCTTGACCGGGACGCCCAGCTGGCGCTGGACCGCCACGACGATGCCGCCCTTGGCCGTGCCGTCGAGCTTGGTCAGGACGATGCCGGTGACATCGACGGCCTGGGAGAAGACCTTGGCCTGCTGGAGGCCGTTCTGGCCGGTGGTGGCATCGAGCACGAGGAGCACCTCGTCGATCTCGCTCTGCTTCTCGATGACGCGCTTGACCTTGCCGAGCTCGTCCATGAGGCCGACCTTGTTGTGCAGGCGGCCGGCGGTGTCGATGATGACGACGTCGACCTCCTCCTCGATGCCGGCCTTGACGGCGTCGAAGGCGACGGCGGCGGGGTCGGCGCCGTCCTTGTCCGAGCGCACGGTGGCGACACCGACGCGGGCGCCCCACGTCTCGAGCTGGTCGGCGGCGGCCGCACGGAACGTGTCGGCGGCACCGAGGAGCACCTCCCGGTCCTCGGCGACGAGGACGCGGGCGAGCTTGCCGACGGTCGTCGTCTTGCCGGTGCCGTTGACCCCGACGACGAGGATGACCGCAGGACGGTCACCCACGCGGCTGCTGGCGATGCGCCGGTCCATGTCGGGCTGGACGAGCGCGAGCAGGTCCTCGCGCAGCCAGCCCCGCACCGTGGCCTCGTCGGTGGTGCCGTCGATCTTGACCTGACGACGCAGCGAGTCGACGAGCTCGGTCGTGGCCTCGACGCCGAGGTCGGAGGAGATGAGGGTGTCCTCGACCTCCTCCCATGCCTCCTCGTCGAGCTTGCCGCGGGAGAGCAGGGCGAGCAGCCCCTGCCCGATGGAGGAGTTCGAGCGCGCCAGACGCGCGCGCAGGCGGGCGAGCCGTCCCCGGGCGGACTCGGGGCGCTCGATCGTCGGCTCCGGCACGGTGGGGGCGGTCGGCACCTCCGGCTCGACCTCGACCGTGGCCTGGCCGCCGGGATGCTCCGGCGGCGTGACACGGTCGGTCGAGTCGGTCGGCGGCTGGCGGTCGAGGTCCTCCGTCGGCAGGCCCGGGGGCGCGGTGGGCGCCTCGCGCTCGCGGGTCCGGCCGCCACGCAGCAGGCTCACGCCGTAGCCCACGGCTCCGAGGACGATGACGGCGCCGATGATGACGAAGATCAGGACTGTTTCCACGTCAGCCATCCAACCACGGTCACACCGGGCGTCCCGTCCCCCTCGGCCGGACTTTGGCCTCGCGCTCGACCGGTCAGGACGGCGCCACCGGACCGGACCGGAAGAGGGCTGGAAGAGGGCCGGAAGAGGCCCGGAAGAGCACTCGACATGGCTCGGCCCCCCGGTGGCCCCCGGGGGCGGCGGTGGTTCGCACCGGTGGCCGAGGGTGGTGGGCAGGCGGTTCCGCGCGGCTAGTGGGTCCGCGCGCGCGGTCGACCGAGGGTGCCCGCGCGACGACGTGCCGAGCGTGCGACCCCTTCCCCCTTGGCGGTGAGCAGGTCTCGGCCGCCCCGGTGCGCGGGCACCGCGACGACGCCGACGACCGCGACACCGAGCACGGTGACGACGAGCATCGAGATCACGAGGAAGACCATGTGACCAGAGTGACGCATGTGACTCGGCTGACGCAAATAGCAGAAGGTGACGATTTCGCAACCCGAGAGCCACCGGCCCGGTCCCCGGCGGCCGTGTGCCGGGTTCCTCAGGCGGGCTGCTCGGCGAGGTCGCGCAGGCGCTGCGACACGACCGTCGTCACGCCGTCGCCGCGCATGCTGACGCCGTAGAGGGCGTCGGCGATCTCCATCGTCTTCTTCTGGTGCGTGATGACGATGAGCTGCGAGCTGTCGCGCAGCTCCTCGAAGAGGGTGATGAGGCGACCGAGGTTGGCGTCGTCGAGCGCGGCCTCGACCTCGTCCATGATGTAGAAGGGCGAGGGGCGCGCCTTGAAGATCGCGACGAGCAGCGCGACGGCGACGAGCGAGCGCTCACCACCGGAGAGCAGCGACAGCCGCTTGATCTTCTTGCCGGGAGGGCGGGCCTCCACCTCGAGGCCGGTGGTCAGCATGTTGGACGGGTCGGTGAGCAGCAACCGTCCCTCCCCGCCGGGGAAGAGCCGCTGGAAGACCCGCTCGAACTGCACCGCCGTGTCCTCGAAGGCCTCGGCGAAGACTCGCTGGACGCGCTCGTCGACCTCCCTGACGATGTCGAGCAGGTCGCGCTTGGAGTTCTTGAGGTCCTCGAGCTGCTCGGTGAGGAACTTGTGCCGCTCCTCGAGCGCGCTGAACTCCTCGAGGGCGAGCGGGTTGATCCGGCCGAGGGCGCCGAGCTTGCGCTCGGCCTGGCGCAGCCGCTTCTCCTGCACCTCGCGCACGAACGGCACGGGCTCCGGCTGCGGCGCCTCCGGGTCGGCGTCCGGGTCGGCCACGGGTGGCACGAGCTGGTGGGGGCCGTACTCCTCGACGAGGTCGGACGGCGCGATGCCGAGCTCCTCGACGGCCTTGGTCTCGAGCTGCTCGATGCGCAGTCGCTGCTGGGTGCGGGCGACCTCGTCGCGGTGGACGGTGTCGGTGAGCTCGCGCAGCTCGGCCTGCAAGGTGGCGACGTCGCGGCGCACGACGGCCAGCTCGGCGTCACGCTCCGTGCGCCCCGCCTCACCCGCCGCCCGGGCCCGGCCGGCCTGCTCGGCCGACCCGGCGAGCAGCTGGTGCGCCCACGTCGCCGCGGTGCGCACGGCTTCCGCGATGGCAGCCTCGCGCCGGCGGCGCTCCCGCTTCTCGGCGAGACGCTGGCGCGCCTCCTCCTCGTGACGGGCGCCGCGCTCGAGGGCGTCGGCGCGGTCCTTGAGCGCGCGGGCCCGCTCCTCGCGGGTGCGCAGGGCGAGACGCAGCTCGGTCTCGGCGCCGCGCGCCTCCCGGGCCACGGCCTCCAGCCGGTCGCGCTCCTCCGTCGAGGGCTCGTCGGCGAAGTCGCCCTCGCCGCTGGCGGCCTCGAGGCGTTCGATGAGGGCTGCGTGCTCTGTCTGGTCGGCCTCGAGTGCCGAGGTGGCGTCGGCGATGGCCTTCTCGGTGCGTTCGACCTCGGCGCGGGCTGCGCGCAGGGTCTGGCCGAGCGACCCGAGCTTTTCGGCGATCGCCGCCATCCGGGCATCGCTCTCGTTGAGCCGCTCGAGGGTCGCCTCCACGGCCTCGGCGAGCTCGCCGCGCTCGGCCTCGGCGGCAGCGACGCGGAAGCGGGCCTGCTCCCCCTCGCGGGTCGCGCGGGCCATGCCGTCCTGGGCGTCGTCGAGCGCCGCCTGCAGCTCGAGCAGGCTCGGCGCGGTCGTGCTGCCGCCGCGCACGGCGCCGGGGGCATAGACGTCGCCTTCGCGGGTCACGGCGGTGACGCCGGCCTGCGCCCGCACGAGCGCCCTGGCGGCGGAGGCGTCGGCCACGAGTGCGACCTGGTCGAGCACCTGGTCGACCGCGGGACGCACGGACCCGGGGCACTCCACGACGTCTCGCGCCCATCGGGCCCCGGCGGGCAGGGCCGGCCAGGAGGCGGGGTCGACCGGCGAGGCCGACTCGGCGACGAGCAGGGTGGCGCGTCCGTCGTCGCCGTCACGCAGCGCGTCGAGCGCCGCGGCAGCAGCGTCGAGCGAACCCACGGCGAGGGCCTCGGCGGCCGATCCCAGCGCGGCCGCGACGGCGTTCTCGAGGCCTGTCTCCACCGTGACGAGCGACGCCACCGACCCGAGGATCTCGTGCCCCTCGTCGGCCGCGGCCAGGAGCGCGGCCGCGCCGTCCTTGCGGCGCAGGCTGAGACCGAGCGCCTCGACCCGCGCAGCGGCCGTGGTCCGGGCGCGCTCGGCAGCCGCCTCGGCGTCCTTCCAGCGGGCGAGCTCGGCCTCGGCGGCGTCCAGGCGCGCGGCGGCCTGCTCGTAAGCCGCGTCGAGGTCCTCCTCGCCCTCCTCGTCCTGCGCGACGCTGGCCTCCAGCCGGGAGAACTCGCGCTCCGCCTCGGCGGCGCGGGCCTGGGCGGCCTCGATGGTCCCGCGCAGGCGGCCGACCTCGGCCTCCCGCGCCTCGATGCGAGACGCCTTGGCACCGACCTGGCCGCCGAGCTTGGCGAGGCCCTCACGTCGGTCCGCGGCCGCCCTCGACTCCCGGTGCAACCGGGCGGTCTCCTCCGCGTGGCGGCGCTCGGCGTCGCCGCGCGTCATGACGGCGTCCTCGAGGGCGGCCTTGGACTCCTCGATCTCCTCGAGGAGGAAGGCTTCCTGCTCGCGCACCTCGGCGGCCTGGGCCCGCAGCTGCTCGGGGTCGCGGCTCTGGCCGGGCGCCTCGGGCCCGTCGTCCTCGGTGAGCAGGCGCACCCGCTCGGCCGCGAGGGACCGGGTCGCGGCCATCCGCTCGACGAGGCGGCCGAGCGAGACGTACTCGTCCTGGGCCCGGCTGAGCGCCGGTCGTGCGGCCTCGGCAGCCGCCTCCAGCGAGGCGAGCCGTTCGGCGAGGCCGGCGATCGACTCCTCGACCTCGGAGCGGCGCTCGATGAGGGCCGACTCGTCGGCCACCTCCTGCTCGAGCGTGGAGGTGAGCTGGACGAGGTCGTCGGCGAGCAGGCGCAGGCGGGCGTCGCGGGCGTCGGTCTGGATGACCGCTGCCCTGCGGGCCGTCTCGGCCTGCCGCCCGAGCGGGCCGAGCTGGCGACGGATCTCGCCGGTGAGGTCTTGGACACGCGTGAGGTTGGCCTCCATGGTGTCGAGCTTGCGCAGCGCACGTTCCTTGCGCTTGCGGTGCTTGAGGACACCGGCGGCCTCCTCGATGAAGCCGCGGCGCTCCTCCGGCGTCGCGCGCAGCACGGCGTCGAGCTGGCCCTGGCCGACGATGACGTGCATCTCGCGGCCGATACCGCTGTCGGAGAGCAGCTCCTGCACGTCGAGCAGCCGGCACGGGGTGCCGTTGATGGCGTACTCCGACCCGCCGTTGCGGAACATCGTGCGGGCGATCGTCACCTCGGTGTAGTCGATCGGGAGCGCGCCGTCGGTGTTGTCGATGGTCAGCGCCACCTCGGCGCGGCCCAGCGGCGCGCGGCCGGTGGTGCCGGCGAAGATGACGTCCTCCATCTTGCCGCCGCGCAGCGACTTGGCGCCCTGCTCGCCCATCACCCAGGCGAGGGCGTCGACGACGTTGCTCTTGCCGGAGCCGTTGGGCCCCACGATGCAGGTGATGCCGGGCTCGAGGCGCAGGTGGGTCGCCGAGGCGAAGGACTTGAAGCCCTTCAGGGTGAGGCTCTTGACGTACACGACCCGAGATTTCCTTTGTCCAGCCAGCCAGCGATCCCGGTCAGCGTACTAGCCGCCGGGCGCGCCCCCGGGGAGGCGAACGTCGTCGCGCCCCGCCCGGCGGGCGGCATACCGTGGGTGGATGGAAGCCGACGCCCTGCTGCAGCGTCCCACGCCCGACGAGCACCGCGTCACCTCGCTCGAGCGGCTGCTCGAGGTCTACCCCAACGCACCCGCTGCGAACTCCCTCGCCAAGGAGTCGTCGACGCTCACAGCCAGCCAAACGCGCATCATCGAGGCGTCCCCGTTCGTGGTCGTGGCGACCATCGGCAGCGGCGGCCTCGACCAGTCACCGCGTGGCGACCGTCCCGGCTTCGTCGTGGTCCGGGACGAGCGGACGCTCGTCATCCCCGATCGCCGGGGCAACAACCGTCTCGACACGCTGCGCAACCTCGTGGCCGACCCGCGGCTGGGGCTCATCTTCCTCGTCCCGGGCCTGGGTGAGGAGCTTCGGGTGCGGGGCACCGCGGTGGTCTCGACGGACCCGCAGGAGCTGTCGCGCCACGCCGTCAGGGGCATCCCGCCCGCGTCGGTGCTCGTCGTGACCGTGGAGCGCGTCTACTTCCAGTGCGCCCGCGCCATCAAGCGCAGCCGCCTGTGGGATCCGGTCGCCCGGGTCGACCCGGCGACGCTTCCGACGGCCGGCACGATGACGCGCGAGGCCGGGGGCTTCACGAGCGACGCGGAGGCTGCCGCCTACGACGCCGCGCTCGACGCACGGCAGGACGCGACGCTCTACTGACGTCGGCGCCGTCGAGCCGCTGGTCGGCGCCTACGAGTCGCCGCTCGCGATGCGCTCGTGGTGGTGGATGACCTCCGCGATGATGAAGTTGAGGAAGGCCTCGGCGAACACCGGGTCGAGGCCTGCGGTGTCGGCCAGATCGCGCAGTCGGGCGATCTGGCGCTCCTCGCGCTGCGGGTCGGCGGCGGGCAGGTGCTGCTCGGCCTTGAGCTTGCCGACCTGCTGGGTGCACTTGAAGCGCTCCGCGAGGAGGTGCACCAGCGCGGCGTCGATGTTGTCGATGCTGCTGCGCAGGCGGGCCAGCTCGGCAGGGACCTCGGGCACGTCGCTCACCCGGTCAGCCTAGGTGGCTCAGCGCTCGAGAAATCCGTCGATCCCGTCCTTCGGAACAGAGCGCTGGACGACGACCCCCTCGACGTGCCCGGGGCGGTGCGTCGTCGACGGCGTCTCGCGCAGCAGCGACTCCAGCGCCCCGACCGCCCCGGCGGGTCCCTGGGCCACCACCTCGACCCGGCCGTCGGCCGTGTTGCGGGCATGCCCGACCAGCCCCAGCTCGAGCGCCCGGGCCCGGGTCCACCAGCGGAAACCGACGCCCTGGACCCGACCGCGCACGAACATCGTGGCCCGAACGGTCTCCTCGCACGCCGGCCCGTCCCCTCGCCCGTCCCCTCGCTGCTCCACCCCGACACGGTATGCCGCGTGGCGCCGCAACGGCAGCACCAGCGGTACCTATGCTCACACCAGGCACAGCGGTGACTCCACTCGCCGCAGTCCACGGAAGGAGCGACGTGACAACGTCGGCGATTTCACGGGAGGCTGGCACCCGCCAGACCGCCGAAGCGGCCACGGGGGCCATCCCGCGATCGGGGCGTGCGCGGACCGAGCGTCCGGCGCGCATCGAGGGACTCGACGGGTTGCGCGCCCTCGCCATCGTGGGCGTCCTCGTCTACCACCTCAACGCCTCCTGGCTGCCCGGGGGCTTCCTCGGCGTCGACGTCTTCTTCGTCGTCTCCGGCTTCCTCATCACCACGCTGCTGGTGGGCGAGCACCAGCGCACCGGGCGGATTGCGCTCTCCCAGTTCTGGGTTCGCCGCGCTCGTCGCCTCCTGCCGGCGCTCGTGCTCTGTGTCGTCACGAGCGTGCTCATCGCCCGCGTCGTGAGCGAGGACCTGCTCGTCGACGTGGGGCGCCAGATGCTGGGGGCGCTCACCTTCTCCACCAACTGGCTCGAGATCACGGCCGGCACGAGCTACTTCGACCAGACGGCGCCGCAGCTGTTCATGAACTTCTGGTCGCTGGCGGTCGAGGAGCAGTTCTACCTGCTGTGGCCGCTCGTGACCCTCGCCCTGCTCGCACTGTCGGGCCGGGTCCGGGTCGGCGTTGCGCTCGCCGTCGGCGTCGCCTCCTCACTGCTCATGGCGGTGCTCCTCACACCGGGCACCGACGCGACCCGCGTCTACTACGGCACCGACTCGCACCTCGTGGGGCTGATGGCCGGAGCGGCCGTCGCGTTCGCGTGGGCGAGCCCGCACCTCGCAGCCCGGCTGGCCCCCTCGCGCTGGGGCCGGTTCGGGTCGCATGCCGTCCCGCTCGCGCTCGTGGTGCTGCTCGCCGAGATGGTCCTGCTCGACGAGCAGTCGACGGTGACCTTCCGCGGCGGCATCGTCCTCGCGTCGCTCGCCACCGCGGTGGTGGTCATGGGTCTCGTCGAGCGACGCCCCGGGGGCGTCACCGGGGTGCAGCGCGTCATGCGGTTGCCCGTCCTGGCCTGGGTCGGCGCGCGGTCCTACTCCATCTACCTCTGGCACTGGCCCGTCATCCTGCTCGTCGCGCTCGACAACCCGTCGGCGCCCGGCACCACCTCGCACCTGCTCACCCGGCTGTGGTGCGTGCTCGTGACCCTCGCGCTCGCCGACCTGACCTTCCGCTTCGTCGAGACGCCTTTCCGCACGCGGGGCTTTCGAGGTGTGGCCATCGGCCTGGCTCGGCGGGTGTCGGGCCTGACCCGCCGGGCCAAGCAGGTCGTTGCAGTGACGCTGGCGGCCCTGGCGGTCGTCACGGCCGTCATCGTGCTGACCGCTCCCGACCAGACCCAGACGGCCCGGATGCTCGCCGAGAACGAGACCGCGGCCGATGCCTCGTCGAGCAGCGGCTCCCCGACGCCCGACGCCAGCGCGCCGGCGCCCACTCCGTCGAGCACCCGCACCGGGTCGCCGTCGGGGGCGGCAGCAGGGCCCGTCAAGGCGTCGTTCACCATGCCCAGCGGGCCCGAGATCGACGCCTACGGCGACTCGATCATGGTCGGCAGCCTGCAGGCCCTGCGCTACTACTTCCCCGGTATCCGCATCGACGCGAAGTCCAACCGGCGCTGGTCCGACGGCCTCACCGAGGTCTCGGCCCGCGGTGACGCCAACCGGCGGGCGGTCATCCTCGCCTTCGGGACCAACGCCGGGGTCGACGAGGACGCCGTCAAGAAGGTGCTCGACCGTCTCGGCCCCGAGCGCATGGTCGTCCTCGTCAACATCATGGGCCCCTTCGCGCGGGTCGACACCGACAACGCGACGCTGGAGCTGGTCGCCCGCGACCGGCCCAACGTCGTGGTGGCCGACTGGGCCGACGCGATCCGCGCCCACCCCGAGCAAGTGCAGTCCGATCGCGTGCACCCCACCATTCGGGGCGCCCACCTCTTCTCGAAGACGGTGCGCCAGGCGCTCGCCGACCTCTCGGAGCGGCGCACCGGCAAGAAGGTCGTGCTCAAGGACCTCCCGATCCCCTGACCGCCCGGTCGGCCGGGTGCCCACGTTCAGCCGGCGACGACCTCGTCCCCGACGTGGAGTACGGCGCCGGCAGCCAGCGGCAGCACCGGGGTCAGGCGGATGCCGAACCACGTCGCCCCCTCCCACTTCCGGTGCCGGGCCAACGTCCGGATCGGCTCCTTGCCGGTCCGGAGGTCGTGACCGTGGATGGTGGTCATGACGCAGCGGTCGCACACCATCGTTACGCGGAACGGCACGTCCCCGATGCGCACCGTGGACCACCGGTCCTCAGCGAAGGCCTCGCTGCCCGACACGACGACGTTGGGCCGGAAGCGCTGGTGCCCGAGGGGTTCCGGGGACTCCTCCCCGCGCTCGAGCGCGATCTCGATCATCCAGTCCTGCAGGCTCCGCAGCGACGACTCCGACGTGAGGTGCAACGGCGCCGCGTCCGAGAGGGAGTTGCGGTCAGCGTCGACGCCACCCAGGTCGGGCCGGATCGGGCGGTGCGTCTCGTCGTCCTGCCAGACCAGACGCAGCGGGCGTCCGGTGCGGGCGGTCAGCCAGGCGTGGGCCGCCGGTCCGGCAGGTCGGGCGCTCGACTGCCCCGAGAAGCCGACCGGCACGGGTGCAGCTCCTCGAGGTGGGGCGACCTCGAGCGCCTCGGCGCCGGTAGCGAGCAGCCGGACCCCGCCTCCGTCGAGGGGCTCCGCGCGCAGCCCGAGCAGGGCGTGCTCCTCGCGGGCCGTGACCTTCGCGCCGTCCGCGTCGACGACCGCCCACCGGCGGTCGGCGCGCAGCCCCTGCACCTCGACGACGGCCTCGTCGAGGTGCACTCCGGCCAGCGACTTGACGGGGTATGCCGTCAGCGCCGTGACGCGCACCGGCTCACTCCCCTGACGGCGCGTCACTCGGCCAGCCAGGCGGCATACGCGTCGAACGTGTAGGGCCGGCCGAGGAAGTCCTCGACGAGGTCGGCGGCGTCGCGCCGGCCGCCCTGGGCGAGCACCTTGTCGCGGTAGGCGCCGGCCACCTCCGGGTCGAACAGGTCGCCCTTGTCGAAGGCGGAGAACATGTCCTTGGCGATGACGAGCGACCACATGTACGTGTAGTAGGCCGAGCTGTAGCCGTCGAGGTGCCCGAAGTGGCACTGCATGTGCGTGCCCTCGAGGTAGGGGAAGACGGAGTAGCGCTCCATCAGCTCGCGCAGCCGCGCCGTCAGGTCGGCAGTCTCGTTGACGTGGAAGTCGTAGGACAGCGCGGCGTAGAACATCTGGGTGCGTGCGTCGTAGCCCTTGCCGAAGTCGTCCGCCTTGCGCATCGCCTCGACGAGGTCGGCCGGGATGGTCTCCCCGTCGGCGTCACGGGCGAAGGTGGCGAGCACGTCGGCGTCCCACGCCCACTCCTCGAGCATCTGGCTCGGGGCCTCGACGAAGTCCCACTCGGTCGCGACGCCGGAGAAGCGCACCCACTCGGTGCGGCCGGCGAGCACGTGGTGCACGAGGTGGCCGAACTCGTGGAAGAGGGTCACGACCTCGTCGTGCTCCATCAGGCCCCGGTTGAAGTTGCAGACGAGCACGCCCTCGGCGAGCTGCGTGCCGGCGACGCCCCGGACCAGGTCGAACTGCGCCGCGTGCTTGTACTTGCCGTCCCGCGGGTGCAGGTCCAGGTGGATGCGCCCGATCCGCTCGCCCTCGTAGGAGACGTCGTAGGTCGCGACCTCCTCGTGCCAGGTGCGGGCGTCCTCGCGGGGAACCGGAGACCACTCGAGCCCGAAGAGACGGCCCGTGACGTCGAGCAGGCCCTGGCGCACCGACTCGAACCGGAAGTAGGTGCGCACGCGTTGGGCGTCGACGGCGAGGTCCTCCTTGCGGACGATCTCGGCGTAGTAGGAGACGTCGGCGCCGTCGATGTCGCCGGCGTCGGGACGGTCGCGGCGAAGGCGCTCGAGCAGCACCGCCTTGTCGCGCTCGGCGCTGGAGGCCGACAGCTGCGTGATGCGGTCGATGAACTCGCCGATCGCCGCGCCGCTGCCGATCATCTTGACCTCGGCGTCGTAGTCGGCCCACGACGCGTATCCGAGCAGCGAGGCGTGCTCGCGGCGGACGGCGAAGATCTCCTGCAGCACCTTGTCGTTGGCGGGCCACGCGATGGTGAGGAACTGCGTGACGAGCTCGCGTCGGGACTGCGCATCGTGGGCGAAGGTGCGGAAGGGCACGACGTCCGGGTAGTCGGTCGTCACGGTGACGAGGCCTTCCTCGTCGACCGGGTGCGCGTCGACCCAGTCCTGGGGCAGGCCGGCGAGCCGGTCCGGGGTGAGCCGGATGCTGCGGACGTCCTCGCGGATGTTCTTGCTGAACTCCTGGCTGAGCAGGATCGCCCTCTCGCTGAGCTCCCGCAGCCGGTCGCGCGTCGCCTCGTCGCGGTCGACCCCCGAGCGGCGGAAGTCTCGCAGCGTCCGCTCGAGCACGCGGGCGGCATCGGCGTCGAGACCGCTCGCGTCGAGACCGGCGAGCACGGCAAACAACCGGGTGTCGAGGCCGAGGTCGGTGTCGAGCTTCTGGACCTGCTGGGCCACGGCCTCGGCGCGCTCGCGCACGCCGGAGTCCGGGTGCACCTCGGAGAAGAGCGACCCGACGGACGCGGCGTTGGAGAGCGCCGTCTGGGCGTCGTTCCACACGCGCAGGACCTCGAGGGCCTCGGCCGGCGGGTCGCTGCGCAGGCCCTCGACGAGGGAGCGGGCCAGGGCGAGCTGCTGCTCGCCCCGCGCACCGACCCAGTCGAGCCAGTCGCTCTCGAGGGGCAGGGGCAGGTGGGTGGGTGCTGTCGTCACAGACGGCACTGTATGCGGCGGAGACGGTCGAGGGTGGAACGCCTAGTCCCACAGCTGCATCGAGCGCGTCACGATGCCGTGGAGGTCATCCGCGCCGACCTCTCGCGGGCTGGTGGCGAGCAGCCGCTGCTGCTGGAGGGCCCCCGCGACGAGGTCGTCGACGTCGTGCTCGTCGTAGCCGACGGCGTGCAGGCCGTTCGGCATGCCGATGTCGCGCATCAGGTCGAGCAGCACGCCGGGCAGCACGTCGCGCGGCTCCGACGCCCATCGGTCGCCGTGGCCCGGGTCGAGGAGACTGGCGGCAGCCAGGTGGCGGTCCGGGTCCGCCTCGAACGTCCATCGGAAGGCCTCCGGCGCGGTCAGGGCGACGGCCATCCCGTGCGGCACCATCGGCTCCTCGCTCGGGTAGCCCTCGGGGTGGAAGTCACGCACGCGTCCGGCGATGGGATACGCGTTGGCGTGCGGCACGTGCACGCCGGCGTTGCCGAAGCCGAGGCCGGCGAAGGTGGCCGCGAGGGCCATCTGCTCGCGGGCCTCCTCGTTGGAGCCGTCACGGACTGCGGTGCGAAACGCCTTGGCGAGCAAGAACATCGCCCGCTCGGACCACATGTCCGAGATGGGGTTGCTGCCGCAGTATGGGACGCGCTCCCCCGGCTGCTTGCGCTCGTAGCGGGTGAACGGGCGAGCGGTCCAGCTCTCCAGCGCGTGGCACAGGATGTCCATGCCGGCGCTCGCGGTCACTTCCGCCGGCTGCGTGGCGGTGAGCCGTGGGTCGACGACCGCGAGGCTGGGACGCAGCCGGACGTGGCTGATCCCCGTCTTGACCTTGAGCGAGAGCACGTCGAGCACGCAGATGGTGGTGCTCTCGGCGCCGGTCCCCGTCGTCGTCGGGACAGCCACCAAGGGGGCCAGCGCGCGCGTCGGGCCCCGTCCCGCTCCCACCGGCGCGTTGACGTAGTCCATGAGGTCGCCGCCGTCGCTGAGCAGCAGGTCCACCGCCTTGGCGGTGTCGATGGCCGAGCCCCCGCCGACCGCAACGTAGCCGTCGAAGGGACCGTCGGCGCGGGCCCGCTCGGCGGCCGCCACGAGGCTTGCGTCGGTCGGCTCGACGTGCGCCGAGTCCTGCACGACCACCTCGACCGCGAAGGCGCGTATGCCGTCCGCCACCCGGTCGGGCCATCCGGTGGCCAGGACCCCGGGGTCGGTGACGACCAGCACGCGCCGTGCACCGAGGGCCAGCAGGTCGTGGCCGATCTCGTCTGCGGCCCCCGCCCCGAACTTCAGCTGCGGGGCACCGTAGGTGAAGACCGACTCGGGACTCGCGGGCGACCACGTCATGCGCCCACCCTAGGGTGGGCGCATGACCACCGAGGAGACCGTGGGGACCCTCGTCGTGGGCGCAGGCCAGGCCGGTATCTCGCTGGTCACGGCGCTGCGCGAGCTCGGCGACAACGGCCCGGCCGTCCTCGTCGGCGAGGAACCCGAGCCGCCCTACGAGCGCCCGCCGCTCAGCAAGAGCTACCTGCGCGGCGAGCACGACCGCGCCTCCCTCGTCTTCCACGACGCATCGTGGTTCGCGGACCTCGGCGTCGAGCTGGTCACCGGTGACGCCGTCGTGGCGATCGAGCGAGACGCGTCCGGCGGGCTGGCGACCACCGCGGCGGGGCGGACTCTCGCCTTCGAACGCCTGGCACTGACCACGGGGGCGACCAACCGCAGGCTGCCTCTCGCCGGGGCCCACCTCTCCGGTGTCCACTCCGTGCGCACGCTCGCCGACGCGGACCGGCTAGCCCCCGAGCTGCGCCGGGCCGGTGAGGTCGTCGTCGTCGGTGGCGGCTTCATCGGTCTTGAGATCGCGGCCGGGGCCCGGGCACTGGGTGCCCGCGTCACGGTCGTCGAGGCCACCGACCGCCTCCTCTCGCGGGCAGTGACCCCCGTCCTCTCCGAGGCGGTGCGTGCCGCGCACGAGCGACGCGGGACGCGGATCGTGCTCGGGGCGGCTGCAGCTCGGGTGGTCGACGACGGCATCCGCGCGACGGGCGTCGAGCTGGCCGACGGCGAGCTGCTGGGCGCCGACCTCGTCGTCGTGGGCATCGGGGTCGTGCCGCGCACCGAGATCGCCGAACAGCTGCGCCTCCTCGTGCACTCGCAAGGTGTCGTCGTCGACGAGTACGCCCGAACGTCCGACGGGCTCACCGTCGCGGCCGGCGACTGCACCGTCGGACCCAACCCGTTCGACCGTGGTCTGCCGGGCCCGGTCCGACTTGAGAGCGTCCCGCACGCGAGCGACCAGGCGCGCGCGGCCGCAGCGACCCTCGCAGGCCAGCCGACGGCATACGACCGCGTGCCCTGGTTCTGGAGCGACCAGGGGGACCTGCGGCTGCAGCTGGCCGGGCTTCCCCACGGCGCAGACCGGACCGTCGTCCGTGGCGAGGTCGACTCCGAACACTTCTCGCTCCTTTGCTACCGGAACGACGTGCTCATCGGCGTCGAGTCGGTCGGCAGCCCGACCGACTACCTCGCCGTGAAACGTGCCCTCGAGAAGGGTATGAGCATCGAAGCCGATGCGGCGGCCGATCCCTCCGTCCCGCTCAAACGGCTCATCAGGCGGGTAAGGGACAGCGACCCGACCTGACGCGCCGAGCGCCGAGGGCTGCGTCCGCGCTGAATCGTCGCCCAACGAAGGGACTGATCGCATGCATGCTCTGGCGGGTCTGCCCACGGCGGACACTCTCATCAGCGCCAACCTCGTCGACTACGTCATCATCGCCCTCTACTTCGCCTTCGTCCTCGGTATCGGGATCATGGCGAGGCGCTCGGTGTCCGACTCCATCGACTTCTTCCTGTCCGGCCGGTCGCTGCCGGCCTGGGTGACCGGCCTCGCCTTCATCTCGGCGAACCTCGGGGCCGTCGAGATCATGGGCATGTCGGCCAACGGCGCCGAGATCGGCATCGCGACCGTCCACTACTTCTGGGTCGGGGCCATCCCGGCCATGCTCTTCCTCGGCGTCGTGATGATGCCCTTCTACTACGGCTCGAGGGTTCGCTCGGTCCCCGAGTTCATGTTCCGCCGCTTCGGCACCGGCGCCCACCTGGTCAACGCCCTCAGCTTCGCCTTCGCGCAGCTGCTCATCGCGGGCGTCAACCTCTACCTGCTCGGCTCGATCGTGCACGCGCTGCTCGGCTGGCCGCTCTGGGTGGCCCTGCTCGTCGCTGCCGCGATCGTGCTGTCGTACATCACGCTCGGCGGGCTGTCGGCAGCGATCTACAACGAGGTGCTCCAGTTCTTCGTCATCGTGGCCGCCCTGCTGCCCCTGACCCTCATCGGGCTGCACCGCGTCGGCGGCTACCAGGGGCTCAAGGACAAGATCACGCAGTTCGCGGCGACCGCACCCGCCTCCGCCGGCGTCCCGCCGGCCGAGCAGCAGCTCAACTCGTGGCCCGGCCAGGCGCTCTCGGGCTTCGAGTCGCCGTTCTGGTCGGTCGTCGGGATCGTCTTCGGTCTCGGCTTCGTGCTGTCCTTCGGCTACTGGACGACCAACTTCGTCGAGGTCCAGCGGGCGATGGCCTCCAACTCGATCTCGGCGGCCCGCAAGACCCCGATCATCGGGTCGTTCCCCAAGATGTTCGTGCCCTTCATCGTCATCATCCCCGGCATGGTCGCGGCGGTGCTCGTGCCCGAGATCAGGCAGCTGAAAGGCGGCGGCACACCAGCCGGCGGTGCGTCGGGTCAGGGCGTGAAGTACAACGACTCGCTGCTGCTGCTGATGCGTGACGTGCTGCCCAACGGCCTGCTCGGCGTCGCCATCGCCGGCCTGCTCGCCGCCTTCATGGCCGGCATGGCGGCCAACATCTCGGCGTTCAACACCGTCTTCAGCTACGACCTGTGGCAGCGCTACATCCGCAAGGACCACAGCGACGACTACTACCTGCGCATCGGCCGGCTGGCGACCGTCGGCGCCACGGTGATCGCGATCTTCACAGCGATCGTGGCGAGCTCCTTCAGCAACGTCATGGACTACCTCCAGACGCTCTTCGGCTTCTTCAACGCGCCACTCTTCGCGACGTTCATCCTCGGCATGTTCTGGAAACGGATGACCGCCACGGCCGGCTGGGTCGGTCTCTCGGCCGGCACGCTCTCAGCCGTGCTCGTCGCCCTGCTCAGCGAGGACGCGTTCGGGTCGGTCAGCCTCGGCGTCATCCCGCTGAGCGGCCAGGGCGCCGCCTTCGTGGCCGCATCCGCGGCGTTCGTCGTCGACATCGTGCTCAGCGTGGTCGTGTCGCTGGTGACCGAGCCCAAGCCGGTCAGCCAACTACGTGGCCTCGTCTACTCGGAGACGCCGAGGGAGGACCTCGTCGACCCACAGGAGATCCGACTGCCCTGGTTCCGGCGCACGCTCCCGCTTGCCGGCGTCTCGCTCGGCCTGGTCATCATCCTCAACCTGCTGTTCTGACAGGAGACTCGACATGAGCCAACAGGACCTTCTCAACGCCCCCGACCCGGATACGGAACGGGTCCAGCGGCACACTGCGGGCGCCTTCGACATCCGCAACTTCATCGGTGCACTCCTCGGCCTCTACGGCCTGATCCTCACCTTCCTGGGGATCTTCGGGGACAAGGCGTACGACCGGACGGGCGACGTCAACGCCAACCTGTATGCCGGCATCGTCCTGCTCGTCATCAGCGCGGTCTTCATCGTGTGGGCCCGGATGAAGCCGATCGTCGTGCCCGCGCACCTGGACCCGGTCGAGGACGACCCGACCCGTCCGGCACCGAAACGCCGCGGCGCCGGGCACTGAGGAGCGTCGGCCGACTGCCACCGCGGCCCGTCCCCGTCCTCGACGGTCAGGCCGGGCTCCGGCGTCTGGGGCGTGGCTGGCAGACAGGGCAGGAGAACGAGGAGCGGTTCATGAACTGCTCACGGCGCATGACCGTGCCGCACCGGTCGCACGGCGTGCCGGCCCGGCCGTAGGCGTGGAGCGAGCGGTCGAAGTAGCCGCTGGCACCATTGACGTTGACGTAGAGGGAGTCGAAGCTCGTCCCGCCGTGCTCGAGGGCCTCGGCCATGACCTCTCGCGCATGGTCCAGGACCCGCGCGAGCGTCGGCTTCGTCAGCGACGAGCAGAGACGCTCACCGTGCACCTTGGCACGCCACAGGGCCTCGTCGGCATAGATGTTGCCGATGCCCGAGACGAGGGACTGGTCCAGCAGCGCTCGCTTGACGGCGCTGTCGCGCTGCTTCATCCGGCGCACGACGCACGACTGGTCGTAGGCGGGCTCGAACGGGTCCGGGGCGATGTGGGCGACGGACTCGGGGATGCCGTCGTCGCCCAGCGGAGAGAGCGCCAGGCCGCCGAAGGTCCGCTGGTCCACGAAGCGCAGCTGGGGCCCGCCGTCGGCGAAGTCGAACTGGGCATGACAGTGCTTCTCGAGCGGCGCGTCGGCCGGCTCCACGAGCATCTGCCCACTCATCCCCAGATGGACGATGAGGGCGTCCTCGCCGTCCAGGGCGAGCCAGAGGTACTTGCCCCGGCGGGAGGCCGCCGTGACGGTGACGTCGTGGAGGCGCGCCGCCAGGTCCTCCGGACCGGCGTCGTGCCGGCGCGCCACCCGGACGCCGGTGATCCGGGCGCGGGTGACATGGCGGCCGACGACGTGGTCGGCGAGACCACGCCGGACCACCTCGACCTCGGGCAGCTCCGGCACGGGCGCTCAGGCCTGGGAGCTGCCAGCGGTGGAGCGGCGGCTGTCGAGGGTGTGCCAGGCCTCCTTGGCCGCCTTCTGCTCGGCTTCCTTCTTCGAACGCCCGTGACCCTCGCCGAGGACCTCCTCGCCGACGACGACGCGGGCGTGGAACTCCTTCTCGTGGTCGGGTCCCTGCTCGCCGACGCGGTACTCGGGCGAGCCGAGCGCGGAGCCTGCCGCCATCTCCTGCAGGCTCGTCTTCCAGTCGAGTCCGGCTCCGAGGGTGGCGGCCTCCTCGATCAGGGCGTCGAAGTGGTGGTGCACGAAGCGCCCCGCGAAGTCGATGTCGGTCGAGAGGAACACGGTGCCCAGGAGGGCCTCGAGCGTGTCGGCCAGGATGGACGCCTTGTCGCGGCCGCCCGTCGCCTCCTCGCCCTTGCCCAGCATGACGTACTGCCCCAGGTCGAAGGTGCGGGCGACGTCGGCGAGCGCGCGCATGTTGACCACGGCGGCCCGCAGCTTGGCCAGCTGCCCCTCCGCGAGGTCGGGATGCTGGCGATAGAGCGACTCCGTCACCACCAAGCCCAGCACGGAGTCGCCGAGGAACTCGAGGCGCTCGTTGTTGGGCAGGCCTCCGTTCTCGTAGGCGTACGACCGGTGCGTCAGGGCACGCAGCAGCAGCGGCTCGTCGATGTCCTTGCCGACCACCTCGCGGAGGTGGGCGATCAGAGCATCGACGGGCCGTTGCGGCACCGCCGGAACACCCCCAGCGCCAAGGTCGCTCTCGGGGCTGCTCACGGGGTGATCAGGCCTGGTGCTCGGTGCGCTCGGCAGCGGCGTAGTGACGGCCCTTGTACGTGCCACACGAGGGGCACGCGATGTGCGGCTGGGTCGCCGCACCGCACTGGGGGCACGTGGTGAGCGTCGTCGGCGTTGCCTTCCAGTTCGCACGACGCGAACGGGTGTTGGAGCGCGACATCTTCCGCTTCGGGACAGCCACGTCAGTTCCTCTTCTCTTGCGGGTCGTTCTCCAGCAGTCCGCTGAGGGACGACCACCTCGGGTCGATCACTTCATGATGATGGTCCGGGTCCTGCGCGAGGTGCATCCCACACTCGGAACACAACCCCGGACAGTCAGGCCGGCACACCGGTTGGAACGGCAGCGTCGGCACGACAGCGTCCCGGAGCACTTGCTCGAGGTCGATGAGGTCACCGACCAGCTCGTGCACCTCGTCCTCGTCCGAGTCGGCTCCCACCTCGTGGTGGTGCGCCGCCCGGTCGGCGTAGGCGAACAGCTCCTGGAAGGTCCCCTCGACATCGAGCTCGATGGGATCCAGGCACCGCACGCAGGCGCCGGTCGCCGTGCCACTGACCGAACCCGTGACGAGGACACCTTCGACGACGGACTCGAGCCGCACCTCGACCTGCACCGGCTGACCGGGCTTGATCGAGATGACGTCGGTTCCGAGGTCGTCGGGCAACGTCACCGTGCGCGAGAGCTCCAGCATCGTGCCCGGTCGCCGAACGAGCTCCCTGGTGTCGAGCACCAAGGGGGAACGGGGATCGGGACGGTCCATGACTCCTGCGCACAGTAGAGGGTTCGGTCCGCGCCAAGACGGACGTGGACCGACGTCCAAGGCTACTGGTTCGGCGCCGTGCGCCCAAATCAGCCCAGGCGCTCGCGCAGCGCCGCGAGGACCGGGTCCGGGACCAGGCCGCTCACGTCGCCTCCGTAGCGCACGACCTCCTTGATGAGCGAGCTCGAGACGTGCTGCAGGGTGGGGTCCGCGGCGAGGAACAACGTCTCGACGCCGGTGAGGTGGTGGTTCATGTGCGCCATGGGCAGCTCGTAGGCGAAGTCGGTGCCGCCGCGCAGACCCTTGACCATCGTCGCGGCACCGACCTCGCGGCAGACGTCGACGACGAGCGTGCCGGCCCAGGCCCCGACACGGACGTTGGGCAGGTGCGCGAGGGACTGCTCGATGAAGGCGGTGCGCTCCGGCACGGTGAAGGCGCCCTGCTTGCCCGGGTTGTGCAGGATCGCCACGACGACCTCGTCGAACAGCCTGCTGGCCCGGCTCACCACGTCGATGTGACCGTTGGTGATCGGGTCGTAGGAGCCGGGACAGACACAGCGGCGCGGTTCGCTCGTCACGCGCCCAACCTACCGGCCGCCCCGACGGGCCTCCGGGACGCTCACGCCACGACCTCGCTGGGTGGCGGCTCGGCGAACCACACGGCCGTCTCGCCGTAGCGCTTCTCCCCGGACAGCTCCAGCCCCTCGGGCCAGGTCGGCTGCGGTGACCGGCTCGAGCGTTCCACGACCACGAAGGCGTCCGAGGACAGCCACCCGCGCTCGACCAGCGTCGCGAGCACCTCTGCGAGCGCGTCCTCGGGGACGTCGTAGGGCGGGTCCACGAGCACGAGGTCCATGCGGATGCCGGAGGGTGGCCCCGCGTCGAGCGCGCGCTCGACGGTGTCGGTGAGGACGCGGACGCCCTGGTGGCCCACCACACCGACGTTGCCCCGGATGACCTTCGCGGCCGACGGGTGCGACTCGACGAGCAGCACGAGCGCAGCGCCCCGGCTCGCGGCCTCGAGGCCGAGGGCACCCGAGCCGGCATAGAGGTCGAGCACGTTGGCGCCCTCGATCAGCCCCCGGTGCTCGAGCCGGCTGAAGAGGGCCTCCCGGACGCGATCGGAGGTCGGCCGGGTGGACGAGCCCGACGGGGTCTGGATCCGGCGCCCCCCGGCGACGCCGCTGATGATGCGGGTCATGTCAGCCGCGCTCCAGCCACACGGCCTGCTCCTCGTCGAGGCGCATCGCCACGGCCGCCGCGAGCGCCGGGTGCCCGCGCAGGTCCGGGTCGGCGTCGACGAGCGTGAAGGCGTCCTCGCGGGCGTCGGCGATGATCTGCTCGTCCTCGAGGCGCCCGAGCCGCAGGTGGCGCACCGAGTTGCCGCGACCGCTCTGCCGGGCACCGAGCACGTCGCCCTCGCGGCGCAGCAGCAGGTCGGCCCGCGCGAGCTCGAAGCCGTCGGTCGTCGCCGCCACCTGGTCGAGGCGTTCGGCCGCCCGCTCCCCAGCCCCCTGCGTCATCAGCAGGCAGAGGCCGGGCACGGCGCCGCGTCCGACACGGCCTCGCAGCTGGTGCAGCTGCGAGATCCCGAAGCGGTCGGCGTCGACGACGACCATGACCGAGGCGTTGGGCACGTCGACACCCACCTCGATGACCGTCGTGGCCACGAGCACGTCGAGGTCACCGTCCGAGAAGGCCCGCATCGTGGCGTCCTTGACGTCGGGGTCGAGGCGACCGTGCAGCACCCCGATGCGCACGCTCTCGAGTGCCGGGTTGGCACGCAGCTCGCTGAGCATCGCGTAGACACCCGTCAGCTCCTTGGGCGGCGCCACATCGCCGCCGCCGCCGTCGTCCTCCTCGTCGCCGTCCCAGTGGGCCGCCCACCCGGCGTCCTCGTCGGACGTGTCGGCAGATGCCGTCGCGCCGCCCGTCGTGGGACCGGCCTCGTCGTCGACGTCGCCGATGCGCGGGCACACGACGTACGCCTGGTGCCCCTTGGCGACCTCTTCCGCGACACGTCGCCAGGTGCGGTCCACCCACCCCGGCTTGTCGGCGTCCACGACATGGGTGGTGATGGGGGACCTGCCACGGGGCAGCTCGCGCAGGGTCGAGGTCTCCATGTCGCCGAAGACCGTCATCGCCACGGTGCGCGGGATCGGCGTCGCGGTCATGACAAGCACGTGCGGTGGGCGGATGCCTTTCTCCCGCAGAGCGTCTCGCTGCTCCACGCCGAAACGGTGCTGCTCGTCGACGACGACGAGGGCGAGGTCGGCGAACTGGACGTGCTTCTGGATCAGCGCGTGGGTCCCCACGACGATGCCGGCCTTGCCGGACGCGGCGTCGAGCAGGGAGGCGCGGCGCGCCCCGGCACTCTGGCTGCCGGTGAGCAGCGCCACCGTGGTCCCGAACTCCGACCCACCGAGCATCCCGCCCTGGGCGAGGTCGCCGAGCATCCCCGTGATGGACCGGTGGTGCTGGGCGGCGAGCACCTCGGTGGGCGCCAGGAGAGCCGCCTGTCCGCCCGCGTCGATGGCCGCCAGCATCGCGCGGAGAGCGACGATCGTCTTGCCGGAGCCGACCTCGCCCTGCAGGAGCCGGTGCATCGGGCGCTCGGACGCCAGCTCGCCGGCGAGCACCTCGCCGATCTCGCGCTGGCCGGCCGTGAGCTCGAAGGGCAGGCGCTCGTCGAAGGCGGCGAGCAGGCCTGCCGGCCGCGGCGGCCGCGGCGTCGCCAGCTCGGACTCGGCCGCCTTGCGCCGTTGGGCGAGGATCGTCTGCAGGACGAAGGCCTCGTCGTACTTCAACCGGTCGAGGCCCCGGGCCGGCTGGTCGTCGACCGCCGGCCGGTGGACCAGCTCGAGCGCCACGGCCCGGTCGACGAGGCCCCGCGCGGCGCGTACGTCGTCGGGCACCGGCTCGCGGATGCGGTCCACGCTGTCGAGGGCGGTGTGCACCAGCCTGCGCAGGCGCAGGGAGTTGAGCTTGCCGGTCGTGGAGTAGACGGGTACACGGTGCGTCCGGTACCACTCGACAGCCGCCTCACCCTGCTCGTCGTCCTCGAAGAGCTCGTACTCGGGGTGGGTCAGCTGGAGCCTGCGGCCGTAGGCCCCGATCTGGCCCACGAAGAACCCGCGCACGCCCGGCTTGAGCTTGCCCTCGTGGCCGTAGGCGCTGAAGAAGGTCACGTCGAGCTCGTTGCCGAGGTCGTCGCCGATGACGACGGTCAGCATCCTGCCGCGCCGGTTGCGCATGGGCCGCGTCGAGGCGGTCTTCACCTCGGCGACGACGAGGACGTCCTCGCCCACGTGGAGCGACGACAGGTCGGTGAGCTGCCCCGGACGCACGTAGCGGCGTGGCACGAACTCGAAGAGGTCTGCCACGCTGAGCAGCCCCTTGGTGCGGGCGAGCTGCTCGGCCTCGGGCTTCTTCACGAGCTTGGTCAGCGGCGAGTCCTCGGTGAGCACCGGCATCTCACTCCACCCCCATCAGGACCGGGTAGACGGCCTGTCCGCCGTCGATCAGGGACACCTCGATGCCGTGGTGGGCCACGCGAGCCTCCTCGGTGACTGCCCGGAGCAGGCCGTCCGGAGCGTCGACCCCGGAGACGACCGTGACGAGCTCGCCACCGCTCGCCAGCAGCCGGCGCACCACGTCGCGGGCCACGGCCAGCTGGTCGGAGCCCACGACGACGACGTCGCCGTCGACGACCCCGAGGACGTCACCCGCCTCGCACGGCCCGCCGCTCGTCAGCGCTGCCCGGTTGGCGACCGTGACCGCGCCGTGCCGGGTGGCTGAGGCGGCGGCCTGCATGGCGAGCACGTTGGCCGACGCGGCGGCCGTCGGCTCGAAGACGGCGAGGGCAGCGATGCCCTGGACGGCGGTGCGCACGTGGACGAGGTGCGCCTCGATGCCGTCGTCGGCGACGGCGCGCACGGCCGCCGCTGCGGCCAGGAGCGTGTCGCCGTCGTTGGGCAGGACGACGACGCCCGAGGCGCCGCGCTCGTGCTGCGCTCGGATGGCGTCGATGAGGCTGCCGGTGGAGGCCCTCCGGCCCGGGCCGGAGCGCACGACCACCGCCCCTGCCTCCTCGAAGAGACCCTCGAGACCCTCCCCGGCGGCGCAGGCGACGATGGCGGTCCTCGTTGCAGCAGTGGCGCCTTCACGGGAGCCGCGTGCACGCAGGGAGCCGTGCTCGTCGGTCAGAGGTGTGATGCGCACGCGGTGCGGCCGCCCCGCCTCGATGCCGGCCTCGACAGCGGCGCCCGCGTCGTGCACGTGCGCGTGGACGTTCCACTCGCCGTCGCCCCCGACGACGAGCACGGAGTCGCCGAGCTCGACGAGCCGCCCTCGCAGCACCTCGACGGAGGCGTCGTCGGAGTCGCGCAGCAGGTACATCACCTCGAAGCCCGGGACGTCGCCGTCGCCCTCTTGCTCGGGCGGCCGGGCGGCGCTGAGGGCCGCGCTCGGGGCCGCCGCGCGCAGCCGGCGGCCGAACGTGTGGGCATCGGACGGTCCGCGCTGACCCCCGCAGACCCGCTCCAGGCATTCGAGGAGAACGACGAGCCCCGCCCCCCCGGCGTCGACCACCCCGGCCCGCGCCAGCACCTCCAGCTGCTCCGGGGTGCGCGCGAGCGCCTCCCGCGCTGCCTCGAGAGCGGCGCGGGCGACCTCGTGCACGCTGACGACGTCGGGCGTCGAGGTCGCAGCAGGTTCCGGCGAACGGGCAGCCCGCGCAGCAGCCTCCGCCATGGCCCGGGCGACCGTGAGGATGGTGCCCTCCTTGGGGTCCGTCACCGCCTGCCGGGCGCGTCGCTCGGCGTGTTGCAGCCCCTCGGCGAGCACCCGCCCGTCTATCTCGGCGGCGCCCGCGCAGCCCTCGGCGAGACCGCGCGCCAGCTGGCTCAGGATGACGCCGGAGTTGCCGCGTGCCGTCCAGAGCAGGTGCTTGGCGAAGACGGCGAGCAGGGTGTCGGCGGTGTCCACGTCGGAGGTGGCGAGCGTCCGCTCGACGGCGCCGTCGAACGTCAGGTAGAGGTTGGTGCCCGTGTCGCCGTCGGGGACCGGGAAGACGTTGAGCGCGTCGATCTCGGCGCGTCGGGCCGCGAAGAGCGACCGGGTCAGCACGGCCCAGCGGCGGACGCCGAGCAGGTCGAGCAGGGTGAGCGGCCCGTCGGGCGGCGCTGCGCCGGGCATCGGACCTCCCTGCTCGTCGTGCTGGGCTCGTGGCCCTGGTCTCGCGGAGGCTGGTCTCGGGCCCGCGATGCTCGGCAGGCTAGCGCCTCGCCCAGACGGTCGCATGCACCGCTCCCGCGTCGGCGTCGTACCCCGCCGCGGTGCAACCCGCGCGGCGTGGGCCGACGGCTACGGTGGACGGCGTGTCGAACGCCCCCACCCATCGCAAGTCGTGGGCCGAGGCCCCTGCCGGATTCTTCGACGCCGAGGCCGCCGGGCTCCGCTGGCTCGGCGAGGCGCACGCCAACGGTGGCGCCCGGGTCGTCGAGGTCCTCGGGACCGGGCGCGACCACATCGACCTCGAGCGGCTGCAGCCGTCTCGGCCCACCTCCCGCGCCTCCGAGGAGCTGGGGCGCGCCCTCGCGACGACGCACGCGGCGGGCGCGGCCGCCTTCGGCGCTCCCCCGGCCGGGTGGACCGGCGACGCGTGGATCGGTCGCCAGCCGCAGGCCAACGACCCGACGCCGAGCTGGGGCCTGTTCTATGCAGAGCAGCGCGTGCGCCCCTTCGTGCGCCGGGCGCTCGACCGCGGCCACCTCGACGCGGCCGGGGCTCGCGTCGTCGACCGCGCCTGCGACCGCCTCGCGGCCGGCGACTTCGACGACGACCGCCCACCGGCCCGGGTCCACGGCGACCTCTGGTCCGGCAACGTCGTGTTCACCGCCGAGGCGGCCGTTCTCATCGACCCCGCGGCCCACGGCGGGCACGGCCTGACCGACCTCGCGATGCTGGCCCTCTTCGGCTGCCCGGGCCTCGACCGCCTCTCCGCCGCCTATGAGGAGGCCGCCGGCCTCGACCCGGGATGGCGCGGGCTGGTCGAGCTGCACCAACTGCACCCCCTCGCCGTGCACGCGTCGTCGCACGGCCCCTCGTATGCCGGCCCCCTCGTCTCGGCGGCCCGCGCCTTTGCGTGACGCGGGGTCGGGGACGGGGGTCCGGCCGTTTTGTCGTCCGAGCGGCTCGTCGGCTACTCTTTACCGGTTCCCCCCGTGACTGCGGGGTGACGCGCGCCTTGGTGTGCGTCTGCCCTCCGGTGGTGGAGCTCAGCACTTCGTCAACATCGAAATTCAGGAGATACCCGTGGCTGCCAACTGCGACGTCTGCGGCAAGGGACCGAGCTTCGGTCACAACATCTCGCACTCGCACCGCCGCACCAAGCGCCGCTGGAACCCCAACATCCAGCGCGTTCGGACGCTGGTGGACGGTGTGACGCCGAAGCGAGTCAACGTCTGCACCTCCTGCCTCAAGGCGGGCAAGGTCGTTCGCTGAACGCCCTCAGCAACGTTGAAGGCCGGTCCCCTCGGGGGCCGGCCTTTGTCGTGTCCGCCCACGAGCGGGTCGAGGTGATGCGTCGCGGCCCGGCGCGAGGGCATACCTCCACCCCTCAGGCGCCGCGGAAGTGGTCCCAGCCCGTGTGCGCGACCACGCGCCCGCCGACGAGGATGCCGGGCGTCTCGGCCCCGCTCGGCGCTCGGGCCGACCCGATCGCCCGCCAGCCGTCGGGCAGCACGCCGGCCGGGAACGTCGCGAGCAGCGAGTGCTCCTCTCCCCCGGCGAGCACGCAGTCGAGCGCCGCCTCGGCC
Source organism: Terrabacter sp. FW104-15G4B (assembly GCF_058790095.1). Taxonomy (NCBI): domain Bacteria; kingdom Bacillati; phylum Actinomycetota; class Actinomycetes; order Micrococcales; family Intrasporangiaceae; genus Terrabacter; species Terrabacter sp. FW104-15G4B. The sequence continues at coordinate 277,352 of NZ_JBYTCI010000001.1, read as the reverse complement.
CCGACCGCGTCGGCGAGCGCAGCGACGTCCGGCGCGAGCGCCTGGGGATCGAGGTCGATGACCACGCCGCTGGCGCGGGCGATCCGGCCCCCGTCGCGCAGCAACCCGTCGCTGAGGTCGAGCATCGCCGTGGCGCCCGAGGTCGCGGCCTGCGGCCCGGCGGCGAGCGGCGGCTCCGGCCGGCGCTGGCGCTGCACTGCCAGGGGGTTCCGGTCGACCGCGCCGGCCTGCAGCAGCCGTAGTCCGGCGTCGGCGAGGCCGAGCGAGCCGTGGACCGCCAGCACGTCGCCCGCCCGCGCTCCCGACCGCAGGACCGGTTGGCCGTCGAGCCGGCCGAGCGCGGTCACCGAGACCATGACGACGCCGGGCGGCGCCGAGGACAGGTCGCCACCGAGCACCGCCACCTCCGCGACGGCGCACGCCTCCGCGACACCGCGCACGTGGTCGAGCACCCACTCGAGCGACAGCTCCGGGTCCGCGACGAGGGTCAGCAGCACCCCGGTCGGACGGGCGCCCATGGCAGCGACGTCGGCGAGGTTCTGCGACACGACCTTGTGCCCGATGTCGGCTCCCGACGACCACGTGTCCAGCCAGTCACGACCCAGGACGACCGTGTCGGTGGTGGCGACCGTTCGGTCGGAGGTGCGCAGGACGGCCGCGTCGTCGCCGGGCGCGACGAGCAGGTCGTCGGAGACGCCGAAGCTCGGGAGGATGCGGCCCAGCAGCTCCTCCTCGTCGAGCGAGCGCAGCGGCGTGCCGCCGGTCATCATCGGCCCGCGTTGCAGCCGTTCCGTGTTCGGCACGGATCACCCACCCTCTCGCTGGAGGGCCGTTCCCGGCCCGGTTCCCACGGGACGCGAGGCCCCATGGCAAGGTAGCGTCAGGGCACGGTCGCAGTCACACTGAGGCCTGCCGTTCAGACCGGTCGTGCCCCGGCACCCGCGCCCCACGGCCGACCGTCCAACGATCGACACACAGTGAGGTGACACGTGGTCCAGGCGTACATCCTGATTCAGACCGAAGTCGGCAAGGCCGCCAGCGTTGCGGAGCAGATCGCCGGGATCTCGGGCGTGACCCTCGCCGAGGACGTCACCGGTCCCTACGACGTCATCGCCCGCGTGGAGGCCTCCAACGTCGACGACCTCGGTCGCCTGGTGATCGCCAAGCTGCAGGACGTCCCGGGGATCACCCGGACCCTGACCTGCACGGTCGTCCACGTCTGAGGCCCGTCCCCTGACCGGACGGCCGCACCTGACAGCGGCGGCGCTCCTCGTGGGCGTCGCCGTCGTGCTGTCCGCCTGCACGCGCGCACCGGAGGTCGCCCTGGCGCCCCAGGCCTCGGCGCCGGCGTGCGCAAGAGCAGCCTGGCCCGCTGACGTCAGTGGGCAATCCCGGGTCGGCACGCAGCCCGACGACGGGTCCGTCGCCGCCTGGGGCGATCCAGCGATCATCGCCCGGTGCGGCCTCGACCCCCTCGGGCCGACGACCCAGGACTGCGTGACCGTCGACGGCGTCGACTGGGTGGTGCGGCCGCTGACCGACGGCTCGGCCGCGACGACCTACGGCCGCGACCCGGCCATCGAGGTGCTGGGCCCCGCCGCGTACGGCCCGCTGCCGCTGCTGCTGCCAGCCTTCACCGCCGTCGCGCGCACGCTGCCCGCCAACGGGCGACACTGCTCCTGAAGGCGTATGCCGTGTGGCCGGTCAGCGCCGGTCAGGGTCGGTCAGGGCCGCTCAGCGCAGGCCGGTGCGGCGCTCGAGTGCGAGGGAGATGAGCTCGTCGATGAGGTCGGGGTAGACCAGGCCGGAGGCCGCCCACATCCGCGGGTACATCGAGTGCGGCGTGAAGCCGGGCATCGTGTTGATCTCGTTGACCACGACGCGACCGTCGTCGGTGTAGAAGCAGTCGACGCGCGCGAGGCCCTCGCAGCCGAGCGCCTCGAACGCCTCGGCAGCGAGGCGCCGGACCTCCTTGGAGACCGCCTCGGGCACGTCGGCCGGGCAGCTGAGGTCGACGTCGGCCTCGGCGAGGTACTTCGCCTCGAAGTCGTAGAACGTGTGGTTGTCGTGGACGGCGACCTCGGCCACCTCGGAGGTGCGCGGGCCGGAGGTGCCGTGGCCCTCGAGCACCGCGCACTCGATCTCGCGCCCGACGATGCCTGCCTCGACGATCACCTTGGGGTCGTGCTCGCGGGCCACCTCGACGGCGGCCTCCAGGTCGGCTGGGTCGTCCACCCGCGTGATGCCCATCGACGAGCCGGCCCGGGCGGGCTTGACGAAGAGGGGGTAGCGCAGCCCTGCGCACGCGTCCATGGCGGCGACCTTGTCCGAGCGCCAGGCGCGGTCGGTGATGACGGCATACGGCCCCACCGGCAGGCCGTGACCGGCGAAGACCACCTTCATGTAGTGCTTGTCCATGCCCGCCGCCGAGGCGAAGACGCCCGAGCCCACGTAGCGCACGTCCGAGAGGTCGAGGAAGCCCTGGAGGGTGCCGTCCTCGCCGAACGGGCCGTGCAGCAGCGGGAAGACGACGTCGACCTGGCCGAGCTCGTGGGGCGGCTGGCCGGCCTCGAGAACCGTGAGCGAGGTCTCGCGCGTCGAGAGCGGCATGACGACGTGCGCGGCACTCGGCTCGACCTCCGGAGTGCGTCCGGCGGTCAGCTCGAAACGGCTGGGGTCGTCGGCGGCGAGCACCCACTGGCCATCGCGGGAGATGCCGATCGGCAGGACGTCGTACTTGCTGCGGTCGATGGCGCGCAGCACCCCTGCCGCCGTGGCGCAGGAGACGGCGTGCTCGGAGGAGCGTCCTCCGAAGACGATGGCGACGCGGGGGCGGCTCGGCTGGTCGGGCTGGGGCTGGTCCGTGGTCATCAGTCGAGACTCTATCCCGACCCGTGAGGGCCGCTCGTACGCTGGGACGGTGGCCACCGAAGCGGATTCGCAGCACCTGCACGTCGAGACCTTCGTCGTGGCGGCGGGGCGTCCCGACCGCTCCCCCGGCGCGTCGGCGAACGTCCCGGTCGAGCTGACGTCGACGTATGCCGCAGAGGGCGCGGTCAACTACGCCCGCTCCGGCAACCCCACCTGGGACGCCTTCGAGCAGGCTCTCGGCGGCCTCGAGGGGGGCCGGGCGCTGGTGCACGCGTCCGGCATGGGCGCGATCTCGGCGGCCCTGTCACTGCTGCCTGCCGGCGGGACGGTCGTCGCGCCCGACACGACCTACAACGGCACGGGCGACCTGCTCGTCGCGCACGAGAAGGCGGGCGGCACGGTGCTGCGCATCCACGCCACCGACACGGCCGGCTTCCTCGCCGCGCTCGACTCGGCCGACCTGCTGTGGCTGGAGTCGCCGACGAACCCGCTCATGGACGTCACCGAGCTCGACGTCGTCCTGGCCCGATCCCGCGAGCTGGGCGTCACGAGCGTCGTCGACAACACCCTCAGCACCCCCCTGCTGTGCCGGCCGCTGTCGCTCGGGGCGGACGTCGTCGTGCACTCGGTGACGAAGTACCTCTCCGGCCACAGCGACGTGGTGCTCGGCGCGACCGTCGTGGCCGACTCCGACCGAGGGCGCGAGGTCGGGGAGCGGCTGCGCCGGCACCGCACGTTGCACGGCGCCATCGCCGGACCGATGGAGGTCTTCCTCGCTCTCCGCGGCCTGCGCACGCTGTCCGTCCGCTTCGAGCGCGCGAGCGCCAGCGCCGCCGAGCTGGCCCGCCGGCTCGAGGGCCACGCCGCCGTCGCCCGGGTGCGCTACCCCGGCTCCGGCGCGATCCTGTCGATCGACGTCGCCGGTGACGCCGACGCGGCCGAGCGGGTGTGCGCCGCGACGAGGCTGTGGCTGCACGCGACGAGCCTGGGCGGCGTCGAGTCGCAGGTCGAGCGACGGCGCCGCCACCCGTCCGAGTCGGAGCAGGTCCCGGTCAACCTGCTTCGCCTCTCCGTCGGCATCGAGCACGTCGATGACCTCTGGTCCGACCTGGAACGGGCCCTCCGGGCGGTCTGAGGAGCGTACGGGGTCACGCGCCGGGTGCCGGCTCTGAGATTCTCCCCAGATTCGTCAGGCAGGCTTGCGGCTTGCGCCGAGGAACGACTGCGGTGCCCAGCCGCACCGCCAGCCGAAGGACCGACTCGTGAGCCATCCGTTCGACCTCAGCGACACCCTTTTCCTACGGGTCAACGACTTCGCGAGGTCGTCGCCGTGGTTGCATGCGCCGGCCGTGGCCTACGCGAAGTACGGCCTGGTCCTCTTTGCGGCGCTGCTCCTGCTCGGCGTCTGGCGGCGAAGGGGCGCCGACGACCGGCATCTCGCCGCCGCGATCTGGGCCGGCCTCGGCACGCTGCTGGCCGTGGCCGTGAACCAGCCCGTCGCATCGCTCGTCGCCGAGGCGCGGCCGTATGCCGCCCACCCGTCGACCCTCGTGCTCGTCGACCGCAGCACAGACTGGTCCTTCCCGTCCGACCACTCCGTGATGGCCGGGGCCGCAGCCGTCGGGCTGCTGCTGGTGTCCCGGCGCCTCGCCGCCACAGCGGTCGCCGCGGCCCTGGTCATGGCTGCGACCCGCGTGTACGTGGGGGCGCACTACCCCGCCGACGTGCTGGCAGGGCTGGTCCTCGGAGGCGTGGTGGCCTGCATCGGCTGGCTGCTGCTGCGCGCGCCGCTCACGTCGCTGGTGCACCGGGGCCGCTCCCTGCCCGTCGTCGAGCGGGTTCTGGCACCCACCGCGTAGCAGGCCGCCCCACGCAACCGCTCGGACGGCACACGCCTCAGTGCTTCTCGGCCTTGAGGTCTCGTGACATGAGCCGGGGCCCGACCTGGCTCGCGGGGTGCCCGTCGCGGATGACGGCGACGACCTGCTCACAGATCGGCATGTCGACGTCGTGCTGCTCGGCGAGCGTGAGGATGGACTCGCACGACTTGACCCCCTCGGTCGTGGTGCGCAGCTCTGCGGTCGCCTCGGCGACCGTCAGGCCGCGCCCGAGCCGGACGCCGAAGCTGTGGTTGCGCGAGAGCGGCGACATGCACGTCGCGATGAGGTCACCGACGCCGGCGAGGCCCATGAAGGTCTGCGGGTCCGCCCCGAGCGCGAGACCCAGGCGGGTCGTCTCGGCCAGGCCGCGGGTGATGATCGTGGCCTTGGTGTTGTCGCCGAACCCCATGCCCTCGGCCATTCCCGAGGCGAGCGCGACGACGTTCTTCGTCGCCCCACAGACCTCCGCACCGATGACGTCGGTGTCGGTGTAGGGCCGGAACCACGGCGCCGCACAGGCGCCGGCGACCAGCTCGGCGGTGGCCATGTCACGGCACGCGACGACGCCGGCGGCGGGCTGGCGACGAGCGATCTCGTGGGCGAGGTTCGGCCCGGAGACGACGACGATGCGGTCCTGCTCGACGCTCGCCGCCTGCGCGATGACCTCGCTCATCCGCAGGGTGGTCCCGAGCTCGACACCCTTCATCAGCGAGACGACCGGGGCCGACGAGGGGATCGCCCCTCCCCACCGCGCCAGGTTCTCGCGGAGGGTCTGCGAAGGCACGGCGAGCACGACGATCTCGGCCCGCTGGAGCGCCTCCCCCGCGTCGCCGGTGGCACGCACAGCGGGCGAGAGGTCGAGCTCCGGCAGGTAGGCGTCGTTGCGCCCGGCGTTGATCGCGTCGGCGACCTCGCTGCGCCGGGCCCACATCGTGACCTGGCACCCCGCGTCGGCGAGGATCATCGCGAAGGCGGTGCCCCAGTTGCCGCTGCCCATGACGGCGACGCGCGCGGTCACGGCCCGCTCCCTTCGTCGCCGTCAGCCGGCCGTTCGACCGGACGCTCTGGGCGCCCGATCTCGTGGTGGCGCAAGGGATCGCCGATCTCGGCGGTCCCGTGGGTGTGCGGGTCGAAGCGCTCCACGGGCCGCTTCTCCTCGCGCAGCACCTCGAGCAGCCCGGTGATGTGGTCCATGAGCCGGTCGGTGGCCTCACGCAGCACCCTGGTGTCGATGGGCCGGTCGTAGAGGTCGGACAGGTCGACCGGCGGACCGGCATACATCATCATCGTCTTGCGCGGGAAGAGCGATGGCCGGTGCCCGTAGGGCGACAGGATCTCCTGGGCGCCCCACTGCGCCACGGGAATCAGGGGGCAGCGGGTCTCCAGGGCCACCCGGGCGGCTCCCGTCTTGCCGCGCATCGGCCACAGGTCGGGGTCACGGGTGATGGTCCCCTCGGGGAAGATGGCGAGCGCCTTGCCGGCTCGCACTCCCTCGACGGCGGCTCGGTAGGCGTTGGTCGCGGCCGCGGAGTTGCGGTAGACGGGGATCTGCCCGCACTTCTTGAGCACCCAGCCCACGACGGGGATCGCGAAGAGGCTGTCCTTGCCGAGGAAGTACGGCTCGCGACCGCTGTCGTACATGTAGTGCGCGAAGACCAGCGGGTCGGCATAGGAGATGTGGTTGGTCGAGACGACGAAACCACCCTCGGCCGGGATGTTCTCGACCCCGCGCCAGTCGCGCTTGGTCACCCGCAACAGCATTGGCCGCAGCACGAGGGCCACGATCCGGTAGGCCCGGGGCAACTGCCTCGTCCGTGCGCCGGCAGACACGATGTCACGTCCTCCTCGTCGTTCGCACGCCGGTCGACGTGGCTGGCCTTCATCTTGTCCACCTCGCGGCGCGGTGTCGAGCAGCGCGGCTGCGAGTGGGACGATATCGCCAGCATGACGACTCCCTCCCACGAGCAACCCGTACCCGCGGCACCCGTCGACTGGCACGTCGTCGTCCCCGTGAAGGACACGAGCCACGGCAAGTCCCGGCTCGCCCGCGCCGTCGGCTCCGACCGCGCCGCCCTCAGCGCGGCGATCGCGACCGACACGCTGGCGGCCGTGTGGGACGCCGTCGGCCGTGACCACCTCGTCCTCGTCACGAGCGACGCCGGCCTGGGCGGCACGTGGCGCTCCCGGGGCATACGCGTCGTCCCCGACCCCGGGACCGGGCTCAACGACGCCATCTCCCTGGGTATGCGGCATGCCGGGCCGGGTGCCCACGTGGCGGCGTTGCTCGGGGACCTGCCCGCGCTCGACGGCGCGTCGTTGCGAGCGGCCCTCGAGGCCGCCGGTCGGGTGGCCGAGTCGTTCGTGCCCGACGCCGACGGCACCGGGACGGTGCTGCGGTGCGGTCGCGACTTCACCCCGCACTTCGGCACCGACAGCGCCGCACGCCACGAGGCCGACGGAGCGGTGCGGCTGGAGCTGGCGCTCCCCCGCCTGCGCACCGACGTCGACGACGCCCGCAGCCTCTCTCGCGCGAGGCGTCTCGGCCTGGGGCCGGCGACGAGCTCGGTCCTGGCGCACCGGGCATCTGGTTGGATCAGGAGCATGCAGGCCACCGTCCACCGCTTCGACCCCGACACCCGCACAGGCAGCGTCCTGAGGGACGACGGCGTCGAGCTGCGCTTCGAGGCACCTGCCTTCGACGCGAGCGGCCTGCGCCTGCTGCGCCTCGGCCAGCGCCTCACCGTGGAGGTCGTGGACGACCTCGTGGTGGCCCTGCACATCGTGGGCGTCGGCCCGGGCCAAGCCATCCGCTGACGCGCGCGTGGGCCCGACCGGTGTGCCGGTCGAGCCCACGTCGCTGGTGGCGGCCCGGAGCGAGGACCGCCCCGCAGTCACCTGGAGGCGGTCTTCCTGGCGGTCGTCTTGCGCGGCGTCGCCTTCTTGGCCGTCGACGTGGCCGCCGTCTTCGCCGCGGTCGTCTTGGCCGCCGTGGTCTTCGCCGTCGACCTCGAGGCGGACTTGGCGGGGGCCGCCTTGGTCGCGGTGGCGCGCTTGGCGGGAGCGGCCTTGGTCGTGGTCGTCCTCGCCGCCGCCTTCGCCGGGGCCGCCTTCGTCGCGGTGGCACGCTTGGCCGGGGCCGCCTTCGTCGTCGTCCTCGCCGCGGCCTTCGCCGGGGTGGCCTTCGTCGCGGTGGCGCGCTTGGCGGGGGCTGCCTTCGTCGTCGTCCTCGCCGCGGCCTTCGCCGGGGCCGCCTTGGTCGCGGTCTTGGCCGTCGTGCGCTTCGCCGCCGCCTTGGCCGGAGCGGCCTTGGCGGTGGTCTTCCTGGCCGGAGCAGCACTCGCGGAGGAGCCGGCGGAGGCGCGGGATGCCGCGGACTCCGTCTTCGAGAGCTTCTTGGCGCCGGAGACGACCTCCTTGAAGTTCGTGCCCGAGCGGAACTTCGGGACGCGGGTCTTCTTGATCTTCACGGTCGCCCCCGTCTTGGGGTTGCGTCCGGTGCGTGCCGCGCGATCGGCTCGCTCGAAGGTGCCGAAGCCGGTGATCCCGACCTTGCCGCCCCTGGCCACCTCGCGGATGACGACGTCGAGGAACGCCTCGAGGGCGTCCGATGCGACCTTCTTGCTGCCGAGCTTGGTCTCGAGCGCGTCGATCAGTTCTGCCTTGTTCACGTCTTCCCCTCCAGAGGACTGTCGGCGTCAGGGACCCGACGATGTGAGTCCGGAACCGGTCCGGCTACCTCCTGACGTTAGGCCGACTCGGGGTGCACGTCCATCACCAATCGGAGGGTTTTGCGTTGTGTCGCAAGGCGTTTGACGGGTTGGATGCGCCTCTTTCGCCCGCAACGCACGGAGGAAGCGTTGCCCGGTTTGCGCGGGTTGCAGAACGGATCCCCTTGCGCTGCAAGGGGATCCGTTCCGTGTCGACCAGACGAAGCGCCTCAGCGCTGCGCGGCTCAGGCGGGCGTGGTGACCGGCTTGTGGCTCGGCCGGCGCGACTCGAAATCTGCAACGAGATCCTCGTGTCGCAGGGTCAACCCGATGTCGTCGAGCCCTTCCAGGAGGCGCCAGCGGGTGTAGTCGTCGATCTCGAAGGGCGCGACGATCTCACCGGCGTGCACCGTTCTTGCCACGAGGTCGACCGTGATCTCAGCCCCGGGGTTGTTCTCGAGGTACTTCCAGATCAGCTCGACGTCGTCCTGCGACACGATCGCGGTGAGCAGTCCCTGCTTGCCGCTGTTCCCGCGGAAGATGTCGGCGAAGCGGGAGCTGATGACGACCCGGAAGCCCCAGTTCATCAGGGCCCACACGGCGTGTTCGCGACTCGAGCCCGTGCCGAAGTCCGGGCCGGCCACCAGGACCGATCCGTCGGCATACACCGGGTTGTTGAGGACGAACGACTCGTCCTTGCGCCAGGCGGCGAAGAGGCCGTCCTCGAAGCCGGTCCGGGTCACGCGCTTGAGGTACTCCGCCGGGATAATCTGGTCCGTGTCGACGTTGCCGCGTCGCAGCGGGACACCGACACCGGTGTGCGTCTCGAACTTGTCCATGGCTCAGGCCTCTCCGGTCATCGCGGACGCGAGCTCGCCGCGTGGCTGGCGTGCGGTGTCGTCGAGGTCGGCGGGGCTCGACAGGGTGCCGCGGACGGCCGTGGCGGCCGCGACGAGCGGGCTCACCAGGTGGGTGCGCCCGCCCTTGCCCTGCCGGCCCTCGAAGTTGCGGTTGGAGGTCGACGCGCTGCGCTCACCGGGGGCCAGGGTGTCGGGGTTCATGCCCAGGCACATCGAGCAGCCGGGCAGGCGCCACTCCGCGCCGGCCTCGGTGAAGACCTTGTCGAGGCCCTCGGACTCGGCCTGCAGGCGCACCTTGGCCGAGCCCGGGACGACGAGCATCCGCACGCCGTCGGCGACGCGATGGCCCTGGACCACGGCCGCTGCGGCGCGGAGGTCCTCGATGCGGCCATTGGTGCACGATCCGACGAAGACCGTGTCGACGCGGATGTCGCGCAGCGGCGTTCCGGGCTCGAGACCCATGTAGGCGAGGGCGTTCGCGGCGGCGAGGCGGTCGCTCTCGTCGGCGAACTCCTCCGGGTCGGGCACCGAGGCCGAGAGCGGCAGGCCCTGGCCGGGGTTCGTGCCCCACGTGACGAAGGGAGTCAGCTCGGCCGCGTCGAGCTCGACCTCGGCGTCGAAGACGGCGTCGTCGTCGGTGCGCAGCGCCGTCCACTCGGCCACGGCGGCGTCCCACTCGGCGCCCGTCGGCGCGTGCGGGCGCCCCTGGAGGTAGTCGAATGTCGTCTGGTCCGGCGCGATCATCCCGGCGCGGGCGCCGGCCTCGATCGACATGTTGCAGACGGTCATACGGGCTTCCATGGAGAGCGCCTCGATGGCCTCGCCGCGGTACTCGATGACGTAGCCCTGGCCACCGCCGGTGCCGATCCTGGCGATGACGGCGAGGACGATGTCCTTTGCGGTGACACCGTCCGGGAGGGCGCCCCGCACGTTGACGGCGAGGGTGCGGAAGGGCTTGAGCGGCAGGGTCTGCGTGGCGAGCACGTGCTCGACCTCGGACGTGCCGATGCCGAACGCGAGCGCCCCGAAGGCGCCGTGCGTCGACGTGTGGCTGTCGCCGCACACGACGGTCATGCCGGGCTGCGTCAGGCCGAGCTGCGGGCCGACGACGTGGACGATGCCCTGGTCGGCGTCACCCATGGGATAGAGGCGGACGCCGAACTCCTCGCAGTTGCGGCGGAGCGTCTCGACCTGCACCTTCGACACGGGGTCGGTGATCGGGCCGGGCGTCGTGGGGACGTTGTGGTCCTCGGTGGCGAGCGTGAGGTCGGGGCGGCGTACGGGGCGGCCGGCGAGGCGCAGGCCGTCGAAGGCCTGGGGGCTGGTGACCTCGTGGAGGAGGTGGAGGTCGATGAAGAGCAGGTCCGGCTCCCCCTCGGCGCGACGTACGACGTGTGCGTCCCAGACCTTCTCGGCCAGTGTCCCTGCCATGACGTCCTCTGACTTCCCTCCGCGGCGGCGTTCCGGTGGTCGAGCGCGTGCGGCAGCCAGGACCTGGTCGCGGCATCGCTCTTCGGCAAGCGTGAACCTTTTGTGGGCGCACTGTATTGACGTCTCAGTGCCTGAGACGTCAGTATCAGTCCATGGACAACTCTTCTGGGGTCGGCGTTCTCGACAAGGCCGCCACGGTGCTCGGCGCCCTCGAGGCCGGCCCGGCCACCCTCGCCCAGCTCGTCGGCGCCACGGGTCTCGCCCGCCCGACGGCCCATCGCCTCGCGGTCGCGCTGGAGCACCACCGCCTCGTCTCCCGCGACATGCAGGGACGCTTCGTGCTCGGTCCGCGCCTCGGCGAGCTCGCCTCGGCCGCTGGTGAGGATCGCCTCCTCGCGGCAGCAGGTCCGGTGCTGGGGGCCCTGCGTGACCACACCAACGAGAGCGCGCAGCTCTTCCGTCGCCAGGGCGACCAGCGCATCTGTGTCGCCGCGGCCGAACGGCCGGTCGGTCTGCGCGACTCGATCCCGGTCGGCGCGACGCTGTCGATGCTGGCCGGCTCGGCCGCCCAGGTCCTGCTCGCGTGGGAGGAGCCCGACCGGCTGCACCGTGGCCTGCAGGGCGCGTCCTTCACGGCCACGGCCCTGTCCGGCGTGCGCCGGCGCGGCTGGGCGCAGAGCGTGGCCGAGCGCGAGGCCGGTGTCGCCTCCGTGTCCGCCCCCGTACGCGGTCCCTCGGGTCGCGTCGTCGCCGCCGTCTCCATCTCCGGTCCCATCGAGCGCCTCTCGCGCCAACCCGGCCGGCTGCACGCCGCGACCGTCGTTGCAGGCGCCAACAAGCTGACCGAGGTCCTGCGCCGCCACCACGCGATGCAGCAGCAGCAACAGCAGCAGCAGAACGCCTGAGGCTGCAGGGGCCGTCTCCCGACAAGGGCGTCGGGGCCGGTCCCAGCGAGCCGCCCGCAAGGCATACCCCTGCCACTCCACAACGGAACGGTCACGATCCGCCCACGGCTGCGACTCGGACAACCATCTGCCGGGCGCGCCCGTCACCCTCGGTGCAGTGCACCGACGCACGGCACGTCTCGTTTCCGGACAAGGGGTCAAGATGCAGGCAGCCAGCTCACCGTCGCGCAACACAAGGGGCTCGAGCCGTGCCCTGCTCCTGACGGGCGCCGTCGCCCTCGTCGCCATGACCGCCGCCTGCACGCCCGACCAGGGCGCCCCCGCCGCTGCCACCCGGGTCGGCCAGAGCGGCAGCGGGTCCCAGGCGGTCGACTCCCCGGCGCCGTCGGACACCAGCACGACGAGCACGGCGCCCACCGAGACGCCCACCACAGCGCCGGCGACGCCCGACGCGACGCCGACTTCGCCCACCATTACGCCTCCGAAGCCCGAGGCCACGCCGACCACCACACCGGCGCCGACGCAGAAGCCCGAGCCGGCACCTGTCATCGTGCTGCGCGCCGGGGACACCGGCCCGAAGGTGCGCGCGCTGCAGGCGCGGCTGTGGCAGCTGAGCTGGTTCGCCGGCGACGTCAGCGACCGCTACGGCACGAAGACGACGGATGCAGTCCGCGGCTTCCAGGGCAAGCGGGGCTACGACGCCACCGGCATCCTCGACCAGCGCACCTGGGACAAGCTCGTGTCGATGACCAGGCGCCCGACGGCCGACGAAATGGCAAACATCGAGCCCGTCCCCGCCAAACCGGCCACAGCACCGGCCGCCGCCTCGTGGGACCTGGACCCGAGGTGCATGACGGGGCGGGTCATGTGCGTCAGCAAGACGACCCGGGAGCTCACCTGGGTCGTGGACGGGGTGCCGCAGTACGGCTTCGACGTGCGCTTCGGCAGCGACGAGCTGCCGACCCGCGAAGGCGTCTTCTCGGTCTACAAGAAGAAGGTCGACGTCATCTCGAACCTCTACCACACGCCCATGCCGTACTCGATGTTCTTCTCCGGCGGGCAGGCGGTGCACTACTCCTCGAACTTCGCCCGCCTCGGCTACTCCGGCGCCTCGCACGGCTGCGTCAACGTGCGCAACAAGCCCCTGCTCATCCAGCTCTACAACGAGGTCCGGCTCGGCGACAAGGTCGTCATCCACTGGTGAGGGCCACCTGAGCACGCCGACGTAGGCTGGCCGAGTCACTCCCCCACGGCCCGAAGGAGTCGGTGTGCTCAAGGTTGGTTGGAAGGCGTCCGCGGAGCAGTTCGGTCCACGCGACCTCGTCACGTTCGCCGCACAGGCAGAGCGGGTGGGGCTCGACTCGGCCTTCATCTCCGACCACTCCCAGCCCTGGCGCCACCGGGGAGGACATGCTCCCTTCGCCATGAGCTGGCTTGCCGCCGCCGGCGAGCGCACCGAGCGCATCGAGCTCGGAACCTCGGTGATGACCCCGACGTTCCGCTACAACCCCGCCGTCGTGGCCCAGGCCTTCGGCACCCTGGGCGCCCTCAACCCGGGCCGCATCATCCTCGGCATCGGCACAGGCGAGGCCCTCAACGAGGTGGCCGTCGGCGCGGCCGGCTCGCCCTGGCCGGAGTTCAAGGAGCGGTTCGCCCGCCTGCGTGAGGCCGTCACGCTGATGCGCCGGCTGTGGACCGAGGAGCGGGTCGACTTCGAGGGCGACTACTACCGCACGCGCGCGGCGACGGTCTACGACCGCCCCGAGCAGCCCATCCCCGTCTACGTGGCCGCGGGCGGCCCGCTCGTCGCACGGTATGCCGGCCGGTCGGGTGACGGGTTCATCTGCACCTCCGGCAAGGGCCGCGAGCTCTACGAGGAGAAGCTGCTCCCGGCCGTCGACGAGGGCCTGGCCAAGTCCGGGCGCACCCGCGAGGATCTCGACCGGATGATCGAGATCAAGCTCTCGTATGACCGCGACGCCGACCAGGCCCTGCACAACGTGCGCTTCTGGGCGCCGCTGTCGCTCAGCGCCGAGCAGAAGCACGGCGTCGACGACCCGGTCGAGATGGAGCGCCTCGCCGACGAGCTCTCCGACGAGGAGATCGCCAAGCGGTGGATCGTCACCCACGACCCCGCCGAAGTGGTGGAGGCGGTGCGCCAGTACGTCGACTGGGGCTTCAACCACGTCGTCTTCCACGCGCCCGGTCACGACCAGGCCCGCTTCCTCGAGCAGTTCTCCGCCGACGTGCTCCCGGGCCTGCGCGAGCTCAGCTGACGGCGTCCTGGGACCGTCGGCCGAGGCGCGCGTGCCGGCGCCTGCTGCGGTCCTCGGTGACCCCGAAGGCCTTGCCGAGCCCGGTCGGCGGCATACCGACGTAGAGGCTCTCGTGTGCGCCGGCCGGCACGGCATACGTCTCGTGCCAGATGCCGACGGCGTCGGTGGCCTTGCGGCTGCGCCGGTAGAACGCCGTCCATGCCGGCCGGTGTTGTCGCTCCGGGTCGTTCGCGTAGGCGTAGACGGACTCGACGTTGCGCCAGTACTGCACGATGGTGGGCCCTCCCGCGCCGACGAGGGTGCGCGCCTCGAGGAAGCCGAGGTCCGGCCCCTCGCCTCGGGCGGCGGCGGCCTTGGCGGTGTAGAGCTCCGCGATCATGCCCGGCATGGCCGTGAAGACGGGGACCCAGAGGTCGGGGCGCCAGGGCTGGTTGACCCGCATCCCGATGAGGAAGACGGCGAGCTCGCCGTCGTGGGCGTGGCTCGTGTGGACGAATCCAGTCATGACATGCCTTTCGGATAGTGGTGCTATCCAAGTTTGGACAGTCATACTATCCAACGTCAAGGAGGAACCAGGTGCGCATCTCCCAGCTCTCGGACGCGACCGGCGCCAGCATCCCCACCCTCAAGTACTACCTGCGGGAGGGGTTGCTCCACGCGGGCCAGTCGCAGGGCGCGACCCGGGCCACCTACGACGACAGCCACGTCGAACGCGTCCGCCTCGTGCGGACCCTCGTCGACGTGGGGCGCCTCTCCATCGAACGCGTCCGCGAGGTCGTGCGGGCCCTCGAGAACCCGCCTGCGAGTCGCCACGAGCTGCTCGGCACCGCCCACGGAGCACTGCGGCCGGCGCTGGACCCGTCGCCGCCCCCGGCCGACGTGCTCAGGCTGCTGGCCGGGCTCCGCCTGCCCGAGTGCGAGCAGTCGCCGGCGAGCCTGCAGCTCGCGCAGGCGCTCACCGGAGCCCTCGCCGGCGGATGGACGCTCGACGACGCGACCCTCGCGACGTGGATGGCGGCCATGCGCTCGGTCGCCGAGACGGACGTCGTCCCGGAGCTCGCCAGCGTCGCCCCGGGCGAGGCACTGCGCTACGCCATCGTCGGGAACGTGCTCACCGACCCCGTGCTGCTGGCCCTGCGCCGGGTCGCCCAGGAGGCCGTGAGCGCCGAGCGGTTCGGGGCCGAGCCTGCGCGCGAACCCGGAACCCGGAGGACGTCCAGCGGCTAGCATCCATTGGGAGGCGAAGTCGGCACCGACGTAGAAGGCGGGGCGCGTGACGGCAGAGCAGCTCACGACGACTGCCACCGGCGAGACGACCAGGACCCGCGTGGCCCACCTCGCGCGCCACATCCCGTTCACGTTGTCGGTCGTGGCGGCCATGCTCGTGCTCGGCGTGGCGACGCAGACACTGTGGTCGGCGCTCCAGGACAGAGACCTGCTGGACACCGTCGCCTACGGCCTGCCGGCCCTGCAGGACGACCGATGGTGGACCCCCGTCACCGGCGCCCTCTTCGCCCTCGTGCCGGTCCAGTACGTCCCGATCGCGGGCGGGGCCCTGTTGCTCATCGGGTGGTCGGAGCTGCGGCTGGGCACCAGACGCGTCGTGGTCGCAGCGGTCGCCACCCACCTCGCCGGGGTCCTGCTGAGCGCTCTGATGCTGCTCGCCGCCTCGGCCACGGGCTGGGAGTGGGCGGTCCGCCTGTCAGGCGGGCTCGACGTCGGTTTCAGCACAGGCGCCCTGGGAGCCGTGGCCGCCGCCAGCGTCACGCTGCGCCCGCCCTGGCGCGGTCGGCTCCGCGCCGTCCTCGTCATGTATGCCGTCATCGCGCTGCTCTACATCGGGCTGCTCTGGGACCTCGAGCACGCGATCGCCATCCTGAGCGGCCTGGCCCTCGGACCGGCGCTGCTCGGCCGACGGCCCTCCGTCACCCTTCCGCGGTTCAGCCGCCACGAGTGGCGGGTCGTCTCGTCGGCCTTCTTCGTCGTCAGCGCAGTGGTGCAGGTCGTGCTCTACTTCACCTCCTCCGACGGCCCTCTCGGGGCCAAGGCGGCTGACACCGACGCCTTGGGCGTGCTCGTCAGCGCCGCCATCTCGCTCCTGCTGGCCGATGGCCTACGGCGCGGCTCGCGGCGCGTCTGGTTCCTGGCCGGCGGCCTGGCGACGCTCTCGTTCCTCGCGCAGTCGGTGCTCATCGTCGTCGAGCTCGTCGCGCCGGACCAGCTCGACAGCGGCGGCAAGGTCGAGACCTCCATCCCGGACCTGGCCGTCACCCTGCTCATCACGGCAGTGCAGCTGGCCGTCCTCGTGCTCGGTCGTTCGGCCTTCCAGGCCCGCTCGAACCGCCGCCGGCGGGCCGAGATCGCCGCCGGCGCCAGCGACCGCGACACAGCGGTCGCTCTCCTGAAGACCCACGGCGGCACGACCATGTCGTGGATGGGCACGTGGCCCGACAACCACTGGTTCATCCACCGCGACCCGGACGGTGCTCCCCTCGGCTACGTCGCCTTCCAGATCCACCGAGGCATGGCGATCGCCCTCGGCGACCCGGTCGGGGCGGATGTCCCGGGGCGCTGGGACGTGCTGCAGGCGTTCGTCGACGCCCAGGAGACCCATGGCCTCAAGGTGTGCTTCTTCTCGGCGACCCGGGAGGTCGAGAGCTGGGGGCGCGCGCACGGCCGACGGGATGTGCTCGTGGCGGAGGAGGCGATCATCGACCTGCCCGACCTCGAGTTCAAGGGCAAGTCGTGGCAGAGCGTGCGGACGGCACTGAACCGGGCCGGCAAGGACGGCATCACCTACCGGGAGGGCCGGCTCGCGCAGATGCCCCGAGGCGTGCTGACCCAGGTGCGCGCCATCTCCGAGCTGTGGGTCTCCGACAAGGGCCTGCCCGAGATGGGCTTCACGCTCGGCGGCATCGACGAGGCACTCGACCCCGACACGAGAGTCGGGCTCGCCATCGACACCGACATGACGGTGCACGGTGTCACCTCGTGGCTGCCGGTCCTGTCTCCGGGCGGTGAGGTGCGCGGGTGGACGCTCGACGTCATGCGCCGGCTGCCCGACGGCTTCCGCCAGGTGACCGAGTTCCTCATCGCGAGCGCCTGCCTCTCCTTCCGTGAGCAGGGCGCGTCGCTCGTCTCCCTGTCCGGCGCGCCGCTGGCCCATTCCGGTGACGGCAGCGCCGAGCGCGCCGCGCTGGAGCGGCTGCTCGACCAGCTCGGCGAGGCGATGGAGCCGCTCTACGGGTTCCGATCGCTCGACAGCTTCAAGCAGAAGTTCCGTCCACGGCACGAGCCGGTCTACCTCGTCTTCTCAGACGAGGCCGCACTCCCGCGCATCGGCCTCGCCCTCACGTCGGCCTACCTGCCGGGCGCCTCCTTACGAGACCTGGCCCGAGCCGGACTCCAGTCCCGCAAGGACGACGCTCAGGTGTTGTTGTAGGGCCGGCTCTCGAGAACTGCCGACAGCGCCGCCGTCTTCTCCGCGGTCCAGCCCTGTGGTTTGGTCACCCCGACCCACGACTCGAGGTTGGAGGTGGCCGAGTAGAGGTGCCCGAAGCCCATCGGGATGCTGCCGGCGCTCGGCAGGTCGAGGAGCACCTGCCACATCGTCACGAGAGGGAACCATCCCATCCGGGCCGACACGTCCGGGCCTCGCTCCCCGTCCTCGAGCCACTCGGGCGAGGAGAACGCCAGGCCCGGCGAGAAGAAGACGATGGGATCGCTCGCGTGCTGCAGGTAGACGAGGCGAGTCGGCCCCCACGTGTCGCCGCCACGGCCGAGGCCGTCCTGCTCGGCGGTGAAGCGCACCGTGCGGCCCTGCTCGTAGATCGGGAGGTATGCCGGACTGTCCCGTTCGCGCTGGGCCGTGAGCCGGCTGTGCATCTGGTTGACGAACGGCGGCCCGGACATCAGGGCGCCGTCGATCGGCTCGTTGATGACGTTGACGGAGCTGAGGATGCTCTCGACTCCGAGGGAGCCGAGGGACAGCCCGTAGAGGTAGAGCCTGGGCCGGCTCGCCGGTGGCAGCGTCGACCAGTACTGGTGCACGGTGTCGAAGACGACGCGCGAGGTCTCGCGCACGGCGTCCTGGTCGGCGAGGATCGAGATCCACGAGGGCAGGTAGGAGTACTGCACGCCGGCGATGGCCGTGTCGCCGTTCCAGAGGAACTCGAGCGGGTCCGTGCCGTTCTGGTCGAGGAAGCCGGTTCCGGTGGTGGTCGCCACGACGAGGACCTTCCGGTCGAAGGCTCCGGTGCGCTCCAGCTCCTGGAGCACCAGGTTCGCGCGGCCCTGGACGCTGTCGGCGGACCGGAGCCCGGCGTACACGCGGATCGGCTGCTTGGCGCCGCCGCCGCTCGAGGCGTCTATCTCCGCCACCGTGGGGCCACCGCCGACGAAGTAGCGGCCCTGGCGTCCCAGCAGGTCCCAGCGGGAGAGCGACTGGGGGCTGCCGGAGCGCTCGGGGACCTGGGGGCGCTTCATGTCCTGGGCGACCAAGGTGTCGCGCGGCGCGAAGATGTTGTTGGCCACGGCGAAGAAGCCGTTGACGAGGACGCCCGTGAACAGCGACCAGATGAGCGCAAGCAGCACGGCCGTGCCGACCACAGGGCGACCCGCCGGGGCAGACGACGACCGAGCCAGCGGAAGACCGCGCGGAAGAGCAGGCGCAGGCTGCGCGCCACGACGAGGAGGAGGAGGGCCAGCAACGAGGTGACGGCGATGATGACCGGCCAGACGGAGGGTGAGGCGGGGTCCATGCCGAAGAGGGTGCGGAGCTCGTTCTGCCAGCCGACGAGACGCCAGCCGGTGAAGACCGCGGCCCAGAGCCCGAGCACGACGAAGATCGCCACGAGCACCCGGTGGGCCCGTCCCGGCACGCTGGGGATGCCGAGATATCGCCAGACGGACTGGGCGGCCGCGCCGACGCCGTATCCGACCATGACGGTGACTCCAGAGACGACGCCCTGGACCATGGCCCCGCGCGGGAGGAGGGACGGCAGGAGGGACAACGCGAAGAACCAGGCCGACACGGTCAGCCCGACGCCCGAGAAGGTCGCGTCCATGATCCGGCTGGGAACGCCGAGTGCAGGGCGCCACTCTGGATGCCGGGCTGGCACCGCCGGAGGGACGACGGCGCTCTCTGTCGTCATGGCGTCTGCTCCTTGCTCGGCGTGGCCTATGACGAGCGCCAGCCTAGGCGGCCGAGGCGGAGAGCATCCCGCACATGGCAGAAGACCCCGGTCCGTGGTGGACCGGGGTCTTCTGGCGCTCGTGCGAGCATCACGTAGCCCCGACGGGATTCGAACCCGCGCTACCGCCTTGAGAGGGCGGCGTGCTAGGCCGCTACACAACGGGGCCGTGAGCGGTACCGAGCGGACTCGGCACGAGAAGAAACCTTACCGTGAAGTATCGATTTCTCCGAATCGGCCCACGTTGCCGTGGACCAGAGCTGGGGTACCAGGACTCGAACCTAGAATGACGGAACCAGAAACCGTAGTGTTGCCAATTACACCATACCCCAAGGGGTTTCACTCCCACCCTGCCTCGCGGCCGGTACGAGGTGAACCGAATGGGAATACTACCGGTCCTGCACCGGTGGCCCAAATCGGCCGTCGAGCACCGCCGTCACCTCGTCCAGGGCGCGCACGGTCGCGACCGGTTCGCTCGTCCCGCGACCACCGCGGTCCAGCCAGACGGCGCGCAGGCCGGCGGCCTGGGCACCCAGCACGTCCCAGGCCAGGCTGTCGCCGATGCAGGCGACGGCGTGCGGCTCGACCTCCAGCAGCCGGCAGGCCTCCAGGTAGACGCGCGGGTCGGGCTTGCCGAAGCCGAGGCTGTCGGTGGTCACCACGACGTCGAAGCGCTCGACGAGGTCGAGGGCCTCGAGCTTGACCCGCGTCGGCGCGAGCGCCGAGTTGGTCAGCAGGGCGACGGGCAGCCCCTGCCCCTCGGCCGCGTCGAGGAGTGCGGGCACGTCGGGGAACAGCCGCTGGGCGCTGCGGAAGGCCGGGGCGTAGGCGTCCTCGAACGATCGGTGGGCGTCGTCCGGCAGGCTGAGCCCGAACGCCGCCGCGACCTCGGCCAAACGGGCGGCCCGCATGTCGTCGAACGGGACGTCGCCGGACGCGTACCGCGGGAACCATCGCTCGGGGTCGTCGTAGTAGCGCTGGGCCATCGCCCGGTGCTCCCCCACGCGGTCGGGCCAGATGACGGCCGCGGCCTGGCTGCCGGCGGCCACCATGGCCTCGCGGGTGTCGACGATCGTGTCGTCGACGTCGAGCAGCAGCGCCCGCACTCCCCCGAGCTCCGCAGGTAGGGACGTACCTCTCATGCCTCTCCCTCGTCGATGCCGAAGAACGGCAGGGCTGCCGGAACGCCGTCAACCACGACGCCGCGGGCCTGCTCCGTGGCGTCCCAGGCCGCACGTTCCAGACGGACGTGCTGAAGGGGCTCGCCCGAGTGCTCGAGCACCGAGCGGTGCGTGTCGCGGTAGCCGAGGGCTCGCGAGACACCGAGCGACGAGAGGTTGCCCACCAGCGCCGAGCTGATGGCGGCCCTGGCTCCCAGCGAGCCGAAGGCGAGGGCGAGCACCGCTGCCCGCATCTGCTTGCCGAGCCCCTTCCCCCGCGCCGCCGGGACCAGCCACGAGGACGAGTCGACCGTGCGGTCGGCGCGCCAGTCGGGACCCTCGAGCCACTGGACGCCCAGGGCGGCGTCCGGCCGCCCGGCCGAGCGGACGACGAAGGGCAGCGCCCAGTCGTCCGGTGACCACATCCCGAGCGCGCGCCAGTAGCCCTGCGCCAGGGCCGCCTGACGGTTGGCTCGGTCGTCGAGGCCGGCATACGTCGTCGCGTGCGGGTTCATCTCGAGGTCGTCGGGCAGCAGCGAACAGAGCGTCGGCAGGTCCGCCTCCGTCATCACCCGCAGGTCGAGGTCGGCCGTGCGCAGGCGTATGCCGCGCAGCGGCCAGGCGACGCACTCCACCCGAGCTCCTCAGAGCGAGTCGCGCAGCGACCGGAGGCGGTTCAAGGTGGAGCTCTTGCCGATGATCTCCATGGACTCGAAGAGCGGCGGCGAGATGCGGGCGCCCGACACGGCGGTGCGCAGCGGGCCGAAAGCGAAGCGCGGCTTGATGCCGAGCCCCTCGACGATCGCCGCGCGCAGGGCCTCCTCGATGCCGGCCGCGTTCCAGGGGCTGCCGGTCCCGAGCACGCCGGTGCCGTGGTCGCCGAGGTCGCCGAGCACCTTCAGCGCAGCGTCGAGCACGGCGGGAGCGTCGTCCTTGAGCTGGGCACGGGCGTCGTCGTCGATGACGAGCTGGTCGTCGGCGACGAAGAAGGGCCGGACGAGCGCCGGCGCCTCCGTGAGCAGCGCCATACGCGTCTGGATCAGCTCTGCGACGGCCTTGAGACGTGCGAGCTCCCCGAGCGACTGCGTCTCCCCCAGCACACCGTCCGCGACCAGGTAGGGCAGCAGCCGGCTCGCGAACTCGCCGACGTCGAGCGAGCGGATGTAGACGCCGTTGAGCCAGTCGAGCTTCTTGAGGTCGAAGATCGGCCCGATCGGGTTGACCTTGGCCCAGTCGAAGGTGCGGCTGAAGTCCGCGAAGGCGAAGACCTCGACGTCGGCGCCCTCGGCGTCCTGCTGCGGCGGATAAGCAAGCAGCGCAAGGAAGTTCACGAGAGCCTCGGGCAGGTAGCCCTGCTCGCGGAACCAGGTGAGCCGCGCCGCGGGGTTCTTGCGCTTGGAGATCTTGGACTTGTCGGTGTTGCGCAGCAGCGGCATGTGCGCGAACTTCGGCGGCTCGAGGCCGAGCCAGCGGTAGAGCAGGATGTGCTTCGGCGTCGAGCTGATCCACTCCTCGCCGCGCACGACGTGCGTGATGCCCATGAGGTGGTCGTCGACGACGACCGCGAGGTGGTAGGTGGGGAATCCGTCGGCCTTGAGGATCACCTGGTCGTCGGGGCGCGGCGCCGACACCTTGCCGCGGATGACGTCGTCGAAGACGAGCGGGACGTCGTCGGGCACGAGCATCCGCACGACCGGCGTCTCGCTGAAGCCCGGCAGCGCGGCGCGCTCCTCGCGGGTCTTGCCGACGCAGAGGCGGTCGTAGCCCGTCGGCTGCTTCGTCTTCTGCTGGACCTCGCGCATCTGGTCGAGGCGCTCCTTGGAGCACCAGCAGTGGTACGCATGGCCGTCCGCGATCAGGCGCTCGACGTAGGGGCGGTAGGTGTCGAGTCGCTCCGACTGGCGGTAGGGCGCGAAGGGGCCACCGATGTCCGGGCCCTCGTCCCAGTGCAGGCCGAGCCACGCGAGAGTGTCGTAGAGCTGCGCCTCGGAGTCCTCGCGGAAGCGCGCGCGGTCGGTGTCCTCGACGCGCAGGACGAACTGGCCGCCCTGCTGGCGGGTGAAGGCCAGGTTGAAGAGCGACATGTACGCCGTGCCGACGTGCGGGTCGCCGGTGGGCGACGGCGCGACGCGCGTGCGCACCGGACCGGAGCCGTCGGAGGTCGAGACGCGCTCGGCCTGATCGGTGCGCACCTCGACCTGCTCCATGGAGGCCGGGCCTGGCGCGCCTGTGGCGGCGCCGGGAACGGGGGAAGACGGCATACTCGCGCTGGTGCTGTTGTCGCTCATGGTGCGACCAGCCTAGTGGGAGCCCGAGAGGGTCAGCGACGCACGAAAGTGTTGGTCAGCGACCCGATGCCCGCGATCTCGACGGTGACCTGCTGGCCGGCCTCGACGAGCCCGACGCCGGCGGGGGTGCCGGTGAGGATGACGTCGCCCGGCAGCAGTGTGAAGGCGGCAGAGGCGTACTCGATGATCTTGGCGATGCCGTGGATCATGTCGGCGGTCGTGCCGTCCTGCTTCACCTCACCGTCGAGCGTCGTGATGATCGACAGCTCGGCCGGGTCGATCTCGGTCTCGACCCACGGCCCCAGGGGGCAGCTCGTGTCGAAGCCCTTCGCGCGCGCCCACTGGCCGTCGCTGCGCTGCCAGTCGCGGGCGGTGACGTCGTTGGCGATGGTGTAGCCGTAGATGCACTCGGCAGCGTCCTGCGCCTTGACGCCCTTGGTGATCGTCTTGATGACGACGGCGAGCTCGCCCTCGTAGGAGATCTCGCCGCTGCCGGCCGGCAGGACCACGGGGTCGAACGGGCCGACGACCGACGTGTTGGGCTTGAAGAACATCATCGGCTCGGCCGGGGCCTCGCCGCCCATCTCCTTGGCGTGGTCGGCATAGTTCTTGCCGATCGCGACGACCTTGGAGCGCGGGATGACCGGCGCGAGCAGGCGCACGTCGTCGAGCATGACGGGTGGCTGACCGCTCGGCTGGAGCCCGATGTAGAGCGGGTCGCCCGTCAGTGGGGTGATCACCTCGCTGCCTGGGTCGCCCTGGACGATGCCGTATGCCGGGTCGTCCCCGGTCGTGTACCTCGCGATGCGCACGGGCCCACCCTACGACGACGCGGCGACGCGGTTCCGGTCGGTCAGCGCGGCCACACGATGGTGACGTCGGCCGGCGAGCCCGGCGAGCCGCTCGGGCGGGTGCGGTACTCCGGCACACCGACGCACGTCCACAGCAGGCCGGCGACGTCTCGACCGAGCAGGTGTGCGAGGTCGGAGTCGCGGAAGGTCATGCCCGACGCGGCCGCGCCCAACGCATACGCCATCAGGTGCAGCCGGCCCTCGGCGACGCCGGCGAGCAGCTGGGCGTCGCGGTAGCCGTGGTCGTCGAGCCCGTTCAGCGGCGTGCCGCTCATGGCGACGAAGGCGGCATCGCCCGCGAGGCCCTGCTCCAGGGCGGCGGTGAACAGCTCGTCACGGACGGCCTGTTCGTCGAGCGGGCGCACCGGGTCCATGAGGTCGGGCCAGAGGTGGATGCCGCTCGGCACGTCGTCGACGGCGCTGACGCCGACCCAGTGCGGGAGGGACATCCCGCGCAGCGAGACGCCCATCGCATCGACGAGGACGCGGCGCGGGAGGGAGCGGTCGCGGTGCAGCCGGCGGATGGACCCCTTGCTGACCACGACGGCGTCGGTGCTGGGGCCGCTCTCTGAGCTGATCGTGACCGCGGGCCCGCGCTCGAGCTCCGGGCCCAGGACGGTCTGCTCGCCCGCGCGCTGGGCGGCCGTGACGAGCGGGAACTCGAGGCCGTCGTCGTCATGGTGACCCGGCAGCGCGTCGCCCGTGGGGTGCACGGCCGGGCTTCCGGGGCCGAGGGCGACGAGGGCGACGGGGAACTCCTGTACCCGGTCGGCACCGACGAGCGCCGCCACCTCGGCGTCCGGGAAGCTGGTGAAGAGGCGCGCGGTCAGGCCGGCGGAGTCGGCGAGGGCAAGGGTCTGGGCGAGCATTGTTCCGGCGTCCCAGTAGATGTGTCGGAAACCGCGCTCGCGGTAGCGCCAGCCGGTGCGCCAGGGCACCCCCGTGACGACGAGCGCCGGGGACTCGCCGGACGGTGGCGGCCCGACGACGACGAGGGCGTGGGCCTCGGGGTCGTACCAGTGCACGCCCGGCTCGAGGCCCTCGCTGTCAGCGGCCTGCGGCACGGCGACGTAGAGCTCGAGGGGGAATCGCGCCCCGGCCGATCCGGCCGCGCGGAAGAGCACGAGCCCGCCGTCCCGGCGGGTGGTGCGCCGTGTGACGCCCGATGAGAGGTAGAGCAGGCGGGCGAGGGCCGCAAGGCCGAGCCGGCTCGGCTCCAAGGGCGCGGTGCCGGCGAGCACGTTCGTGGCCGGCATGGACGACGCGGGCAGGTCGGTCGGCAGGAGGCTGCGTCGCAGGTCGTCGTCGTAGCGTTTGTAGGGCTGGGGGCGTCGGGTCTCGTCGTTGGGGACGAGGTCCTGCACGAGCCGGTCGTCGTCGGGCACCTCGGTCCACTCCCGCTCCGGCGAGTAGCTCGTGAGCCTGTGCAGCAGGTGGGTGGGCCGCTCGGCGTCCGGTGCCATGAGCCCATCCTGCCCCCGGTCGGCCGACCGGCGGCGGGTCCGAGCCACCGGCATACGGCGTGGGCGCCCGGAGGGGCGTCACATCGAGCGTCGGATCCGCAGATCCAGCGGTCTCCCGTCGGGGTCGTAGACGAGCCGGTAGAGCGGCGTCGCCCAGAGCCGGGTGAGCCGACCCTGCCCGGGGTCGTCCAGCGGACGCAGTCGCCCCGGGGGTCGTGGTGCGAGTCCGGGTTCCCGGTGCCAACAGGCCAGCGCCTCGGCGCTGGCGACGAATGCGTCGAAGTGGTCCTCCAGGGCGAGCTCGCCGTCGGTGTCGAGGTGCTCACGGGCGAGCTGCTGTCGGAGCCCGCGCGCGACGTCCGCGTGGGCCACGGCGGCCGACAGCTCCGAGTCGTGCGTCCACGAGCGACGGTTGAGGTTGTCGGAGCCCACCGCCGCCCACTCGTCGTCGACGACGCACACCTTCGCGTGGACGTAGACGGGGGTGCCGGCGGGGTTCTCGATCCCGAAGACGGCGACGCGACCCGGCGCGGCCGCGTTCAGCTCGTGGAGGAGACGGGCCCGACTGACGAGGTTGGGCGGGCGACTAGCCGCGCCGTCCTGGTCGGGATGGTGCGGCAGCACGGCGACCAGGCGCAGGTCGGGCGAGCGACGCAGCGCCGAGGTGAGTACCGCGCTGACCTCAGACGACCAGAGGTACTGGTCCTCCAGGTAGACGAGGTGCCGGGCGCGCGCCAGCACCTTGGCGTAGGCGCGTGCGACGCTCCGCTCCCCGCGCGGCGCGAAGGGGTAGCCGCCGAGCCTGCGGCCGTAGGTGCGCAGCAGCTGGACGGGGTGCGGCCCCACGAGTTCGGGGTCCGGCTGCTGCGGCGGGAGCGGACGGCGAGGGGGACGGTCGCGGCGCAGGGCATCGCCGGCCCAGCGCAGCGGCGAGCGGCTGAGAGCCTGCGGGTCCTCCCACCGCTCGCGGAAGACGGTCTCGACGTCTCCCACGGCGGGGCCCCGGAGGGCGAGCTGGATGTCGTGCCAGGGCGGACGCGCGCCGTACGCGCGTGCCATCGTCTGCGGCTGCGGGTCGCCCGCGTGGCTGGCGTCGTCGCGCCGGCTGTGGCACAGGTCGATCCCGCCGACGAACGCGACGTCGAGGTGGGGGCGTGCCGGGTGGCGCAGGACGACGAACTTCTGGTGATGCGAGCCGCCCGTGCGCACGCGCATGTCGAGCACGCACTCACCACCGGCTGCGTTGATGTCCTCCCCGAGGTGGCGGTTCTCGCCGGCCGAGAAGGACAGGCGGTCCCAGTGGGAGCGCCAGACCAGGCCGCGCACGTCGACGCCCCTCCGTGCCGCGTCGGCGAAGAGGGCGGCCACCTCGCTCCCGCTCTCCCCCGTCAGCCGCTCGTCGGGGTCCCCGCGCCAGTCGACGAAGAGGAGAAGGTCTCCAGGGCCCATCCGCGAGACGCTCTCCACGAGGGCCGCGAAGTACGCCGCGCCGTGGACGAGTGGCGTGACGAGATTGCCCTCCGTCCACGCGCGTCCGTCAGCATGGCGTCGGTCCAGGCGCGTCGCCGGATTGCCGCGCTCGCGTGGGGAGAGGTACCAGTCAGCGGGATTCACGCCCTGAGGCTACCTACGGGGAGGCCGACCGCCGGTCTCCCGCACCGGGCGATTGCCGTGCCGCCCCGAACCTCACCTAGGCTCGTGGGGTGCAGGTCCTCAACATGTCGGAGTGGCGTGAGCGGACCGCGGCGCACGAGGCGCGAGTCGACGCCGCCACCGGCGCACATCTCGCCCGGCGGCGCGACCATCGCAAGCACCCGGTCGAGGACTTCCTCTTCACCTACTACTCCTTCAAGCCGGCCCAGCTGCGTCGCTGGCACCCTGGGGCTGAAACGGGTCTCGCTGGTGCGCCTGGTGCGCCGCATACCGGGTGGCGCTTCTATGCCGTGGACGGCGACGTCGTCCGTGTCGCCGTGGAGGAGTTCACCGCTGCCCGGGGCGACACCCTGCGGTTCGTTCGCGAGCTGCTCGTGCGCACTGCCGGGAGGCCGGCGCGGTTCGGGTGCTTCGGTCTGCACGAGTGGGCCATGGTCTATCGCCTCGACCCGTCCGACGTGCGGCACTCGGGGTGGCCGCTGAGGCTCGGCGCTGCAGGCACCGATGCGGTGGTCGAGAGCCATCAGGTGGCCTGCTCGCACTTCGACGCATACCGCTTCTTCACCCCCGACGCAGCCCCGCTCAACGCGCTGACGCCGACCCGCGAGAGCCAGACCTCCTTGGAGCAGCCGGGGTGTTTGCATGCCGGTATGGACCTGTACAAGTGGGCGCACAAGCTCGTGCCGGTCGTGCCGAGCGACCTGGTGATGGACTGCTTCGAGCTGGCCCGCGACATCCGCTCTTTGGACATGCGTGCGGCGCCCTATGACCTGCGCGAGCTCGGCTACGAGCCGGTGCCGATCGAGACCCCGGACGGCAAGGCGCAGTATGCCGCTGAGCAGCGCGGCTTCTCGGTCCGTGGCCAGGCGCTGCGTCAGAGACTGCTCGAGTCGATCGACCTCGCCCTGCCCGCCGCCGAGCCAGCACCTGGCGCCCGACCCAACGAGGCGAGGTAGCGCCCCTTGACGTCCGTCGCCGGTCGTGGCGCCGGTCGTGGCGTCGCTGGTGGGTGGAGCGCGACAGGGCCGACACGAGAGCCTCCAGGACCTCGGTCGTCAGCACCGCCGCGTCGTGGAACGGTTCCCGCACAATGCAAACAGCATCATGTCGACTCATCGACGTAGAGACAGAAAGGATGCCCCGCAGGGTCGAGCAGCACCCGGACCCCCTCCTGCGGCTGGAACTCGGCGAGCTCCGCCCCCACGTCGACGGCATACGCCACGGCGGCTTCGAGGTCGTCCACCTCGAAGTCCAGGTGAAGCATCATGATGGGCTTTCCCGGCTCGCTCGGCCACACCGGGCGCACGTAGTTGGGCTCGGTTTGGAAGGCCAGGTTGTAGCCGGCCGACGCGGACGGTGCGAGTGTCGCCCCACCGTCCGCGTGCGTGAACAGCGTCCAGCCGAGCAGGCGCCGATAGAAGTGCGCGAGGCTCGACGCGTCTGGGGCATCGAGCACGACGCCGAACCAGTGCTTCGTCGTTCGAAGGGGCATTGCCCAAGTTTGCCGAGCGCAACCCCGAAGATCGCTCCGAAGAGCCGCTCACATCCCGGTATCAAGGTCGCCACCACGCCCTCTGAGGGGTGTCGGCGAAGGTCCGGGCACGCGCGCCGACGATCGCCACCTTTCCGGGGTGGTGCTGGGCGGGGCCTGGACCGCCCAGCACTTGTCTGCGCCCAACGGGCTCCCGCTCCTACGCAGGCGCGTTCAGGCCACGGACGATGACGGCGAGACCGACCTCGAACGCCTTGGTCTCCGCAGCGCCGTCGGGAGCGGGGAGGTCAGGGTCCGCGGACGCCGCGAGCGCGCGGTCCTGCTG
Source organism: Terrabacter sp. FW104-15G4B (assembly GCF_058790095.1). Taxonomy (NCBI): domain Bacteria; kingdom Bacillati; phylum Actinomycetota; class Actinomycetes; order Micrococcales; family Intrasporangiaceae; genus Terrabacter; species Terrabacter sp. FW104-15G4B. Next base: position 248,998 of record NZ_JBYTCI010000001.1, on the reverse strand, counting down.
GGCGGTCACGGATCCGAGGACGTGGTTCATGACGAGGGCGGCCACCTCGTCGCGCTCGGAGGCGGCGGCTCCGGCGTCGTGGACGAGACGGACAAGATCACGGAGCGGCCGCGCGGCACCCGGCTCGACGGCATACGCCAGCGCCACGACGTCGGCCGCGTCGGGCACCGTGACCAGCGCCTCCCGCACGGCCACGGCCAGACCCACGAGCGCGTCGGCGGGCGGCTGGTCGGCGGGCGGCGCCGGGATCTCGGAGAGGAGCACGTCGGCCACCTCGACGAGCAGCTCCTGCTTGTTGGCGACGTGCCAGTAGAGGGCGCCGGGGGCTACGCCGAGCTCGCGGGCGAGGCGGCGCATCGACAGGTCGCCGAGCCCGTAGCGGCGCAACAGGTCGACGGCGGTGCCGACCACCTGTTCGCGACTGAGTGCCACGCGCTCCCCCACCTCGACCACCGGGCCCCGTGCGGGCCGGCGTTGACAGCCGAGCCTAGCGACTCGGCATACTGAACACCGTTCAAGTTGAACACCGTTCAAGATCGCGTGCAAGGAGCCCGGATGCCCCGCTTCGACGACCTCGCGGACGCCGTCCTCGCCGGCACCCCGGCCACGACGGTCGACGCCCTAGACGTCCTGCGCTCGACCCACGAGGAGCTGCTCGCTGTCGTGGCTGCTGCGGCACGCCTGCGCCGCAGGCACTTCAACAACACCGTGAAGGTCAACTACCTCGTCAACCTCAAGTCGGGGCTCTGCCCGGAGGACTGCCACTACTGCTCCCAGCGGCTCGGCTCGCAGGCCGACATCCTGAAGTACACCTGGCTCGAGCCGGACGCGGCGATCGAGCAGGCGTCAGCCGGGCTGCGCGGAGGCGCGACCCGGATCTGCATGGTTTCCAGCGGCCGGGGCCCGACCGACCGCGACGTCGACCGCGTCGCCGGGATGGTGGGCGCCCTCAAGCAGGAGCACCCCGACGTGGAGGTCTGCGCCTGCCTCGGCCTCCTCAAGGACGGCCAGGCGGAGCGGCTGCGCGACGCCGGCGTCGACGCCTACAACCACAACCTCAACACCGCCGAGTCGCACCACGACCACATCGTCACCAGCCACACGTATGCCGACCGCGTCGACACCGTGACCAGGGCCAAGGCTGCCGGCCTGTCGCCGTGCTCCGGCCTCATCGCGGGCCTCGGCGAGAGCGACGAGCAGCTCGTCGAGGCGCTCTTCGCCCTGCGTGACCTCGGGTCAGACTCCATCCCGGTCAACTTCCTCATGCCCTTCGACGGCACACCGCTCGAGGGCACCTGGGAGCTGACCCCCGGGCGTTGTCTGCGCATCCTCGCGATGGCGCGGATCGTCTGTCCTGACACGGAGATCCGCATTGCCGGTGGCCGGGAGATGCACCTGCGATCGCTGCAGGGACTCGCCCTCCACGTCGCGAACTCCATCTTCCTCGGTGACTACCTGACCTCCGAGGGCCAAGCCGCAGAGGACGACCTCGAGCTGATCCGCGACAACGGCTTCGTCGTCCTCGGCGCCGACCCCCAAGCCAGCGAGCCGGCGACCGGGCACGCCACCAGGCACGACCCCGCCAAGCGGCGGCGGGGGGCTGGCACGGACGTGCCCGCCAATGCCTGAGCTCCCCGCGGCGTCGCTGACCGCCCGCGACCGTGGGCTCGTGTGGCACCCCTACGCCCCGCTCGACGGACCCGAGCCGTATGCCGTCGAGGGCGCCTCGGGCGTGCGCCTGGCCCTCGCCGCTCCGGACGGCGAGCGATTCGACGCGGTCGATGCGATGGCCTCGTGGTGGTGCGCCGTCCACGGCTACGGGCACCCGGTGCTCGACGCAGCGGCTCGCGAGCAGCTCGACCGCTTCAGCCACGTCATGTTCGGCGGCCTGACGCACGAGCCCGCCGTCCAGCTCGCCGAGCGGCTCACGGCGATGGCCCCCGGACCGATGGCGCACGTCTTCTTCGCCGACTCCGGATCGGTGTCCGTCGAGGTGGCCCTGAAGCTGTCGATCCAGTACCAGGCATCCCGAGGCCGGCCGAGGCGCCAGCGCTTCCTCACCGTCCGCGGCGGCTACCACGGTGACACCTTCGCCGCGATGAGCGTCTGCGACCCCGTCGACGGGATGCACTCAGCCTTCCCGGGCGCGCTCGCCCGGCAGGTCTTCGCGCCACGACCTCCGACCGCCCGGCTCGTCACCACCGCGTCGGGCGAGGAGCGCTGGGAGACGGACCGCCCGGCCGTCGAGGTGTGGGCGGACGAGGTGCGACGGCTCGCGACCATCCACACCGACGAGCTCGCGGCCGTCGTCGTGGAGCCGGTGCTGCAGGGCGCCGGCGGCATGCACGTCTACCACCCTGACTGCCTGCGGGTGCTGAGAGAGGTGGCCGACGAGCACGGCCTGCTCCTCGTCGTGGACGAGATCGCGACGGGCTTCGGCCGCACCGGGCGACTGTTCGCCTCGGAGTGGGCCGCCACGGCCCCCGACGTCATGTGCGTCGGCAAGGCCCTGACCGGTGGCTACCTCTCTCTCGCAGCGGTGCTCACCACGCGTGAGGTCGGCACGACGATCACCCGGTCGAGCTTTCGGGCCTTGTTGCACGGGCCCACCTTCATGGCCAACCCGCTCGGGTGCGCCGTCGCCAACGCCTCGGTCGCGCTCGTGGAGACCAGCTGGAAGGACCACGTGCCGCGCCTCGGCCACCTGCTCGGGACGCACCTCGCCCCGGCCATCGCGCTCCCCCCGGTCGCCGACGTCCGCACCCTCGGGGCGGTCGGTGTCGTGCAGTTGACGTCACCGGTCGACGTCGCCCGAGTCACCCGGGCCGCGCTGGAACGTGGCATCTGGGTGCGCCCCTTCCGCAACCTCGTCTACGCGATGCCCCCCTACGTCTGCACGGACGACGACGTCCGCCTCATCGCCGAGGGCATCGTGGGCGCAGTCGACGAGGTCCACGGATGAGCGCCTGGGACGCCTGGCTCACGGAGCGCGCCGACCTGCGGGCTGGGCGCGGCACCGAGCGGTCCGACCCCGTGCTGCGCCTGGGCGGCGGCCCCGCCAAGACGCACGACGTGCTCGACCTCGCCTCCAACGACTACCTCGGCCTGTCGCGCGACGAGCGCGTCGTGGCCGCCGGCCATGAGGCCCTCGACCGCTACGGCGCGTCCGCGACCGCGAGCCGCCTCGTGACCGGGACCCTACCGGTGCACCGCGAGCTCGAGGCCTCCCTGTGCCGGCTGACCGGGCAGCCGAGCGCGCTCGCCTTCTCGACGGGGTATGCCGCCAACCTCGGAGCGCTCACCGCGCTCAGTGGCCGTGGGGCGGAGATCCTCCTCGACGCCCACGCCCACGCCTCCCTCCACGACGCCGCCCGGATGTCGCGCGTGCCGTCTGCGACGTTCGCCCACAACGATGCAGGGGCGCTCGAGCGCGAGCTCTCCGCGCGGCCGGACCGCAGGGTGGTCGTCGCCGTCGAGTCGATCTACTCGGTCCTCGGCGACGCCGCTCCCCTGGGCGCGCTCGTCGACGTGTGCCACCGCCACGGGGCCCTCCTCGTCGTCGACGAGGCCCACGGGATCGGGGTGGCCGGACACGGGCGCGGGCTCGTGCACGAGCTCGGCCTCACCGGTGCCCGCGACGTCGTCGTGACTCTGACGCTCTCCAAGGCCCTCGGCTCGCAGGGTGGTGCCGTCCTCGGCCCGACCAACGTCCGCACCCACCTGGTCAACACCGCACGGAGCTTCATCTTCGACACCGGGCTCGCGCCGGCCTCGGCCGCCGCTGCGCGTGCAGCCGCCGACCTCGTCGCGGGCGATCCCTCACTCGCGGTAGCCGTGCGCGCCAACGCGCGAACCATCGCGGACGCCTGCGGGATCGAGCAGGCGGCCGGGGCCGTGCAGTCCCTGCCCATGTCGTCGCCCGACAGCGCGGTCGCCGCGGCCCTCGACCTCCGGTCGCAAGGGGTCCTGGTCGGCTGCTTCCGGCCCCCCAGCGTGCCGGACGGGGTGTCCCGGCTGAGGGTCACCGCGCGGGCGGACCTCGCCGGTGCGTACCTCGGCCGAGCCGCGGCACTCGTGGCGCGCGTAGCCGCGGTGCACGGCACACCGCCACACCCCTGTAGCGTCGTGGGGCCACGGGCAGGGGACGCTCCCTCCCCCGTCCGTGGCCCGTCCTCCGCAACCGCCGTCGAGGGGTCGCGGCCATGACCGGCCTCGGCCGTGCACGGTTGCTCGTCGTCACGGGCACCGACACCGACGTGGGCAAGACCGTCGTGACGGCGGCGGTCGTCGCGACCGCGCTGGCTGCGGGACTGCGCGTGACGGCATACAAACCCACGCAGACGGGGGTGGCACCCGGTGAGCCGGGCGACATGGCCGAGGTACAGCGCCTGACGGGTGTCCCGACGGTCGAGGGCGTGCGCCTGCGCGCGCCGATGGCGCCGAGGCCGGCGGCGCTCCTGGAGGGCGCCCGCCTGCCCACCCTCGCCGAGCACGTGGCGCGCATCGCAGACCTGGGGGTACGCCATGACCTCGTCGTCGTCGAAGGGGCGGGTGGGCTGCTCGTGGAGCTCACCGACGGGGGCCAGACGCTGGCCGACCTGGCGTCCGCCGTCGACGACAGCGGCGTGGTGGTTGTCGTGCGGAGCTCGCTCGGCACCCTCAACCACACCATGTTGACCCGGGAGGCACTGTCGCAGAGGGGAATCCGGCAGCTCGGGACCGTGATCGGCGCATGGCCCGATCGCCCTGACGTCATCGAGACGACCAACCGCGACCACCTCGCGGGCCTCCCCGAAGGGCTGCTGGGGGCCGTGCCCCTCGGCGCCCCACGACTCGACCCACCGACCTTCAGGGCCGCCTCACCCCGCTGGCTACCGAGGCTGGCTCAGCGCCTCGGGACGCCCTGACGAAGCAGGCCGTGCACGATGCCGTCGGTAAGGGCGCGCCACGACGCTGCGAGGATGGACCCGGCGACCCCGATGGTGTCCCACGACGTCTCGCCGTCGGAGGTCTCGATGAGCACGCGCGTCACGGCGTCGGTGCCGTGCGAAGCGTCGAGGATGCGGACCCTGAAGTCGATGAGCTCCAGCTTCTCGATCTCCGGGTAGGCGCGGGTCAGTGCCTCACGCAGGGCGTGGTCGAGCGCGTTGACCGGCCCGTTCCCCTCGCCGGTCGCGATGAGGCGGGCGCCGGCGGCGCGCAGCTTGACGGTGGCCTCGGACGTGGCGTCGCCCTCGCCCGACGAGTCGGTGATGACCCGCCACGACTCGACCTTGAAGTAGTCGGTGCAGCCGGGTTCGAGAGCCTCACGCAGCATCAGCTCGACGGTGGCGTCGGCCGCGTCGAAAGTCCAGCCCCGCAGCTCGAGCGCCTTGACCTCGGCGAGCACCGAGGCGACGACATCCGGTCGGTCGGAGAGGTCGAGGCCGGCCTCACGTGCCTTGAGCTCGATGCTCGCGCGGCCCGCCATGTCGGAGACCAGCGTGCGCATGCCGTTGCCGACCAACGCCGGGTCCATGTGCTGGTAGAGGTCGGGGTCGACCTTGAGCGCACTCGCGTGCAGACCGGCCTTGTGCGCGAACGCACTTGCGCCAACGTAGGGCTGACGGCTGTAGGCGGGGACGTTGGTGACCTCGCTGATCGCGTGGGCGACGTGCATGGCGCGCCGGAGGGCGTCCGGCTCCAGCGTGCGAAGCCCGAGCTTGAACTGCAGGTTGGCGGCGACGGTCAGCAGGTCCGCATTGCCGGTGCGCTCGCCGTAGCCGTTGACGGTGCCCTGCACGTGGGTCGCGCCGGCCCGCACGGCCGCCACGGAGTTCGCGGCGGCGCAGCCGGTGTCGTTGTGGCAGTGCGCGCCAACGCGGGCGCCCGTCGAGGCGATGACGTCGGCGACGACCTCCTCGACCTGGTGGGGCAGCATGCCGCCGTTCGTGTCACACAGCACGACGACCTCCGCTCCGGCGTCCTGCGCCGTGCGCACGACGGACAGGGCGTAGTCGCGGTCGAGGCGCCAGCCGTCGAAGAAGTGCTCGCAGTCGAGGAAGACCCGACGTCCCTGCCCCACGAGGTGGGTCACGGTGTCACGGACCATCTCGAGGTTCTCCTCGAGCGTAGTCCGCAGCGCGCGTTCGACATGGCCCGTGTGCGACTTGGCGACGAGGCACACCACAGACGCCCCCGAGTCGAGAAGCGCTCGCACCAAAGGGTCCTCGGCTGCGACGCCACCGGCCCTCCGGGTGGCCCCGAACGCGGCAAGCGTCGCTCGGCGCAGGTGCAGCTCGGTCTGGGCGCGGTCGAAGAACTCGGTGTCCTTGGGATTGGCACCGGGCCAGCCGCCCTCGATGAAGTCGACCCCGAGGTCGTCGAGCAGGGCGGCGATGGCGAGCTTGTCCGACACCGAGAGGTTGAGCCCCTCCTGCTGGGCGCCGTCGCGCAGGGTGGTGTCGTAGACGTGCAGCGCTTCCATGGCCTTCATTGTCCTCGGTCTCGGGGATTGCGGCCGACCCCCGTCACGGCGGTCGACGCGGGTGTGTCGGGCGTCCCGTTCTCTTCTCGTGGGCGTGGTGGCCGGGGTGGGGGCCATCGCGCGTCTCCCTGACCGTGGCTCGGGAAACAAAAAGACCCCCCGGGTTCGGGAGGTCTGCGCGACGAGGGGTGCTCGTCGCGCTAGTCGATAATGAGGGTGCCGGTGGGCACGGGTCGTTTCGTCACAGGCTCACCGTAGGGCTGGGCCGACGCAGACGAAACCCGTCGTCCGGATGATGGACCCGGCGTCTCACCACGACCTACGGTCGCGTGCGTCGTGGTGCGGACCGTCGCCGCTGCCGGACAGCGTCCGCCGCGCCGATGAGGGCATGGAAGAGGCGCGGGTCGTTGCCCACCTCCGGGTGCCACTGGACCGCGAGCCGGAAGGAGGCGTCCGGGTCCTCCATGCCCTCCAGAGTGCCGTCGTTCGCCCAGGCCGACGCCTCGTAGCCCGGGTGGGAGAGCACCGACTGGTGGTGGTAGCTCGGCACGTCGGCCTCCGCGCCCAGCAACGCTGCCAGGCGCGTACCCGCGACCATGCGCACGGGGTGGCTGCCGTACGTCGCGGGGGCCGGCGAGTGCTCGTCGTGGCCAACCCGGTCCGGGACGTGCTGCTCGAGCGAACCGCCGGCTGCCACCGCCATGATCTGCATGCCCCGGCAGATGCCCAGCACGGGGAGGTCGACCTCCGCGGTGGCGCCCGCGATGGCGAGCTCGGTGGAGTCGCGGTCAGGACGGGAGGCCTGCACGGAGGCGTGGCGGTCGTCGGTGTAGAGCTCGGGCGCCACGTCGACTCCGCCGGCGAGGATCACCCCGTCGAGACGCTCGACGAGGTCCAGGGCCGATGCGGCGTCGACGTCGGGTCGCGGAGGGATGACCACCGCGACCCCGCCGGCGTCCTCCACCTGCCGCACGTACCGGTGCGGCAGCAGCGCGCCGGGCACGTCGACCCACCTCCCCCACGACACCCGCTCCACGTAGGCGGTGATCCCGATGACCGGACGAACCATGGCGACCTCCCTGTCGGCCTCTCAGAGTGGCGTCACGTAGGCGCCGGAGATGCCGCCGTCGACGAGGAAGGTCGAGGCGGTGATGAAGCTGGACTCGTCGGAGGCCAGGAAGAGCACGGCGTCGGCCATCTCCTCGGGCTCCCCGAAGCGCCCCATCGGGACGTGGACGAGCCGTCGGGCGGCGCGCTCCTCGTCCTTGGCGAACAGCTCCTGCAGCAGCGGCGTGTTGACCGGCCCGGGGCAGAGGGCGTTGACCCGGACGCCTTTGCGGGCGAACTGCACGCCGAGCTCTCGCGACATCGAGAGCACGCCGCCCTTGCTGGCGCTGTAGGAGATCTGCGAGGTGGCCGCGCCCATGACGGCGACGAACGAGGCGGTGTTGATGATGGAGCCCTTTCCTTGCTCGAGCATGTAGGGCAGGGCGGCCTTGCAGCACAGGTAGACGGAGGTGAGGTTGACCTCCTGCACCCGGCGCCACGCATCGAGGTCGGTGTCGAGGATCGAGTCGTCCTCCGGCGGGCTGATGCCGGCGTTGTTGAAGGCGATGTCGACCGAGCCGTACGTCTCCTTGGCGGTTCGGAAGAGGGTGTCGACGTCCTCCTTGCTCACGACGTCCACCCGCAGGAAGGTTCCGCAGGCCTCCTGCGCGATGCGCGGGCCGTTCACCTCGTCGAGGTCGCCGATGACGACCTTGGCGCCCTCCTCGGCGAAGCGACGCACCGTCGCGAGCCCGATGCCCGAGCACCCGCCCGTGATGACCGCGACCTTGCCGTCGAGCCTGCCTGCCATGGGGAGCTCCCTTCAGTCCGTGGAGATGAAGACGTTCTTGAGCTCGGTGAACGCGTCGAGCGCGTCGGGTCCGAGCTCACGGCCGATGCCGCTCTGCTTGAAGCCGCCGAACGGGGTCGAGTAGCGCACGCTGCTGTGCGAGTTCACCGAGAGGTTGCCCACCTCGACGCCGCGCGCGACGCGCAGGCCGCGCCCGAGGTCCCGGGTCCAGATCGATCCCGAGAGGCCGTATGCCGTGTCGTTGGCCTTGGCGACCGCGTCGGCCTCGTCGTCGAACGGCATCACGGCGACGACCGGCCCGAACACCTCCTGCTGCCAGACGCGGTCGGTGGTCGACCTGGGCAGCACGACGGTGGGGGCGTACCAGTAGCCGCTGCCGTCCGGGGCGTTGCCGCGGAAGGCGACGTCGACGGCCTCGGTGGCGTCCTCGACGTAGGAGCGAACTGTGTCGCGCTGCCCGGAGCTGATGAGCGGCCCCATCTCGGCACTCTCGTCCAGGGGGTCGGTGACGACGACGCCGCGCACTGCCGTCTCGAAGTGCTCCAGGAAGGTGTCGAGCACGCTGCGCTCGACGAGGATGCGGCTGCGGGCACAGCAGTCCTGGCCGGCGTTGTCGAAGACGCCGTAGGGCGCCCGCGCAGCGGCCAGCTCGACGTCGGCGTCGGCGAAGACGAGATTGGCGCTCTTGCCGCCGAGCTCGAGGGTGACGCGCTTGATCTGGTCGGCCGCCCCGCGCATGATCCGCTGCCCGACGGCGGTGGACCCGGTGAAGCAGATCTTGCGGACGTCGGGGTGGGTGACGAACCGCTCCCCGACGACGGAGCCGCTGCCCGCGACGACGGTGAGAACCCCTTCGGGCAGGCCTGCCTCGAGGGCCAGCTGCCCGAGCCGGAGCGCGGTGAGAGGGGTGAGCTCGGCCGGCTTGAGCACGACCGTGTTGCCCGCCGCCAGGGCGGGGGCGAAACCCCAGCCGGCGATCGGCATCGGGAAGTTCCACGGCACGATGATGCCGACCACGCCGATGGGCTCCCGGAACGTGACGTCGATGCCCCCGGCGACGGGGATCTGCCGGCCGAAGTTCCGCTCGGGCGCCGCCGCGTAGTAGGCCAGCACGTCACGGACGTTGCCCGCCTCCGACCGGGCGTTGCCGATGGTGTGGCCGGCGTTCGCGACCTCGAGCTGCGCCAGCTCCTCCTGGCGCTCCCCGACGAGGTCCGAGAAGCGCCGCAGGAGCAGGCCACGATCAGCGGGTGTCACCGACGCCCACGCGGGTGCAGCCGCGCGGGCGCGGGCGATGGCCTCGTCTGCCTCGTCGACCGAAGCGAGCGGCACGGTGGCGACGACCTCCTCGGTCGCCGGGTTGATGATCTCGTGGGTGGTGGTCACAGTCGCTCGAATCCTCTCCTGCGCTCCCAGTCGGTGACCGCTGCGTTGAAGGCGATGAGCTCGACGTCGGCGGCGTTGACGTAGTGCTCGACGACTGCGTCGCCGAAGGCCGCCCGGGCGATGGCCGAGTCGGCGAGCAGGTTGCGGGCCTCCTGCAACGTCGAGGGCACGCGCGGCTTGTCGGAGGTGTACGCGTTCCCCTCGAGGGCGGGCTCGAGCGCGAGCTCGTTCTCGATGCCGTGCAGCCCGCCCGCGAGCATCGCCGCGACGGCGAGGTAGGGGTTCAGGTCGCCGCCCCCGACGCGGTTCTCGACCCGCAGGCCCGCGCGGTGGCCGACGACGCGCAGGGCGCAGGTGCGGTTGTCACGACCCCAGGCGACAGCTGTCGGAGCGAAGCTCGACGATGCGAAACGCTTGTAGGAGTTGATGTTCGGCGCATAGAAGTAGGTCAGCTCCCGCTGGGTCGCGAGGATGCCGGCGAGGAAGTGCTCGAACGTCGCGCTGTGCCCGTGCTCGCGGTCCTCGTCGACGAAAACCGTCCGGCCGTCCAGCCCCCGCAGCGACAGGTGGATGTGGCAGGAGCTGCCCTCGCGCCCGTCGTACTTCGCCATGAACGTCAGCGACTGCCCGTGGTGGGCCGCGATCTCCTTGGCGGCGTTGCGGTAGATGACGTGGTTGTCGCACGTGCGCACCGCCGTGTCGAACAGGAAGCCGATCTCGTGCTGGCCGTAGTTGCACTCCCCCTTGGCGCTCTCGACGACGGCGCCCGCGGCATACATCTGGTTGCGGATGTCGCGGAGCAGCGGCTCGACGCGGTCGCCGCCGAGGATCGAGTAGTCGACGTTGTAGCGGTTCGCGGGCGTCAGGCCGGTGTAGCCGGCGTCCCACGCCTGATCGTAGGACTCCTGGAAGACGATGAACTCGAGCTCGGTGCCGCAGTGGGCGGCCATCCCCAGCGCGGCGGCACGGTCGACCTGCGCCTTGAGGATCGAGCGCGGGGACTGGACGACCGGCCCGCTGCTGTCGAGCCAGGTGAGGTCGCACTGGACGGTCGCCGAGTGGGGGCTGCCGGGCGTGCGGCGCAGCGTCGAGAGGTCGAGGTCGAAGAACATGTCTCCGTAGCCGCGCTCCCACGAGGAGATGGCGTAGCCGTCGACGGTGTTCATGTCGACGTCGACGGCAAGCAGGTAGTTGCAGCCCTCGGTGCCGTCGTCGAGGACGTGGTCGAGGAAGTAGTGGCCGTGCAGCCGCTTGCCCTGCAGTCGCCCTTGCATGTCGGTGAAGGCCACGACGACGGTGTCGATGTCGCCGCACTCGATCTCCTCGCGGAGCCGGTCGACGGTGAGGATCGGTGGTCGTGCCATGTCCTGCCTTCCTGTGGTCTAGCCGATGAGGCCGCGCAGCAGTGCCGTGGTGGCATCGCAGTGCTCCTCCATGACCGCCCGGGCCCGTTCCGCGTTGCCGCCGAGGATGGCCCCGACGATCTCGTGGTGCTGGGCGTTCGAGTGCTCGATGTTGCGGCGCAGGACGGGGATCGCCATGAGCATGTCGTGCAGGGCCGCTTGCGACCGGGTGACGGCGTCGATGAGCATCGGCGAGCCCGACAGCGTCGCGACGGCCAGGTGCAGGCGCGAGTCCGCGACCCGGTGGGCCGCGGTGTCCACGGCATCGTCGACCGCGGCAAGGCTGTCCGCCAGCCAGGCCCGCTGGTCCGCCGCCAGTGGCTGGGTGGCTGCTAGCCACGCGGCGCCGGGCTCGACGACGCGGCGGAAGGTCAGGGCGTCGCTCATGGCGGCGCCGCCGCGCACGAGGACGCCCGAGGCGCTCGACGGCAGCTCCGCGGCATCGGTGACCCAGGTGCCGCCGCCGCGGCCCCGCCGGGTCGTCACGAGGCCCGAGTCGCGCAGCGCCGCGATGGCCTCGCGGAGGGTGTTGCGGCTGACGCCGAGGCGGTCGGCAAGGTCACGTTCGGGCGGCAGCTGTTCGCCGCGGGCGAAGACGCCGAGCCGGATCGCGGTCGCGAGCTGCTCGACCGTGCCCTCGAAGACGTTGCCGTTGGCGGGTCGCAGCACGACGTCCGGGAGGGACGGCTGTCGGACGGCTGCGCTCACAGGTAGATCCAATACCGTCACCCCCGGCTCGTCAATGGTCCGACAAAGAACCATTAGGCGTGTCGGCGCCCACCACCGGCGTGGGCACGAGGCCGGCGGGCACCCAGCGAGCGTCAGCTCCGGACAGCCCGGCTCGGTGTGCACGCCGTTGCTCAGCTCCGCACTGAAGCCGATGGCGGGCACGGCCTCGCGCAGGTCGCCCACCATCTCGAGCAGCAGGGCCCGCGGCAGGGGTAGGCGGCCACGACCGAACGCGTCCGCACCTCGTGGTCGAAGGCGCCGTTGGCGCTGACGACCAGGCCCGTCGCGGCGATCCCTCTGGCACGAGCACGACCCGTCCAGCCGGCCGCCCCGGCTCAGACCAGCCGGGTGAGCCAGCCGTGCGAGTCTTCTGCACGGCCGTACTGGATGTCGAGCAGCTTGGCGCGGATGGCCTCGGCGTAGCGGTCCTCGTGCCCGTCGTGGCGGTGGTCGACGGAGCCGCCGTCCCAGCGCAGCTCGCCCACCGGGGTGACAACGGCGGCCGTGCCACAGGCGAAGATCTCGACGATGTCGCCGTTCGCGGCCCCCTCCTTCCACTCCTCGATCGGGATGCGCCGCTCCTCGGGCTCGAGGTCGAGCTCCTTGGCGATCTCGAGGACGGAGCTGCGAGTGACGCCCTCGAGGATCGTGCCGGTGAGCTCGGGCGTGATGATGCGCCCGTCCCTCGTCACGAGGAAGAGGTTCATCCCGCCCAGCTCCTCGATGTAGGTGTGCGTCGAGGAGTCGAGGAAGACAGCCTGGTCGCAGCCGTGCTCGATGCCCTCGAGCTGGCCGGCGAGCGAGCTGGCGTAGTTGCCGCCGCACTTCGCAGCGCCGGTGCCACCCTCGCCCGCACGGGCGTAGTCGGTGGAGATCCACAGGGTGACGGGCTTGAGGCCGCCGGAGAAGTAGGCGCCTGCCGGGGAGGCGATGACGGAGTACGTGACCTGCTGGGCGGGCCGCACCCCGAGGAAGGCCTCGGACGCGAACATGAAGGGACGCAGGTAGAGGCTCTTCTCCCCCGCGTCACCGGCCGGCACCCACGCCTGGTCGACCTCGACGAGCTGCCGCAGCGACTCGATGAAGTCCGCCTCGGGAAGCGCCGGCAGCGCCAGCCGCCGGGCGGAGCGGGCGAATCGTTCGGCGTTCGCCTCGGGGCGGAAGGTCCAGATCGAGCCGTCGGCGTGACGGTAGGCCTTCATGCCCTCGAAGATCTCCTGGGCGTAGTGAAGCACCGCCGCCGCAGGGTCGAGCTGGAAGGGGCCGTAGGGGCGGACCTGGGCATCGGCCCAACCGCCGTCCGCGGTCCACGTGGCGACGACCATGTGGTCGGTGAAGGTCTTGCCGAAGCCGGGGTCCTTCAGGATCTCGGCGATCCGTTCCGGCGAGGTGGCCTCCTCGCGGCGGGTGACCTCGAAGGACAGCTGGGTCATGACAAACCTCCAGAAGGCAAGAACAGCGGTGATCCGACGTCAGGCTACCGCCCACATCTTGAGATGAGACACCCGCCCCGAGCGCCGGGCGACCTGCCTCAGAGCCGCGCCGCCACCGCGTCGCCGACGGTGGTGGTGCTGCGTACGCCGTTCCCGCGCTCGGCCAGGTCGGCTGCGACGGCGGCCTCGACCCGTGCCGCCTCCGGTTCGAGTCCCAGATGGGCGAGCAGCATGCCCACCGAGAGGATCGCCGCGGTCGGGTCGGCCTTGGACTGCCCCGCGATGTCGGGAGCGGACCCGTGGACCGGCTCGAACATGCTCGGGGTCGTGCGCGCCGGGTTGATGTTGCCCGACGCGGCGAGCCCGATGCCGCCGGCGATGGCGGCCGCGATGTCGGTGAGGATGTCGCCGAAGAGGTTGTCGGTCACGATGACGTCGAAGCGGCCGGGGTCGGTCGCCATGAAGATGGTGGCGGCGTCGACGTGCTGGTAAGCCGTCTCGACGTCAGGGAACTCTGCACCGACCTCCTCGACCGTCCGGCGCCAGAGGTGACCGGCATACGTGAGCACGTTGTGCTTGTGCACGAGCGTCAGGTGCCGGCGGGGTCGGGCCTGGGCGCGGGCGAAGGCGTCGCGCACAACCCGCTCGACCCCGTAGCGGGTGTTGACGCTCACCTCGGTCGCGATCTCCGCGGGGGTGCCGACGCGCAGCGCACCGCCGTTGCCGGTGTAGGGGCCCTCGGTGCCCTCCCGGACGACGACGAAGTCGATGCCGTTCGGGGCGACGCGGGCGACGTCGAGGGGGCTGGAGACCCCCGGGAAGAGCTTGGCGGGGCGGAGGTTGACGTAGTGGTCGAGCGCGAAACGCAGCGGTAGGAGCACGCCGCGCTCGAGGACGCCGCTGGGCACGCTGGGGTCACCGATGGCGCCCAGCAGGATCGCGTCGTGGTCGCGGAGCTCGGCGAGCACCGACTCGGGCAGCGTCTCGCCGGTGTCGTGCCAGCGCCTGGCGCCGAGGTCGTACTCCGTCGTCGCGAACTTCGGGCCCCCGTCACCCGTGACGGCGTCAAGGACCTTCAGGCCCTCCGCGACGACCTCCGGACCGATGCCGTCACCGCCGATCACGGCGATGGAGTAGGCGTCCCTGACCTGCGTCTGTGCCATGTTGCCAGCCTAGGTGCCGTCTTGTGATGTGGGACTGACGTCTCAGTGAGTGAGAGAGGCATGACGAAGGCCCCCGGCCGGAGGGGCGGGGGCCTTCGTGAGCTGTCTGGTGGCGGTCAGTCCTCGGTGTGGCCCTGGTCGCGCAGGTCCATCGACTCCTGCAGCGCCTGACGGGCGGCCCTGGCGTCTTCGCTCATGGTGATCACGTCTCTCGGTTGTCGTGCGGTTGTCGTCTCAGGTGGCTCCAGCCCTGGTGGGCGAACCGGTCAGCAGGAGGGTGCGCGGGGTCTCCGCGGCGAGGTTGCTGACTACCTGGACTCGCCGCGGCTGGGAATGAGTACGACCTGCCGCGTCATGCGTTTCACCGTACGCCGGGCTACCCACCGGTAAAGGGGGTTTCCAGAACGTGAGACGCGGTGTCCGACTGGCGGTCAGTCACGTCCCGGCGGTCGCTCGTCCGCCGCCGCCGCGCGCATCCCCCGTTCACGAGCACCCGCGCCGTACGCTCGCTGGGTGAGCGCCGAGCATTCCGATCCCTTCGCCGAGCGGTCCCCCGGCCCGTCCGGCCACCCTGCCGAGGAGCGGCCAGCCGTCGCGGCTGCGCCTGCGGCGGCGGCCCCGCACGCACCGCACGCCGTGCCCGGAGTCCCCTTCGACGAAGAGGCCCGGTGGATCGCCATCACACCCGGCAACGCGCGCCGCGTGACCATCATCGTGCTGACGGGGGTCGTCCTGCTCGGGATCGCCACCTGGGCCTTCCAGGCGATGGGCAGCTTCCTCTTCCTGCTGTTGCTCGCGTGGCTGCTGTCGATCGCGATGGAGCCGGTCGTGAAGTGGCTCAGCAACCGGGGGCTCAAACGTGGGCTCGCCACCGGCCTGACCATGCTGGGGCTGCTGCTGCTCTTCGCGGGGCTCGCCGAGCTCTTCGGCCAGGTGTTCGTCTCGCAGCTGTCCGAGCTCGGCTCACAGCTTCCCGCCGCGGTGACCAACGCCATCAACTGGGCCAACTCGGTCTTCGGCACGACGTTCGACATCAGCCAGATCCAGCAGGGCCTTCGCCTGACGCCCGACAAGCTGGGCGAGCTCGCCGGCAAGTACGGCGGCGGCATCATCGGCATCTTCGGCTCGGTGCTCGCCTTCCTCTTCGACGCCCTGACGATCCTCGTCTTCGCCTACTACCTCTCGGCGGACAGCCCGCGGCTGCGCCAGACCATCGGCTCCTGGCTCCCGCAGCGCTACCAGCGCGTCTTCATCACCGTCTGGACCATCTCGGTCGAGAAGACGGGCGGCTACGTCGTCTCCAAGCTCGTCCTCGCCAGCCTCTCGTCCGTCTTCCACGCGACGTTCTTCTGGTTCATCGACGTGCCTTTCTGGCTGCCGCTCGGCATCTTCGCGGGCATCGTCGGTCAGTTCATCCCGACCATCGGCACCTACATCGGGGTGGCTCTCCCGGCGCTCTTCGCCCTCCTGGACAAGCCGATCAACGCCGTGTGGATCGTGATCTTCGCAACTGTCTACCAGCAGGTCGAGAACTACGTCTTCACCCCCCGCATCAGCCGCCGCACCATGGACGTCCACCCCGCGGTCGCCCTGGGCTCGGTCATCGCCGGCGCCGCGCTGTTCGGTCCCATCGGCGCGCTCATCGGCATCCCGATCGCCGCCGTCGCCCTCGCGATCATCGACACCTTCAGCAAGCGTCACGAGCTCGTCCCCGAGCTTGCGGGCCTCGAGGTGAGTGAGCCCGACTCCTCGGACCGCGACGCCCAAGAGGGGAAGAAGCACGAAGGAGCACAGGAGGACGACCGTGCCCAGACCCAAGGATCCCCGCCCCGCTGACCAACCAGCCGAGTGGTGAGCGGGGGTATGCGGCTGGGCGGGCACCCGTCGGATCGCTCCGGTCGGTGCCCGCCCAGCGGCATACGTGCGTGGCGCGTCCGCGCCGACCGCTCAGTCCTGCAGGTCGACGACCGAGAACGTCGTGGCCTCCACGACCTCGGCGAGCTGGGCGGCCACCGCAGCCGGGACCGCGCTGTCGACGTTGAGCACGCCGATGGCCTGGTCCTCCTGCCGCGATACCTGCATGCCGCCGATGTTGATGCCGGCATCACCGAGGATGCGGCCGACCGCGCCGATGACGCCGGGTCGGTCGGAGTACTCGAAGACGAGCATGTGCTCGGAGAGCGGGACCTCGAGATCGTAGCCGTTGACCCCGACGAGCTTCTCGACCATCTTCGGACCGGTCAGCGTGCCCGAGACCGAGACCACCGTGCCGTCGGCGAGCGTGCCGCGCAGCGTCGTGACGTTGCGGAAGTCCCCCGAGTCGGGATCGGTGACGAGGCGCACGACGCAGCCACGCTGCTCGGCGAGCACGGGAGCGTTGACGTAGGTGACGGCATCCTCGACGACGTCGGTGAACAGCCCCTTGAGCGCGACGAGCTTCCACACGTCGACGTCGTGGGCCGTGATCTCACCGCGCACGTCGACGTCGAGCTGGGCCGGGACACTGCCGGCAACGGCGGTGAAGATGCGGCCGAGCTTCTCCACCAGCGGGATCCCCGGGCGGACCTCCTCGGCGATGAAGCCGCTGGAGACGTTGACGGCGTCGGGGACGAGCTCGCCGCCGAGCGCCAGGCGCACCGACTTGGCCACCGCGATGCCCGCCTTCTCCTGCGCCTCGTCGGTCGAGGCACCGAGGTGCGGCGTGACGACGACCGACTCGTGCGCGAACAGCGGCGACTCGGTCGTCGGCTCGGTGGCGAAGACGTCGATGCCGGCGCCGGCGACGCGGCCCTCGGCGATGGCCCGCGCCAGAGCGGCCTCGTCGACGATGCCGCCGCGAGCGGCGTTGATGATGCGGACGGAGGGCTTGACCTTGGTCAGGGCCTCCTCGCCGATGAGGCCGAGGGTCTCGGGCGTCTTCGGCAGGTGGATCGTGATGAAGTCGGACTGGGCGAGCAGCTCGTCGAGGCCGACGAGCTGGGCGCCGAGCTGGCCGGCCTTCGCGGGCGAGGCGTAGGGGTCGTAGGCGACGATCTTCATGCCGAAGCCCTTGAGGCGCTCGGCGA
Source organism: Terrabacter sp. FW104-15G4B (assembly GCF_058790095.1). NCBI lineage: Bacteria > Bacillati > Actinomycetota > Actinomycetes > Micrococcales > Intrasporangiaceae > Terrabacter > Terrabacter sp. FW104-15G4B. Next base: position 231,495 of record NZ_JBYTCI010000001.1, on the reverse strand, counting down.
CGAGGGCGCCGATGCGGCCGAGCCCCACGACGCCGACCGTCTTGTCGAGCAGCTCGACGCCGGAGTACTTGCTGCGCTTCCAGGCGCCGTCCTTGAGGGCCTGGTTGGCCGGGGCGATGTTGCGTGCCGTCGCGAGGAGCAGGCCCACGGCGAGCTCGGCCGCCGAGGTGATGTTGGAGGTCGGCGCGTTGACGACCATGACGCCCGCCTGCGTGGCCGACTGCACGTCGACGTTGTCGAGACCGACACCGGCGCGGGCGATGACCTTGAGCTGCTTGGCGGCGGTGATCGCCTCGGCGTCCATCTTGGTGGCCGAGCGGATCAGCACCGCGTCGACGTCGGCGAGTGCCGGGAGCAGCTCTGCGCGGTTGGCTCCATCGGCCGAACGGACCTCGAAGTCGGGTCCCAGTGCCTCGATCGTGGCGGGTGACAGCTCTTCGGCGATGAGGACAACGGGCTTGCTCACAGGGGAATCCCTTCCGGACGGGTGCGGGGCCGCACGCACGTCGGGGCGCGGGCCGTCGGAGGCACCGCGGTGTGCCGTCGGCGAGTCTAGGGGCTTACCCGCCGGGAATCACGCGACGTAACCAACATGTGAACAGCGCCACGCGCGCCGGTAGCCGTATCAGTCACTGGAACGCCGAGTCCGTATGCCGGACACGCAACCGGGTGAGTCCGCCCCCGACGCCGACGGCCGGCCACCCCACGAACGGGCGGCCGGCCGTCGAGCCGTGTGGACGGGTCAGCGCGCGGCTGACCCCTCGACGTAGTCGGCGTCGGTCTGCTTGACCCACGCCATCAGCTGGCGCAGCTCGCGACCTGTCGCCTCGATCGGGTGCTGGGCACCCTTCTCGCGCAGCTGCTTGAACTCCGGCGCGCCGGCGTCCTGGTCGTCGATGAAGCGCTTCGCGAAGGTGCCGTTCTGGATGTCCGTGAGGACGGCCTTCATGTTCTCCTTGACGTGCGGGTCGATGACGCGCGGACCCGACACGTAGTCCCCGTACTCCGCCGTGTCGGAGACCGACCAGCGCTGCTTGGCGATGCCGCCCTCGATCATGAGGTCGACGATGAGCTTGAGCTCGTGCAGGCACTCGAAGTAGGCGACCTCGGGCTGGTAGCCCGCCTCGACGAGCGTCTCGAAGCCGTACATCACGAGCTGGCTGGCGCCACCGCAGAGCACCGCCTGCTCGCCGAAGAGGTCGGTCTCGGTCTCCTCGGTGAACGTCGTCCTGATGCCGCCCGCGCGCAGGCCCCCGATGGCCTTGCCGTATGCCTTGGCCAGGTCCCAGGCAGTGCCGGAGGCGTCCTGCTCGACAGCAAGCAGCACGGGCACGCCACGGCCGTCGGCGAACTCGCGGCGCACGATGTGTCCGGGACCCTTGGGGGCCACCATGAGGACGTCGGCGTCGGCCTCCGGCTTGATGTAGCCGAAGCGGATGTTGAAGCCGTGCCCGAAGAGCAGAGCAGCGCCGTCCTTGAGGTTGGGCTGGATGTCGTTCGCGTAGACGGTGCGCTGCACCTGGTCGGGCGTCAGGATGACGACGAGGTCGGCCTCGCGGACCGCGTCGGCGACGGAGCTGACCGGCAGGCCCTCGGCCTCGGCCTTGGCCCTGCTCTTGCTGCCCTCGGCGAGGCCGACGCGGACGTCGACCCCCGAGTCACGCAGGTTGAGCGCGTGTGCGTGGCCCTGGCTGCCGTAGCCGATGACGGCGACCTTCTTGCCCTGGATGATCGACAGGTCGGCGTCGTCGTCGTAGAACATCTCGGCCATGGTGGCCTTCTCCTTCGGTTGCGGTGTGCGGTGGGTCTGGTGGTGGCGTCAGGCGCTGCGCAGGCTCCGGTCGGTGATCGAGCGCGACCCCCGGCCGACGGCGACCATGCCGGACTGGACGAGCTCCTTGATGCCGAACGGCTCGAGCACGTCGAGCAGCGCGCGGAGCTTGTCGGAGTTGCCGGTCGCCTCGATGACGACGGCGTCGGTGGTCACGTCGACGACCTTGGCCTTGAAGAGCTGGATCGTGTCGATGACCTGGCTGCGCGTGGCCGGGTCGGCGCGGACCTTGACGAGCAGGATCTCGCGCTGGACGGAGGCGTGTGCCTCGAGCTCGACGACCTTGAGGACCTCGATGAGCTTGTTGAGCTGCTTCGTCACCTGCTCCAGGGCGGCGCCCTCGACCTCGACGACGACGGTGATCCGGGAGATGTCGGCCAGCTCGGTCGGGCCCACGGCGAGGGAGTTGATGTTGAAGCCCCGACGCGAGAAGAGCGCGGCGACGCGGGTCAGGACGCCGGGCTTGTCCTCGACGAGGACGGACAGGGTGTGCTTGCTCATGCTCAGTCCTCCCGCTCCCAGACGGGCGCCTCGTGGCGCGCCGCCTGGATCATGTCGTTGCTGACGCCCGCCGGCACCATCGGCCACACCATGGCGTCGCGGTGGACGATGAAGTCGATGACGACGGGTCGGTCGTTGGTCTCGAGGGCCTGCTTGATGACGGCGTCGACCTCCTCCGGCGTCTCGGCGCGCAGGCCGAGGCAGCCGTATGCGTCGGCGAGCTTGACGAAGTCGGGCACGCGCTGGCTCATCGGCTGGAGGTCGGTGTTGGAGTAGCGCTCGTTGTAGAAGAGCGTCTGCCACTGACGGACCATCCCGAGCGAGCTGTTGTTGATGATCGCGACCTTGATCGGGATGTTGTTGATGACGCAGGTCGCCAGCTCCTGGTTGGTCATCTGGAAGCAGCCGTCGCCGTCGATCGCCCAGACGGTGCGCTCCGGCTCGGCGACCTTGGCGCCCATGGCCGCCGGCACCGAGAAGCCCATCGTGCCGAGGCCGCCGGAGTTGATCCAGGCGTTGGGGCGTTCGTACTGCACGAACTGCGCGGCCCACATCTGGTGCTGCCCGACGCCCGCAACGTACGTGGCCTCCGGCCCGCTGAGGGCGCCGATGCGCTCGATGACGTACTGCGGGGACAGGGTGTCGTCCTCGCTGTCGGCATAGCCGAGCGGGAAGGTCTTCTTCCAGTCGGCGACGCGCTCGCGCCAGGCGCCGAAGTCCCAGCCCTCGGCGTCGTCGTCTGCGGCTGCCCGGTCGAGGGTCACCTGCTCGATGAGGTCGCGAATGACCTCGCCCACGTCACCCACGATCGGCACGTCGGCGATGCGGTTCTTCGAGATCTCGGCCGGGTCGATGTCGGCATGGATCACCTTGGCGTGCGGGGCGAAGCTCGACAGCTGGCCCGTGACCCGGTCGTCGAAGCGGGCGCCGAGGGCGATGATGAGGTCTGACTTCTGCAGGCCGGTGACGGCGGCGACGGTCCCGTGCATGCCGGGCATGCCGAGGTTGAGCGGCTCGCTGTCGGGCACCGTGCCGCGCGCCATGAGCGTCGTGACGACAGGGATGTCGGTCAGCTCGACGAGGCGACGCAGCGACTCACTCGCCCTGGCCCGCACGACGCCACCGCCGACGTAGAGGATCGGGCGCTTCGAAGCCGCCATGAGGCGCGCCGCCTCCCGGATCTGCTTGCCGTGCGGGCGCAGCACCGGCCGGTAGCCCGGCAGGTCGATCTGCGGCGGCCAGCTGAAGGTGGTCGCCGCCTGGAGGGCGTCCTTGCTGATGTCGACGAGGACCGGGCCGGGGCGACCGGTGCTCGCGACGTGGAACGCCTCGGCGATGGCCTGGGGGATCTTCGCGGGGTCGGTCACGAGGTAGTTGTGCTTCGTGATGGGCATCGTGATGCCGCGGATGTCGGCCTCCTGGAAGGCGTCCGTGCCGATGGCCGCGCTCGCGACCTGGCCGGTGATCGCCACGACCGGAACAGAGTCCATGTGGGCGTCCGCGAGCGGTGTCACGAGGTTGGTCGCACCGGGGCCCGAGGTCGCCATGCAGACACCGACCCTGCCGGTCGCCGAGGCGTACCCCTCCGCTGCGTGGCCGGCGCCCTGCTCGTGGCGCACGAGGATGTGGCGGACCTTCTTGGAGTCGAGCATCGGGTCGTAGGCGGGGAGGATCGCGCCGCCCGGGATGCCGAAGACGGTGTCGCAGCCGATGGCCTCGAGCGAGAGGACGAGCGCCTGGGCCCCGGTGACCTGACGGACCGGCGCGACGGGTTCGACGGCCGGCGCGGGCCTCGCCTCCGCCGACGGTCGGGGACGGGCCAGGGAGGCCACGTCGGCGGGCGAGGGCGCCTGCTTCGTCGTGTCGCTCACGATCTCTTCCTTCTGTCGGGCACTTCGTGGTCCTGCCGGTTCGGGCTGACTCCAGCCACAAAAAAACCCTTCGGTCCCGCGGTGGGACGGAAGGGGGCGCGCTGACCGTTGAGCTGGTCGGCGCGCTAGGGAAGTACGAGGAGTCGGGGCACGTGACAACCGTCCTACCAAGCCCCAGTGGTGTCAATCGACCGATGTGCGCATCTCAGCATGTGGCATCGTGATCTCACCCACTGTCACTTTCCGTGGCCATCGGAAAGTCGGTTGTCGGGGACCGAAGCCCCTCGGGACACTTGCCGGCATGGCGAACACTCCCCTCGTGGGGCCCTCGACGGCCCTCGCGCTGCACCTGCCGGAGACCGCTGGGGGCCTGACGACGCGGCCGCTGAAGCGGCACGACGCCGCGGCCGTCACGACGCTCATGGCGGCGTGCGAGCAGCACGACCTCGGCGAGGCGTTCATCGAGGAGGCCGACATCGTCGGCGACTGGCAGCGACCGGCCTTCGACCTGCCGACGCAGTCCGTCGGGGTCCTCGACGGGGACCGGCTCGTCGCCTACGCCGAGGTCTACAAGGCACGGTGGGCCGACGCCGCGGTCGACCCGGCATACCGAGGCCGTGGGATCGGGACCGCGCTCTCGCGCTGGACGCGCTCCGTCGCCGCTCGCGACGGGGGCTCGCTCGTGGGGCAGCCCGTCCCCGGCGACTCCCCCGGCGAGCGACTGCTCGAGTCCCTCGGCTACCGCGCGCTGTGGACGTCGTGGGTCCTCGAGCTCCCGGCCGGCCGCGCCATTGCGCCGCAACCGATCCCCGAGGCGTATGCCGTCCGCGACCCTCGCGACGAGGCCGACCTCCGCGCCGCGTGGGCCGTCAACGAGGACGCGTTCCTCGAGTGGTCCGACCGCGGGCGGGCGACCTTCGAGGAGTGGTCCGCCACCGTCACCCAGCGGCCGGGCTACCAGCCCTGGCAGCTGCGGCTCATGGTGGATCCCGACGACGAGGTCGTCGGGATGGCGTTCGTCGTCGTGTCGAACGGCTCCGCCTACGTCGACAAGCTCGCCGTCCGGCGCGACCTGCGCGGACGGGGCCTCGCTCGTGCCCTCCTCGTCGACGCCTTCGAGGTCGGGCGCAGGAACGGCGGAGAGCGGTCGGAGCTGTCCACCGACTCCCGCACCGGCGCGCTGGGGCTCTATGAGAAGGTCGGCATGCAGGTCACGTCGGTCTGGCGGCACTGGGCGGTCGACGTGGCCCCGGAGCCGGCGGCGAGCCAGGACTGAGGAGGCGTCGTGGACCAGGCCACGAGCATCGAGATCGAGGCACCGGCCGGGCTGGCCTGGGTCATCATGCGCGACGTCGAGCGCTGGCCGGAGTGGACGGCGTCGATCCGCTCCGTCACGCTCCTCGACGGCCAGCTGCGGGTCGGGGCGCGGGCGCGGATCGAGCAGCCGCGGATCCCCACGACTGTCTGGACCGTCACCAGCCTGACCGAGGGCCACGAGTTCACCTGGCAGGCAAGTGGTCCCGGCATCCTCACGACGGGCCGGCACGGCGTCGAGGCCACGGGACCGGCCAGCTGCCGGGCGACGCTCTCGATCACCCAGTCCGGATGGTTGGGCTCGCTCGTCGGTCTCGCCTACCGTTCGCTCACCGAGCGCTATCTCGCCATGGAGGCGGCCGGGCTCAAGGCACGGGCCGAGCTGGGCGACGCCACCACCCAGCGCTAGCCGAGCCCGGCCGAGCCACTGCGCGCACCACCGAGCGCCGGTTTGGCGGCGCCGGTTCCGCGCCGAGGCCGGCAAGGGCCCCTACGCGCACCGGGCCGCGCCGCCTCGCGGCCGCGACCGACCTGCTCGTCCACACCGGCTCGAAGTGCGCGACATCGCGGTCGCCACCGGCTTCAGCGACGAGCGACACCTCATCCGCCGGTTCCGCGGGGCCACGGGACTCACGCCACGCGCCTTCCCCGACGCCGGCACCTGAGCCGGGCACACGGCATACGCCCCCTCCCCGCAACACACCGAGAAGGTGCGAACGCACCGGGATCGGACCCGGGTGCGTTGCGACCTGCTCGGTGTGTTGCAGGGTCGAGGCGTCAGCCGCAGACGGCGCCGCGGCTCGCACTACCGACGAGCTTGCGGTACTTCGCGAGGACGCCGCGGGTGTACTTCGGCTCGGGGTGCGTGACACCCTCGGAGCGACGGCGCTCCATCTCATCCTCGTCGACGAGCAGGTCGAGCGTGCCGTTGGCGACGTCGAGCCGGATGGTGTCGCCGTCGCGGACGAAGGCGATCGGGCCCTCGTCGACGGCCTCCGGCGCGACGTGCCCGACGCACAGGCCGGTGGTGCCGCCGGAGAAGCGGCCGTCGGTGAGGAGCAGGACGTCCTTGCCGAGCCCGGCACCCTTGATGGCGCCGGTGACGGCGAGCATCTCGCGCATGCCGGGGCCGCCCTTGGGGCCCTCGTAGCGGATGACGACGACGTCGTTCTCCTTCAGCGAGCCGTCCTCGACGGCGTCCATCGCGGCGCGCTCTCCGTCGAAGACGCGAGCGGTGCCCTCGAAGACGGACTCGTCGAAGCCCGCCGACTTCACGACGGCCCCCTCGGGGGCGAGCGAGCCGGTGAGGATGGTCAGGCCGCCGGTCTTGTGGATCGGCTGGGCCATCTCACGGATGACGCGGCCGTCGATGTGCGGAGGGTTGATCTCCTCGAGGTTCTCCGCCATCGTCCGGCCCGTCACGGTGAGGCAGTCACCGTCGAGCAGGCCGGCCTCGAGGAGCGTCTTCATGACGACGGGGATGCCGCCGATGTGGTCGATGTCCTTCATCACGAAGCTGCCGAAGGGCTTGACGTCGGCCAGGTGCGGGACCTTCGCCCCGATGCGGCGGAAGTCCTCGATGGTGAGGTCCACCTCGGCCTCGTGCGCGATGGCGAGCAGGTGCAGGACGGCGTTGGTCGACCCACCGAACGCCATGACGACGGCGATGGCGTTCTCGAAGGCGGGCTTGGTCATGATGTCGCGCGCGGTGATGCCGCGGCGGAGCAGCTCGACGACGGCCTCGCCCGACTTGCGGGCGTACATGTCGCGGCGGCGGTCGGTCGCGGGAGGCGCGGCGGAGCCCGGGATCGACATGCCGATGGCCTCGGCGACCGCGGCCATGGTGTTGGCGGTGTAGAAACCGCCGCAGGCGCCCTCGCCCGGGCAGATGGCGCGCTCGATGGCGTCGACGTCCTCGCGCGACATGAGCCCGGCGTTGCACGCACCGACGGCCTCGAAGGCGTCGATGATCGTGACCTCCTTCTCCGTGCCGTCCGAGAGCTTGGCGACGCCCGGCAGGATCGTGCCGGCGTAGAGGAAGACGGAAGCGAGGTCGAGGCGCGCCGCAGCCATGAGCATGCCCGGCAGCGACTTGTCGCAGCCCGCGAGCAGCACTGAGCCGTCGAGGCGCTCGGCGTTCATGACGGTCTCGACGGAGTCGGCGATGATCTCGCGCGAGACGAGGCTGAAGTGCATGCCCTCGTGGCCCATCGAGATGCCGTCGGACACCGAGATGGTGCCGAACTCGAGGGGATAGCCACCGCCGGCGTGCACCCCGTCCTTGACCGCCTTCGCAAGGCGGTCGAGCGAGAGGTTGCACGGCGTGATCTCGTTCCACGAGCTCGCGACGCCGATCTGCGGCTTGGCCCAGTCGTCGTCCCCGAGTCCCACGGCCCGGAGCATCCCCCGCGCGGCGGTCTTCTCGAGACCGTCGGTGACGTCGCGGCTGCGGGGCTTGATGTCAGGCGTCTGCGTCATGCCTGCAGCATAGGACCGTGTCCGCGGACTGGACATCGCATCTCACGGCCTGATCGCGCCCCGTCTCGGGAACGGCGGTCGGCTCACTCGGCGCTGCCCCGGCAGACGTGGAAGCGTTCCAGCGCACACGCGCCCAGGTCGAGGTCGGCCCAGTCGCCGGCGTAGCGCAGGACGGCGATCCCGCTCGTGACGAAGCCTCGGCCGAGCGCCTCGTGCGCCTCCCGGGAGCCCTCGCCGTCCGTCAGCAGGCTGGTCAGCTGGGCCATGGTCGGGTTGTGCCCGACGACCAGCAGGGTCGTCGTGTCTCCCCCGTCCTCGCGCACCGTCTCGAGGGTCTGCTCCGACCCGCCGACGTAGACGCTGCGACGGAACTCGACGAACTCTGCCTGGGCGCCGCCGCGGCACGCCTCCTCCCAGGTCTGCCGGGTGCGCTGCGCCGTGGAGCAGATGACCAGGTCGGGCACCAGCCCCTCACGATGCAGCCACTTCCCCGCAGCCCTCGCGTCGCGGCGTCCGCGGGCCGCGAGCTCACGGTCGTGGTCGGCCTTGCCCAGCCCCTCCTCGGCCTTGGCATGACGCATGAGGACCAGGGTCTTCTCCTTCGCGGCGATGCTCATGGTTCCGAGCATGCTCCGGGCGGCAGGGTCTTGTCAGCCCGGACCGGTCACAGGCTGAGCTCCGGCTTAATGCGCTTCGGGGTCCACATCCGCAACCGGCGCGCGGCAACGGTCGAGACCGCCAGCGCGGCGAGGAGGTATGCCGTGAGCACCCCCACGGAGCCCACGACCGGTCCGAGGTCGGCCCCGTAGAGCAGCCGGCGGAGCCCGTCGACGGCGTAGCTCATGGGCACGACGTGGTGCACCGCTTGCAGAGGCGCGGGCAGCGTCTGCCACGGGAAGGTGCCGCCGGCGCTGACGAGCTGGACGACCATGAAGACGAGGCCGAGGAACTTTCCGACCGTGCCGAAGCGTGCGGCGAGAGCGTGCAGGATCGCCACGAACGTCATGGAGGTGAAGCCCAGGAAGAGGAACGCGAGCACGGGGTGTGCGATGCGGATGTCGACGCCCCGACCGACGACGAGCACGAGCGCGGCCACCTGGACGAGACCGACCAGGGCCGGCGCCAGCCATCCACCGAGAGCGGCGCGGACCGAGCGCTGGCTCGTCGCGAGCGCCCGGGTCGACAGGGGCCGCACGAAGAGGAAGAGCACGTAGGCGCCGATCCACAGGGCGAGGCTCATGAAGAGCGGGGCCAGGCCCGCCCCGTAGGAGCCGGCCGAGGAGAGCGAGCCGGTGGACACGCCCACCGGGTTGCCGATGGTCTGCGCCATCGCCTTGCGCTGTGCGCCGGTGGGGTCGGGCACGGAGTCGCGCCCCTTGACGAGGCCGGCGTGGAGATCGCCGGCGCCCCCGGTCAGCGTGTCGAGCCCTGACGCGAGCGAGGCGGCGCCCTTGGCGAGCGAGTCTCCGCCGTTCGCAGCCTTGTCCGCGCCCGTGGAGAGCTGCGCCACGCCACTCTGCAGCGTCTCGAGGCCTCCGGCGAGCGTACCCGCGCCGTCGCGCAACTGGATCGCGCCCGAGTGGGCCGAGGCGATGCCGTCGGTCAGGGCGGGGGTCACCGTCGCGAGGGCGCGCGCGCCGGTCGCCACCTGGTCGGCTCCGTGGGACAGCCGGGTGAGGTCGCCCGAGGCCGACTGGATCGTCGAGTCCGCACGGTCGACGTAGCCGTCGATGGCATCGAGGCGCGACTGCACGACGGCGAGCTGGGCATCGGTGAGCCCCTGTGCTCGCAGGTCGGACAGGAAGGTGCCCCGGTCGGCGGCGATCCGCCTCTTGAGGTCGGTGGACGCCGACGCGGCCTTGGCGCCGTAGCCGGCGATCGTACGGTTGCCTGCGGCGACCTGCTCGGCGCCGTCGGCGAGCTTCGCGGTCTGCGCGGGCAACCCCGACGTGCGGGACTGCAGCGTGCCGAGACCTGATGCCAGCTGGCCGGCGCCCGCCTGGAGGTCGTCCGCGCCGGCGGCGGCCTGGCCGATGCCGGTCTCGAGGCGTCGGGCTCCGTCCGCGAGGTCGTGCAGGCCGGTCGCCAGGTCCGAGGCGCCGGTCGACAGCTGGTGCGCGCCGCTGTCGGCCTTGGCGGCCCCGGCCCGCAGCTGCTCCGAACCGTCGGCCGCCTTGACCAGCTGGTCGTGCACTTGGCTGAACCCGAGCAGCAGCTTGCTCGCCGCGGTCTCGCTGACCTGGCTCGCGACCGATGCCGTGACCTGCTTGATCACCTGGTTGCCGATCATCGAGGTCATGTAGTTGTTGGCGTCGTTCGTCTCGAGCACGACGGTTGCCTGCCGGGGCTTGAACTCCGCGGTCGAGGCGAGGTCGGCCGAGAAGGTGTTCGGCAGGATGACGGCGAACGAGTACGTCCCGTCGTCGACTCCGCGCATTGCCTCGGCGTGCGACACGCGGTGCCAGTCGAAGGACTTGGACTCGACGAGGTGTTCGGCGACCTGGCCACCCACCTGCAGCTTCTCGCCCGTGCTCAGCGTCGTGCCGGTGTCGTCGCTCACGACGGCGGCAGGCACCTGGGGAAAGGCGCCGTAGGGGTCGTGGTTGGCGTAGAGATAGAGCCCGCCGTAGAGGGTGGGGATGAGCACGAGGGCGGCGAGGGCGAGGCGTGCGAGCCGCGAGCTGGTGAGGCGGCGCAGCTCGGCGACGGCGAGACGGATGGGGTTCATGCCAGCGGCTCCTTGGAGACCGAGGGGGTGACCACGAGGGTCGCGAACGCCGCGACGGTGGCGGCAGTTGTCAGGACGATGACGACGAGCCCGCTCGCCGCCAGCCGATGGCAGGTCTCGAGCCAGGGCGCCGCATCGCCGCCGTGCCGCTCGGGTCCGGCGAGGACGAGGACGCGCACGTGTGGGTGCAGGGCGCCGAGCTCGAGCAGCAGGCTCGTGCGCAGCGCGGCGGGCAGCTGGCCCCACGGACGCCCCGCCACGTCGCCGAGGTCGTGCTCGGCGAGGAAGGCGGCCACCGCGGCCCGTGACGCGGGCTGCTCGGCGAGGGCGAGCTCCTCCTGGACGACCGCACGGACCGCAATGGCCTCCTCCGGGGAGGTGACGTCGGTGACATCGACCAGGCGGGTGCGCAGCTGGAGCTCCGCACGCTCTGCGGCGCCCCCCATGGCGACACGGCCACGGAGCAGCTCGACGCGACCGCCGATGGCCAGGGCGAGGGCGACCTGCGGGATGCCCGGGTCGGTCGCCACGACCGTCACCTCACCAGCAGGAGCCATGAGGTCGATGCCCTGCACGAACGGCTCGTGGGTGCCGGCCACGCTGACGTCGTCGACGACGACACTCCAGGCGTCGGGCGATTCATGGGGGGCCACTTCCGGAACAGTCACGATACGAGTATGCATCCAATCCAACCTTGTATCCAATTCGAGCGCGTATCCTTTGGAGCATGCCGCCCACCACTGCCCCACCCCCAGCGCCGCGCATCACGGCCCGTCGACAGGCCACGCGCGACCGGGTGCTCGAGGCGGCCAGCGAGGTCTTCGCCGAGCGCGGCTTCCACGGCGCCACGGTCGAGGACATCTGCGACCGGGCCGGCTTCACCCGCGGGGCCTTCTACTCGAACTTCAGCTCGAAGGACGACCTCGTCGTCGAGCTGTCCCGTCGCCACTCGGAGGCCCTGGTCGACCGGATCCGACGGGCCAGCAAGCGCGAGCAGGCCAGTGCCGAGGACGTCCTCCGCGACGTCTTCGCGGCCCTGGCCGACGACCCCCGCAGCCAGGAGCGCTGGGTCGTGCTGACCACCGAGTTCACCCTGCACGCCATCCGCGACGCCGGTGCCCGACGAGCGTGGGCCACCCAGCAGCGCCGGGTCCGCGACGAGCTCGTGGCCGTCGTCGACGAGGCCGTCGAGCGTCAGGGGCTCTCCCTACCGATGCCGACCGAGCTCTTCGTGCGCGCGGCGATCGCGCTGGCGCAGGGGTCGATGACCCAGCGCCTCGTCGAGCCCCGCTCGCTGACCGTCGGGGAGCTCGAGCGCACCGTCCTGCCGGTGCTGCTCGGCGTCGACGGCCGAGGCGCCTAGCCGGCCGCCCCGCCGGCCTCAGCCCCCGGAGACCGCGTTGATGATGTGGACGCGAGCGCCGGCCGGGACGGCGGCCCCCACGCCGTCACCACGCGTGGCGTCCTCACCGTTGACGAAGACCTTCACGTGGCGGCGGATCTGCCCTCGCTCGTCGCGCACCTTCCCGTCGAGGATGCGGTGCTCGCAGAAGGCGCGGTCGAGCAGCTCGGCGACGGTCTGCGACTCGGTCGGCGACTCCACCTCGAGCTCGGCCACACCGCCGACGAGGTCGCGGAGCATGCCGGGGAGGATGACGCGGACGGGGGCGGAGGGCATACCAGATCCCTTGTGACTCAAGCCAGCTGGGCGGCGCGCACGACAAGCACGTCGGGCAGCTGGGTCGCGATGCGGTGGAAGGACTCGCCCTCGTCGGCGGACGCGAAGACGTCGCCGTTGCGGGTGCCGAGGTAGACGCCGACCGGGTCGGCCGCGTCGAGCGACGCGGCGTCGCGCAGGACGCAGGTGTAGCTGTGGTCGGGCAGGCCGGTCGCCTGCTGGCGCCAGGTGGCCCCGGCGTCCTCGGACCGCTGGACCTGCAACTGGGCGCCGGGCGGGATTCGCTCGCCGGAGTCGGCGACCGGGACGACCCAGACCACCCCGGCCCGTCGAGGGTGCGCGAGCACGGTGAACCCGAAGTCCGTGGGCAGCCCGTCGGCGATCGAGTCCCACGACGCGCCGTTGTCATGCGAGCGGTAGACCCCGTTGTGGTTCTGAGCGAACAGCTCCCCCTCCCCCTGACCCCGGGCCACCTTGTGCACGCACTGGCCGTACTCCGGGTACTCGTTGTCGGGCACGAACCCGGCACGGATGCCGGGGTTGCTGGGCGCCCAAGTCTTGCCGCCGTCGCCGGAACGGTAGACGCCGCCGGTGCTCATGGCCACGAGCAGGTTCTCGGGGTGGCCTGCCTCGGGGATGACCGTGTGCACGGCTCCCCCGCCGAAGCCCGGCTCCCACGTGGGTCGGTGCGGGTGGTCCCAGAGGCCCCGGACGAGCTCGTAGCTGTCCCCGCGGTCGGTGCTGCGGAAGAGGGCGTGCGGCTCGACGCCCGCCCAGACGACGTCGGCGTCGTTGGGGTCCGGAGTCAGCTGCCACACCCGCTCGAGGGCCGTGTCGGTGTCGCTCGGGAAGGAGAGGGCACGCTCGGCGCTCTCGGTCCACGATCGCCCGCCGTCGGTGGAGACCTGGACGGTCGGGCCCCAGTGCCAGGACTTCACTCCCGCGAGCACGGTCGATCGTCCCTCACGGGTGTCGACGGCGACCGAGGCCACCTCGCTCATCAGGAAGTGGGGACCTTCGAGGGTCCAGTCCCGGCGGTCGGTGCTGCGGGCGATCCAGAGCCCCTTGCGCGTGCCGATGGCGACGATGGTCTCGGTCATGTGGACAGTGTCCACTATGGGTGTCGGGCAGACAAGGGTCCGGCGACGACGTTGTCGAGCGGCTCGCCGGCGAGCAGCGCCTGCACCTGCCGGCGCACGAGCGCGATGGCCCGCGGACGCATGGCCTCGGTCGCTCCCCCGACGTGCGGGGTGATGAGGACGCCCGGCGCGGTCCAGAGCGGATGATCCTCCGGAAGGGGCTCCGGATCCGTCACGTCGAGTGCGGCGCGCAGGCGGCCGGAGAGGCACTCGGCAACGAGGGCGTCCGTGTCGACGACGGCACCTCGCGCCACGTTGACGAGCAAGGCGCCGTCCGGCATACGACCGAGCATCGACGCGTCGAACAGACCGCGCGTCGCGTCCGTGAGCGGCACGATGACCACGACGACGTCGTGGTCGGGGAGCAGGTCGGGCAGCTCGTCGATGCCGTGCACCTGCCGGACCATCGCGTCGCCGGCCCGGGCGCGCGAGGCCACGGCCGTCACGGTCACCTCGAAGGGCGCGAAGCGGCGCGCGACGGCGCGACCGATCCTGCCGTAGCCGACGACGAGCACCCGACGGTCGGCGAGCGCCGGGCGCAGGTGCAGCGGCTCCCAGCGCGAACGCGCCTGCGACGCCGCGAACTGCGGGATCTCCCGGATGGAGGCCAGCGTCAGCGCGAGGGCGAGCTCGGCCGTGGAGGCGTCGTGCACGCCTCCCGCGTTGCAGAGGCTGACCCCGTCGGGCAGCTCGCCGACGAACTTCTCGTAGCCGGCACTCTGGAGCTGCACGACCTCGAGGGCGTCGAGGCCCTTCGTGACGTCGGCCAGGCGCAGATCCGTCATGTACGGCATGACCGCGAGGCAGATGTCCCCGGCGCGCGGGTGTACCTGCTTCATGTCCCAGACGACCACCTCCGCACCATCGAGGTCGGCGAGCGCCTCGGCGTAGCCGGGCTCGGGGACGGACACGACAAGGGGACGGGCATCCATGGCGCCACGGTAACGAAGGTGGGCGCACGGCCGGAGGTCGGCGCCGCGCGCCGCGGCTAGGCTCGCGCGGTGACCAGCCCACCGCGCGTCCTGGCCCTCGGCTCCGGCAGACGCACCGTCCCACGCGGCGGCGGTCGGCCGACCGCCATCGACAAGCGACCCGTCGACGCGTTCGACGTCCGCGACCCGGGACCCAAGCACGGAGGACTCGGCAGCGGCGTGGTCGGCGACGAAATCGGCAACCAGAAGCACCACGGCGGCGCCCTGCAGGCCGTGTACGCCTACCCGCGCGAGGACCAGGCGTACTGGGAGGAGCAGATCGGGCGGCCCATCCCCCACGGCGGGTTCGGCGAGAACATCACCACCGTGGGGGTTGAGACCACGCACGCCCTCGTGGGTGAGCTGTGGCGCATCGGCGACGTCGTCCTGCGCGTCGAGGTCCCCCGGATCCCGTGCAGCACGTTCGCCCGCCACATGGGCGAGCCACGCTGGGTGCGACGCTTCACCGAGGCCGGCCGCACCGGCGCCTACCTCTCGGTCGTGACCCCAGGCTCCGTCCGCTGCGGCGACCCCATCGAGGTGGAGCGGCCGGGCCACGACATCGACCTGCTGCTGCTCTTCCGTGCCTTCACGGGAGACGTCGCGGCGGCACGGCGGGTCGTCGACGCGCGCGTCGTGCACCCGGCCGTGCAGGACGATCTCGTCCCGGCGCTCGAGCGACGCGGCGCCTGAGCGACGTCATCTGGCAAGGCGTGCGACACAATGAGGTATGCCGTATACCTCCGCACCGGTCGGCCGGGCCCTTGCGGGCGCCGTCGTCGTCGCCGTCGTCACCGCAGGGTGCTCCACGGGCGCCCCGACCACGGCCTCGACGGGTGCGGCGACGAGGCAGGCAAGCAGCCCGGTGACGAGCGCCGAGACGAGTGCACCGACGGCTCCGCCCACGAGCACCGCCACCACCCCCGCACCGTCGACGACAGCCCCCGGCGCAACTGCCTCCAGCTCGGCGAGAGCCGTGGCGCCCACGCCATCGACCGCTGCCGCACCGACCGGCCAGCCCGTGCCCCGGGATGCCGGCCCCCTGACCCTCCTCGGGGGGCTCGACATCGCGTGGTCCGTGGCCGTCCTGCCCGACGGCAGCGCCCTGGTCAGCGAGCGCAACACCGGCAGGATCTACCACGTGCCGAGGCCGGGGTCGGGGGGCAAGGCCACGGTTGCAGGCCGGCTACCCATCAGCCGCACGGAGGGAGAGGGCGGCCTGCTCGGCCTCGCCGTGCCCGAGGACTTCGAGGCCGACCCGGTCTTCTACGCGTACTACTCGACCGACAGCGACAACCGGATCGCCGCCGTGCCGTGGCGTGACGGCACGATCGGTGATCCGGTCGTGATCTTCTCCGGCATCCCCCGCGGGCGCTTCCACAACGGCGGGCGCATCGCCTTCGGGCCGGACGGATTCCTCTACGTCGGCACGGGCGAGGCCGGCGACACCTCCCTGTCGCAGAACCTCGACTCGCTCGGCGGCAAGATCCTTCGCATCACCCCAGACGGCGACCCTGCACCCGGCAACCCGTTCGGCGGCTCCCCGATCTGGTCCTACGGCCACCGAAACGTGCAGGGCCTCGCGTGGGACAGCCGGAAGCGGCTGTGGGCCAGTGAGTTCGGCCAGGACACCTACGACGAGCTCAACCTCATCGAGCCCGGCAAGAACTACGGCTGGCCGCAGGTGGAGGGCAGGGCCCGAAACCCCGACTTCGTCGACCCCGTCGCCCAGTGGCCGACGAGCGAGATGTCGCCCAGCGGGATCGCCGTCGGCCCCGACGGAGCGGTCTACCTGGCGGCGCTGCGCGGCCAGTCCGCGTGGCGCGTGCCGGTCAACGCCGACGGCACCGCAGGCGAACCCGTCCGGTACCTCAAGGGGAAGTACGGCCGAATCCGCGACCTCCGCTTCGTCGGCGACCGGGTCTGGATCACCACGAGCAACAACGACGGCGCCGACCGGCTGATCTCGCTGCCACTGGCCGACGTCGGCGTCGGCTGAGCTCCGACCCCACCTCCACGATCCGCCTCGCCCGGCCCGCCCCTCTTGCACCGTCGAAAGGCCACATTCCGGGGCCTCCCAGAGGTCAGGAACCTCCGGGACCGACCGGAATGTGGCCTTTCGACGGTTGGTTTGGTTCGCTGGGGCCCTACTGGAGCTTGGCGAGGATGAGCTCGCGGGCCTTGCCGGCGTCGGCCTGGCCCTTCATCTCCTTCATGACCTGACCGATGAGCGCACCCGCGGCCGCCACCTTGCCGTCGCGGATCTTTGCAGCGACGTCCGGGTTGGCGCCGATGACCTTGTCGACGGCGGCCTCGAGGGCGCTGTCGTCCTGGACGAGCTGGAGCCCGCGCGCGTCGGCAACCGTCCTGGGGCTGCCCTCGCCCGCGAGGACGCCGTCGAGGACCTGACGCGCGAGCGAGTCGTTGAGCCGCCCGGCGGCGACGAGCCCGTCGAGCTCGGCGATGTGCGCGGGCGTCAGGCCCAGCCCGGCGGCATACGTCACGATGTCCTGGCCCTCGGCGTTGGCGCGGCGTGACGGCTCGCCGAGCCACCACTTCCTCGCCGCAGCCGGGCTCGCGCCGGCGGCGACGGTCTCCTCGATGAGCTCGACGGCGCCGGCGTTGACGACGTCGCGCATCTCGAGATCGCTGTAGCCCCAGTCGGACTGGAGACGCTTGCGACGCAGGCCGGGAGGCTCGGGCAGGGTGCCGCGCAGGGCCTCGACCGTCTCACGCGTCGGCGCGACGGGCACGAGGTCGGGCTCGGGGAAGTAGCGGTAGTCCTCGGCATCGGACTTGACACGGCCGGAGGTCGTGATGCCGGTGTCCTCGTGCCAGTGCCGCGTCTCCTGCAGGATCGTGCCGCCACCGTCGAGGATCGCCGCGTGCCGCGAGATCTCGTAGCGCACCGCACGCTCGACCGACCGCAGCGAGTTGACGTTCTTCGTCTCCGTGCGCGTGCCGAGCGGCACGGCGAGCTGCTCCGCACTCAGCGGGTCGCCGACCTTCCGGCGCAGCGACACGTTGGCGTCGCAGCGCATCGAGCCCTGCTCCATCTTGACGTCGCTGACGTCGAGGGCGCGCAGCAGGTCGCGCAGCGCCGAGACGTATGCCTTGGCGACCTCGGGCGCGCGCTCGCCCGCCCCGACCATCGGCTTGGTGACGATCTCGATGAGCGGGATGCCGGCGCGGTTGTAGTCGACGAGCGAGTGGTCGGCGCCGTGGATGCGGCCGGTCGCGCCGCCGATGTGCAGCGACTTGCCGGTGTCCTCCTCCATGTGCGCGCGCTCGATCTCGACCCGGTAGGTGCTGCCGTCCTCGAGCTCGACGTCGAGATAGCCCTCGTAGGCGATCGGCTCGTCGTACTGCGACGTCTGGAAGTTCTTCGGCATGTCCGGGTAGAAGTAGTTCTTCCGGGCGAAGCGGCACCACTCGGCGATCTCGCAGTTGAGGGCCAGTCCGATGCGGACGGCCGACTCGACGGCCTTCTCGTTGACGACGGGCAGCGCCCCCGGCAGGCCGAGGCACACCGGGCACACCTGCGAGTTGGGCTCGGCGCCGAACTCCGTCGGGCAGCCACAGAACATCTTGGTCGCCGTGTGCAGCTCGACGTGCACCTCGAGTCCCATGACCGGGTCGAACGTGGCCATGGCCTCGTCGTAGTCCAGCACGGTGTCGCTCGTGACGGTGGTCATGTCAGGCTCCCTTCGCAGCAGCAGCGCCGGCCAACGCCGGGCCGCGGTCGAGGATCGGCCCGCCCCAGCGGTCGACGAGCGCAGCCTCGAGGGCGGCGCCCACGGAGTAGAGGCGCTCGTCCTTCATGGCGGGCGCGAGGATCTGGATGCCGGCCGGCAGGCCGTCCTCGTCGGCCAGGCCGGACGGGATCGACATGCCGGGCACGCCGGCGAGGTTGGCCGGGATCGTGGCGATGTCGTTGAGGTACATGGCCATCGGGTCCTCGAGCTTGTCGCCCATCTTGAACGCCGTCGTCGGCGCGGTGGGGCTGACGAGGACGTCGACCTTCTCGTACGCCTTCGTGAAGTCCTGCGCGATGAGCGCGCGGACCTTCTGCGCCGAGCCGTAGTAGGCGTCGTAGTAACCGGAGCTCAGCGCGTACGTGCCGAGGATGATGCGGCGCTTGACCTCGTCGCCGAAGCCGGCGTCCCGCGTCGCGGCCATGACCTGCTCGGCGCTCGGCGCGTCGACGCCTTCGGGCAGCACCCGTAGGCCGTAACGCATCGCGTCGAACTTCGCGAGGTTGCTCGAGGCCTCGCTCGGGAGGATGAGGTAGTAGGCCGCGAGGGCGAACTCGAAGTTCGGGCAGCTGACCTCGACGACCTCGGCACCGAGCTCCTCGAGCAGGGCGACCGACTCGTCGAAGCGGGCGCGCACACCCGGCTGGTACCCCTCACCGCCGAGCTCCTTGACGACACCGATGCGCATGCCCCTCACGTCAGCCGCGCGGGCAGCCTCGACGACGGGCGGCACCGGCGCGTCGATCGACGTGGAGTCCATCGGGTCGTGGCCGCCCATGACGGCGTGCAGCAGGGCGGTGTCGAGCACGGTGCGGCCGCAGGGGCCGGCCTGGTCGAGGGAGCTGGCGAGCGCCACGAGGCCGTAGCGCGAGACGCCGCCGTAGGTCGGCTTGGTGCCGACCGTCGCGGTCACGGCAGCCGGCTGGCGGATCGAGCCGCCGGTGTCGGTGCCGGTGGCGAGCGGCGCCTGGAACGAGGCCAGCACCGAGCTCGAGCCACCGCCGGAGCCGCCGGGGATGCGCTCGAGGTCCCACGGGTTGTGCGAGGGCCCGTAGGCCGAGTGCTCGGTCGAGGACCCCATGGCGAACTCGTCCATGTTGGTCTTGCCGAGGATCGGCAGGCCGGCCTCGCGCAGCTTCGTCACGACGGTCGCATCGTAGGGGGGGATCCAGCCCTCGAGGATCCTGCTGCCGCAGGTGGTGGGCACGCCCCTGGTCGTCATGACGTCCTTGACCGCGATCGGCACCCCGGCCAGGGCGCCGAGGCTCTCTCCGGCGTTGCGGCGCTCGTCGACCGCGCGCGCCTGGGCGAGGGCACCGTCGCCGTCCACGTGCAGGTAGGAGTGCACCAGCCCGTCGACGGCCGCGATGCGGTCGAGGTGCGCCCGGGTCACCTCGACGGAGCTGATCGTCTTGCTCGCGAGGGCGTCGGCCAGGGCGGAGGCGGTGGCCCGCGTCAGGTCGGTTGGCAGGTCGGTCACGTCAGTGCCTTCGGTTCGTAGCTGCGACAACAGGTTTCGTGGGTGCCCCGCACAGGCGGGGAGGTATGCCGGGTGCTGGGCGACGCGGCATACGCACGCTTGGTGGGTGGCTCAGTCCTCGTCGAGGATGCGCGGCACCGAGAAGCGCTGCTGCTCGGCCTCCGGCGCGCCTGCGAGCACGGCCTCCGCACCCAGGCTGGGGCGCACGACGTCGGGCCGGGTCACGTTGGTCAGCGGCATCGGGTGTGACATCGGGGCGACGCCCTCGGTGGGGGCCTGCTGGACCTTGGCCACGGACTCGAGGATGACCCCGAGCTCACCCACCATGCGGTCGAGCTCGGCGTCCGAGAGCTCGATGCGGGCGAGGCCTGCCAGGTGGGCTACGTCGTCGCGGGACAGGGATGACATGCGGGCCAGTCTATGGGGCGGCCCAGCGGGCCAGGACCACGCGTCCGGCCGCCCGCGGCGGACTCGCGCCGCCAGGGGCGTGTCCTGCGGGTGGGGTCGCTCGTTGACCACGCGGATCCACGAACCGCGCAAGGAGAGCCCTCGATGACGAGCCCGGCCAGCCCGACCACCAGTACGCCTGAGCCCACGCACACCGTGACGCCCCCACCCGCCTCGACCGGCGAACCGACCGGCGAACCGACCGGCATCTCGCCCACAGCGACGCCCACCAAGACGCCCACCAAGATGCCCACCGGGTCGCCGTCGACGGCATCCACCGAAGCACCGACCGAGGCACCGACCGAGGCACCGACCGAGGCACCGACCGGCCGCGCCGGCGCCAAGGCGGACACGCCGCCGCGAGTGCGCCGCTCCCCCGCAGCGGGCGCCACGGCCCGCAAGGCGCTCACACTGACGGGCGCCGGCATCAAGCGGGTGCGCACCCTGCTCGGTGAGATCGTCTGGCTCGCGTGCCTCCTGGCGGCCACGGCCCTGCTCCTCGGCGCCGTCCTCGTGGTGCTCGAGGCGAACACCCGCAACGCACTGGTCGCTGCCGTCCTGCGTGCTGCCGACTGGGCCGACCTCGGCGTCTTCAGTCGCACGGCGGGCGTCAAGCAGTTCACCGGCGAGGGAGCCGCCGTCAAGAACGCCATCACCAACTGGGGACTCGGCGCGGTCGCGTGGCTCGTCGTGGGCCGCGTCGCCCGCCGCATCCTGACGCCCTGAGCCCCTTGCTCAGTCGCGGGTCCCGCGCCGACGCTCGAGCACGAGGCGGCGCAGGACGTTGCGGCCCGTCCCCCAGATGCCGTGCCGGAAGAGCAGGACGATGACGACGAAGATCGTGCCGGTGATCAGGCCGATGCCCTCGAAGCCGGAGCTCGCGAGGTAGTCCTCGAGCGTCACGACGACGCCGGCACCGACGAGGCCACCCCACAGGGTGCCGATGCCGCCGAGCACGGTCACGAGGACGACCTTGCCCGAGGTCGTCCACATCAGCTCCTGGAGCGAGGCGAACTGGTGGCTCACGGCGAAGACGCCGCCCGCGAGGCCCGCGAGACCGGCCGAGATGACGAACGCGGTGATCTTGTAGCGCTCGACGTCGTAGCCCAGCGCCCGTGCCCGGGCCGGGTTGTCGCGCACGGCGGTGAGCACGCGACCGAACGGCGAGTTCACGACGCGCCAGGCGAGCAGGATGCCGAGCAGGATCATCGCCGCGCCGACGTAGTAGAAGTAGAATGGGTCGGTCTCGACGGACTCGATCCCGAAGAAGCTTCTCGGGATGCCCTGCAGGCCGTTCTCGCCGCCCGTGAGGGAGCGAGCCTGGTTGGCGATGAAGTAGAGCATCTGCGCGAAGGCGAGCGTGACCATCGCGAAGTAGATGCCCGTGCGCCGCACCGAGAGGTAGCCGATCGGCCACGCGATGAGCATCGAGAAGAGCGCGCCGCCGAGGACCGCGACGGGGAACGGCACACCCCAGGTCGTTGCTATGAGGCCGGTGCAGTAGGCCGAGCCGCCCCAGAAGGCGGCGTGGCCGAAGCTCAGCAGCCCGGTGAAGCCGAGCAAGAGGTCGACGCTGATCGCGAAGAGACCCCAGCAGAGGATGTCCATCGCGACCGGCGGGTAGATCCAGTACGGCAGAAGCACGACGACCACGAGGGCGACGAGCAGCAGCAGGTACCGCAGGGGGTTGCGGCGCGACAGGATCGAGGGCTGGGCCAGGTCGACGTCGACCTTGGCGGTCATCTGCTCGCTCATGCGACCTCCTCGCGTCCGAAGAGCCCCGAGGGCCGGACGAGAACGACGAGCGCCATCAGCACGAAGATGACGATCTGGGCGTATTGCGGGGCGTAGGCGATGCCGTAGGCCTCGACGAGTCCGACGAGGAAGCCCGCGACCACCGCCCCGAGGATGGATCCGAGGCCGCCGATGACGACGACGGCGAAGAGGATGATGATGAAGTTGCTGCCCATCTCCGCGGTGATGGCCCGCGTCGGCGCGGCGAGGACTCCGGCGAGCCCGGCGAGGGCGATGCCGAAGCCGAAGACCGGCGTCACCCAGCGTCCGACGTTGATGCCCAGGGCGCGGGTGCGCTCGGGCGCCTCGGTGGCGGCACGCACGATCATGCCGATGCGCGTCCTCGTCAGCAGCAGCCCGACGGCCACGCACACGACCACCGACAAGAGGCAGGCGAAGACCGCGTACGCCGATAGGTTGACGCTCCCGACACTGACCTGGCCGCCGAGACCCGCCGGCACCTCGTAGGGCAGCCCCGAGACGCCGTACCGCTGCTTCACCGCCTCGACGAGGACCAGGGTCAGTCCGAAGGTCAGCAGGAAGTTGTAGAGCGGGTCGAGCGCCAGGAGCCAGCGCACGAGCAGCCGCTCCATCAGCACGCCGAATCCGAACATGAGGATCGGCACGACGAGCAACGCGACCCAGAAGCCGACGTGCAGCTCGGCCAGCAGCACCGCCGAGAGCACCGCGCCGAGCATGTAGCAGGCGCCGTGCGAGAAGTTGACGACCCCGAGGACGCCGAAGATGACGGCGAGACCCAGCGCGGACAGCGCGTAGAAGCCGCCTGCGGCGAGCCCCTGGAGGGTGTACTGGATGAATTCGCTCATGTCTGTCGCTCGTTCGCGCTCGATCGGGCTGGGAGGACTACCGGCGTGGGTCAGCCCATCGAGCAGGCTGGGTTGGCTTCGCCGTACGCCTCGGCAGCCGGGATGGTCTTCTCGATGTCCTCGTAGTCCCACTCCTCCGGGGCCGAGCTCTTGACCTTGGCGAGGTAGACGTCGTGGATGACGGCGTGGTCGGCCTTGCGGACCTCGCCGTTGCGCAGGAAGACGTCGTTGATCTTCTTGCCCTCGAGCTTGCCGACGATCGTGTCGGCGTCGTCCGTGCCGGCCTCCTGGACCGCCTCGAGGTAGTTCATCGCGGCCGAGTAGTTGGCGGCGTGGGCGAAGGACGGCCGGGTGTTCGTCTTCTCCTTGAAGCTGTCGGCCCACTTCTTGTTCTGCGCGTCGAAGTTCCAGTACCACGCGTCGGTGAACTGGGTGCCGGCGAACTGGTCGACCCCGAGCGAGTGGATGTCGGTGATGAACATCAGCCCGACGGCGAGCTGCACCTTGCCCTTGAGCGAGCTCTGGTTGAACTGCTTGACGAAGTTGATGAGATCTCCGCCGGCGTGCATGGAGCCGACGACCTTGGGGGTGCCCTCGCCCGCCTTCGTGATGAAGGTGGCGAAGTTGTCGCTCGGGAAGGGCGAGGCGATCGACTCACCGACACTGCCGCCGGCCTTGGCGACCTCGGCGCTGAAGGACTTGTTCATGTCCTGGCCGAACGCGTAGTCGGGGTAGACGATGTTCCAGCTCTTCCCGCCCTCCTTGGTGATGGTGCCGGCCGTACCGCGGGCGAGGACGGCGGTGTTGTACGCCCAGTGGAAGGTGTACTTGTTGCAGCTCGCGCCCGTCAGCGCCGTCGTGCCGGCCCCGATGTTGATGTAGAGCTTCTTCTTGGCCTTGGCCTGGGTGGCGACGGCGAGGGCCGCTGCCGAGTTCGGCACGTCGAGGATGACATCGGCCTTCTGCCGGTCGTACATCTCCTGCGCCTTGGAGTTGGCGATGTCGGCCTTGTTCTGGTGGTCGGCCGTGACGACCTCGATGACCTTGGCGACCGCCTTGTCGCCGTACTTCGCCTTGTAGTCCTCGATCGCCATCTCGATGGCGACCTTGCTGTTGGGACCGGACAGGTCCTTGTAGACGCCCGACTGGTCGTTGAGCAGGCCGATGACGACCTTGTCGTCGGTGAGCTTGCTCGACCCGCCGGCCTGGGGGCCGCCGGCCCCTCCGCACGCGGTGAGCGCGAGCGACGCGGTGGCTGCGATCGCGACGGTGCCCTGGACTGTCCTGCTGCGCATGTCTTCTCCTGGTGTGGTGACGAGCTGTGACGGATGTGGGACGGGGGTGCGCGCTACATCCCGAGATGGGTGAGCAGCTCTCCCTCGCGGGCGCGGAAGTCGTCGTTGGCGAGGTGCTCGACGACTCTTCCCTGGGAGAGGAGGTAGTGGCGGTCAGCGACGGTGGACGCGAACTTCACGTTCTGCTCCACGAGGAGCACCGCGACGCCCTGGCCCTTGATCTCGCGGATGATCTCGCCGATGCGCTGGACGATGACGGGAGCCAGCCCCTCGCTCGGCTCGTCGAGCAGCAGCAGACGGGAGCCCATCCGCAGGACCCGCGCCATGGCGAGCATCTGCTGCTCGCCGCCCGACAGCCTGGTGCCGGGGAAGTCGCGGCGTTCGTGCAGGACCGGGAAGAAGTCGTAGATCCGCTCGAGAGGCCAGGCGTCGGGGTGGACGACCGGCGGCAGGAGGAGGTTCTCGGCGACGGTGAGGCTCGCGTAGATGCCGCGGTCGTCGGGCACCCAGCCGATGCCGGCGCGGGCACGGGCGTCGGCGGAGCGCCTCCCCAGGTCCGTCCCGTCGAAGGTCACGGCGCCCTCGATCTGTCGGTGCAGGCCGATGACGGAGCGCAGCAGGGTTGTCTTACCGGCACCGTTGCGGCCGACGAGGGTGACGACCTCGCCGGGGGCGACGTCGATGCTCACGTCGGTGAGGACGCGCGCCTCCCCGTACCAGGCCGAGAGGCCGGAGACCTCTAGCATGCGTGACTCCAGTTGTCTCGCAATGGCTTGCGCTGTTGCTGTCGTCGTGCGGGTGTCGTCACTCATGGGCTGCTCCGAGGTATGCCGTGATGACCCGCTGGTCGGCGCGCACCTGGTCGTAGGGCCCCTCCGCCAGCACCTGACCCGACTGGAGCACCGTGACGGTGTCCGCGAGAGAGCCGACGACGTGCATGTTGTGGTCGACGAAGACGACGGTGCGCCCTGCCGCGAGCTGCTTGACGAGCGCGATGGTCCGGTCGACGTCCTCGATGCCCATGCCGGCGGTCGGCTCGTCGAGCAGCAGCAGCCTGGGGTCGAGGGCCATGGCGATGGCGAGCTCGAGCGCGCGCTTCTGGCCGTATGCCAGGGACGACGCGGGCGCGCCGGCTCGGTCGGCGAGCCCGACCTGGTCGAGCAGCTCCATGGCGCGGCCCCGGAACGTCGCCAGGCGGGCGACCGAGCGCCACCACTGCCTGCCCATCCCGGTCGGGCTGGCCAGGGCCAGCTCGAGGTGCTCGCGCAGCGTCATCGCCTCGAAGAGGCTGGTGATCTGGAAGGAGCGCGCGATCCCGAGCGGGGCGATCTGCTCGGGAGCCCGGCCCGTGATGTCGTGGCCGTGGAACAGGACGCTGCCCGACGTCGGGGAGAGGAAGCCGGTGAGCAGGTTGAAGAGCGTCGTCTTGCCCGCCCCGTTGGGCCCGACCAGCGCGTGGACCGTGCCTCGCGCCACCGTCAGGTCGACGTCCGAGACAGCGCGGAAGCCGCGGAACTCCTTCGTCAGGGCCCTGGTCTCGAGCAGCGGGGTACCCGTCAAGACCTGCACCTCCTCGTGCGTCACGCTCGGCTGAGCAGGGTGTGTCGGGCCTGCGATCGGAAAGGACCGGCGGGCGTCGACACGGGGAAATTTCGGGCAAGCCTAGGAGGATGGCTGCTCGAAAGGACAGTCGGGGCCGACACACCTGACGGGCTCGTATGGGTCCGGCGCACATGACCGGACGGCGTCCCGTCGACGGGCTCGACGGGCTCGACAGGCTCGTCGGGCTCGACGGGCTGGACCGTTCGCGCTCAGCGCCGGGGCGACCTCAGCCGGGTGAGCCGGTCTCGAGGAGGCGGCGGAAGCCGTCCTCGTCGAGGATCGTCAGTCCGAGCTCCTCGGCCTTGGCGGCCTTGGTGCCGGCGTTGGCGCCGACGACGACGTAGTCGGTCTTCTTCGAGACCGAACCGGACGCCTTGCCGCCGCGGGTGATGATGGCCTCCTTCGTCTCGTCACGGGAGAAGCCCTCGAGTGAGCCCGTGACGACGACCGTCTTGCCCTCGAGCGTGCGCGGGACGTTCTCGTCGGCCTCGTCGGCCATGCGCACGCCGGCGTCGGCCCACTTGCGCACGATCTCCTGGTGCCAGGCGACCTCGAACCACGCGGTGACGGCCTCGGCGATGACTCCTCCGACGCCCTCCGCCCGGGCCAGCTCCTCGGTGCTTGCCGACCGGATCGCCTCCATGGAGCCGAAGTGGGAGGCGAGCGCCCGGGCGGCGGTGGGTCCGACGTGACGGATCGAGAGGGCGACGACGACGCGCCAGAGCGGCTGGGTCTTGGCCTTGTCGAGCTCGGCGAGCAGCTTCTCTCCCCCTGCCGACAGCACGCGTCCGCCGACGACGGCCTCGGGCGGGTCGGTCTTCTTCGCGGTCCGCGTGTAGAGGGTCACCCGCGCGAGCTTCTCGCGGGTGATGCCGTACTCGCCGGCGAGCGGGCTCTCGTCCGGCGGGGCGAAGAGGTCACCCTCGTCGGTGATGACACCGGACGCGAGCAGGGCGATGGACCCCTCCCAGCCGAGCGCCTCGATGTCGAGGGCCCCGCGGGAGGCGAGGGCGAAGACGCGCTCGCGCAGCTGGCTCGGGCAGGACCGGGTGTTGGGGCAGCGGATGTCCTTGTCGCCCTCCTTCTCCGGGGCGAGCGGCGTGCCGCAGGCAGGGCACTCGGTCGGCATGACGAAGGCGCGCTCGCTGCCGTCTCGCAGGTCGACCACGGGCCCGACGATCTCGGGGATGACGTCGCCCGCCTTGCGCAGCACGACCGTGTCGCCGATCAGCACGCCCTTGCGCTCCACCTCGTACGCGTTGTGCAGCGTCGCCTGCTCCACGGTGGAGCCCGCGACGACGACCGGCTCCATGACTCCGTAGGGCGTCACACGACCGGTGCGCCCGACGTTGACCCGGATGTCGAGGAGCTTGGTGTTGACCTCCTCGGGCGGGTACTTGAAGGCGATGGCCCACCGGGGGGCCCGTGACGTCGCGCCGAGCTGGCGCTGCAGGGGCACCTCGTCGACCTTGACGACGATGCCGTCGATCTCGTGGGCGCGGTCGTGGCGGTGCTCGCCGTGGTAGGTGACGTACTTCTGCACCGCCTCGATGTCGTCGAGGACCCGGACCTCGTCGGAGGTGGGCAGCCCCCAGCCGCGCAGCACGGCATACGCCTCGCTCTGGCGCTCGATGTCGAAGCCTCGGCGGGCACCGATACCGTGCACCAGCATGCGCAGGGGACGGGTCGCGGTGACCTTCGGGTCCTTCTGGCGCAGTGAGCCGGCCGCGGCGTTGCGGGGGTTGGCGAAGGGCGCCTTGCCGGCCTCGACGAGGGCGGCGTTGAGGTCGGCGAAGGCTGCGGTCGGGAAGAAGACCTCACCTCGGATCTCGACGAGCTCGGGCACGTCGTCGCCGGCCAGCCGGCCCGGGATGCCGCGGATCGCGCGGACGTTGTGGGTGACGTCCTCGCCGGTGCGCCCATCGCCGCGGGTCAGGGCCCGCACGAGGCGGCCCTTCTCGTAGAGCAGGTTGATGGCCAACCCGTCGATCTTGAGCTCCGTGAGGTAGTGGGCGCCTGCGCCGACCTCGCGCTCGACGCGCTCGGCCCAGGCCTGCAGCTCCTCGAAGGAGAAGGCGTTGTCGAGGCTCAGCATCCGCTCGACGTGGTCGACCGTCTCGAACCCGGTCGCGAAGGCGGCACCGCCGACGTTCTGGGTCGGGCTCTCGGGCGTGCGTAGCGACGGGAACTGCTCCTCGAGCCTGTTGAGTCGGCGCATCAGCTGGTCGTACTCGCCGTCGCTGATCGTCGGCGCGTCCTTGACGTGGTAGGCGAACTGGGCGGCCGTCGCCTGCTCGGCCAGCTCCGCCCACTCCTGGTGGGCCTCGGTCGGGACGTCATCGGTGACGGGCGTGGGTCCGCTGCTCTCGCTCACGCGCTCATCCTGCCAGCCACCTCTGACCCTGACGGATCGATGACGCTCGTCACCGCGCGGCTAGTCTGTTCACCAGGCTACCCGGCAGTCACAATGGGCCGGAGCCCGTTCGCTGCAAAGGAGCAGAGATGACCAACCTCGCCGCCAACCTCGTCGCCACGGCGGCCCGCGTCCCCGACAAGGTCGGCATCAAGCTCGACCAGGCCGAGGTGTCGTGGTCGGTGCTGCACCGGGCGGCGGCTGCGGTGGCCGGGCGACTGCAGGCAGCGGGGCTCGAGCCCGGCGACCGCGTGTCGCTCATCCTGCCCAACGTGCCGGCATACCCCGTCGTCTTCTACGGGACGCTGCTGGCCGGCGGTGTCGTGGTTCCGATGAACCCGTTGCTGAAGGCCGGGGAGATCCAGTACTTCTTCGAGGACAGCGGCGCCCGCTTCGCCTTCGTCTGGCCGGACTTCGCCGACGAGGCCGGCAAGGCTGCCGCCGAGACGGGCACGCGGCTGGTCGTGTGCGGTCCCATGGGCCCCGCGGACGGCCAGTTCGACACGGCTGAGTCCGCCGCCGCGCCGGTGCTCGACCCGGTCGAGCGCGCCGACGACGAAACGGCCGTCATCCTCTACACGAGCGGCACGACGGGCAAGCCCAAGGGCGCGGAGCTGACGCACTTCAACCTGCACCGCAACGCCCAGGTGACCTCGAGCGAGATCATGCAGATCAGGCAGGACGACGTCATCATGGGCTGTCTGCCCCTCTTCCACGTCTTCGGCCTCACCTGCGGGCTCAACACCTCCGTCCAGCAGGGCAGCACCTTGACGCTGATCCCCCGCTTCGACCCTGCCAAGGCCATCGAGGTCCTCGGACGCGACCACGTCACGATCTTCCAGGGCGTCCCGACGATGTATGCCGCCATCCTGAACCACCCGAACGCCGACCAGGCCGACACGAGCAGCCTGCGCACCTGCGCCTCGGGGGGCTCTGCCATGCCCGAGGCGGTCATGAAGGCGTTCGAGGAGAAGTTCGGCTGCCAGATCCTCGAGGGCTACGGCCTGTCCGAGACCTCTCCGGTCGCCTCGTTCAACATGCCGGACAAGCCGACCAAGCCGGGCACCATCGGCCGCGCCATCCCGGGCTGCGAGATGAAGCTCGTCGACATCGACGGCAACGACACACCTCCCGACGAGATCGGCGAGATCGCGATCCGAGGCGAGAACATCATGAAGGGCTACTGGAACCGTCCCGAGGCCACCAGGGAGGCCATCCCCGACGGGTGGTTCCGCTCGGGCGACCTCGCGACGGTCGACGGCGATGGCTACTTCACCATCGTCGACCGGAAGAAGGACATGATCATCCGCGGCGGGCTCAACATCTACCCCCGCGAGGTCGAGGAGGTCCTCTACACGCACCCGGACGTCCTGGAGGCTGCGGTCGTCGGCGTGCCCGACGAGCTGATGGGCGAGGAGGTCGGGGCCGCGGTCGTGCTCCGCCCCGGCGCCACCGCGACGCTCGAGGACGTGCAGGCCTACGTGAAGGGGCGCCTCGCGTCCTACAAGTACCCCCGTCGCATCTGGGCGCTCGACGAGCTGCCCAAGGGGCCGACGGGCAAGATCCTGCGACGCGAGGTGCGCCCGAGCGACGCCCGTTGACCGGCGGCGCGGGTCGCGACACGCGCCGTGCTGGACTCGCCGGGTGTTTTGGAGTATCGACTCGCATCGGTGACACTGGAGCAGGGTCACTACCGACGTGCCGCACCCCGTCCCGCCCCGGGGCGTCCGGCGTCATGTCTGCGAAGGGTATTCACGCGTGAAGTCGAGCATCCGTTCCGCCGCCGTCTCGGGCATCGCCGTGCTGGCCATGCTCGGTGTCACGGCCTGCAACGCAACGGCCACGGCTGAGAACGGCAAGCCCGGCGGCTCTGCGTCCGTCGGGACACAGACTCCCGGTGACACCGGCTCGCAGTCGCCCACGCCGACCACCGACCCCGTGGCCTTCAAGACCACCCCCGCCGAGGACGCCACCTCGGTGCCCGTCGACACGCGGGTCACCGCTGCCGCCGAGCAGGGCACGCTGACCAAGGCCTCGCTGTCCTACACCAGCAAGAAGGGCAACCGCGTCCCGGTGGAGGGCACCCTCGAGGGTGGCACCTGGACCGCGGGCGACCTGCTCGAGCCCGGCGTCAAGTACACCCTGGCCATGGAGGCCAAGGACGCCGACGGCAAGACCACCGAGACGACCCGCACGTTCCGCACCGCCAACCTCACCCTGGCAGAGCAGGTCTACGTCGCCGTCTCCCCCCGTGACGGCGGCACGGTGGGCATCGGCATGCCGGTCGTCGTCCGCTTCGACCTGCCGGTCGTCGACAAGGCCGCGTTCGAGAAGCACATGAAGGTCACCTCGACGCCGGCCCAGGCCGGCTCGTGGTACTGGCTGAGCTCGCGGGAGGCGCACTGGAGGCCCAAGACGTACTGGCAGGCAGGCACGAAGGTGCACGTCGAGGCCGACCTGAACGGCGTCCCCGCCGGCGGGGGCCGCTGGGGCCAGCAGTCCCGGACGGCCGACTTCACGATCGGGCGCGCGGTCGTGATGAAGGCGAACATCAAGACCGACCAGATGGACGTCTACATCGACGGCAAGAAGGTCCGCCGCATCCCGATCACCGGCGGTCAGCCCGGCTTCATCACGCGCTCGGGCGTCAAGGTGATCATGGACAAGCAGACCGACATCACCATGCGGGCGGAGACCATCGGCCTGAAGAAGGGCGACGCCGCCTACTACTCCGACACCCCGGTCAAGTACGCCATGCGCGTCACCAACTCGGGCGAGTTCCTGCACACCGCACCGTGGTCGGTCAAGGACCAGGGCCACCGCAACGTCAGCCACGGCTGCACCGGCATGAGCGACGCGAACGGCAAGTGGCTCTACGGGCAGGTGCAGATCGGCGACGTCGTCGAGACGACCGGCACCAACCGTCCGATGACCATGGGCAACGGCTACTCCGACTGGAACCTCAGCTGGGCCGCGTGGACGGCGGGCTCCGCGCTCTGAGCCCCGCCCACCGACCGACGAGGCCGGTCATCCCACGACGGGATGACCGGCCTCTGCCGTCCCGCTGGGGACGGGCCCCATGGCCACAGCCGGTCAGTCGGTGCTGCGCTGCTCGAGCTCGGCCGCTGTCTCCACCGCGGCGCGCTGCACCCTGCGTGCGACGTCCGGTGAGGCGGCGCCCAGGCCACAGGCGGGCGTGACGACGATCTGCGCCAGCGCGGACTGCGTTAGGCCCGTCCGCCGCCAGGCGTCGACGACGGTGTCGGCGAGCTGCAGCGCACGCGTACTGCTGCCGTCCGTCGGCACCGCCCCCGCATGCAGGCGTATGCCGTCCTCCACCGCCACCGCGACGCCTTCCCACTCGCGCGGACGCAGCAGCGAGGTGTCGAGGGACAGGGCAGTAGGACGGGTGGCGCGCAGCAGCGGCAGTGGCGGGTCGGCCGCACAGCAGTGCAGCACGGTCTCGCCGTCGTGCGCCCGCAGCACCGTCATGAGCCCTGCGGCGGCGAGCTGGGGGTCGAGGCTCGGCAGCCTGCCGAAGCCGGAGGACGTCGGCAGCCTTCCCGCCAGCACGGTGGGCAGGCTCGGCTCGTCGACCTGCAGGACGACCTGCGCCCCGGGGACGAGGCTTCGGACGGCGGCCACGTGCAGGCGTACGCCCTCGGCGAGCGACTCGACGAGGTCGCGGCAGGCGCCCTCGTCGACGACCACCCGCTCACCCCTCGTCAGCCACACGTTCGCGGCCAGGGTCCACGGGCCGACGACCTGGACCTTCAGTGGTCCGGTGTGACCGTCGAAGGCCTCGGCGAGCTCGTCGAGGTCCTCGCGCAACAGGGCGGCCGTGCGGGAGGCGTCGCGCCCCGGCCGGTCGACGAGGCGCCAGCCGATGGGTTGCAGGTCGACCGGCAGCTCGACGAGGAGCCCGGCCGTGCGCCCCACCATGTCGGCTCCCGGACCTCGGGCCGGTAGCTCGGGCAGGTAGGGCAGCTGGCCCTCGAGCAGCTCGCGCACCTGGGACAGCGCGTCACGGACGGAGGTGCCGGGCCAGGAGCCGATGCCAGTCGCGAGGGTCACCGCGCCAGCCTAGGCGCGGTGCGGCGCCCGGCCCCGCCGGGGTGGTGGAGGCGCGGCCCTCCACCCGACGGGGGCTGGCACCCGTAGCGTGGTCGGGTGCGACGCCGTGACTTCTCCGGACCCGACGACCTCCGCGCCATGCAGCAGCTGGCGTCCCGGCTCTGGTCGCCGACCAGCCGCTTCCACGTCGGTCAGCTGGCCTGGAGCCGCTACTACCGCCCCGTCGACCCCGGGTCGCTCGACGACGGTGAGGCGATCTCGATCTGGAGCGAGGGTGACCAGACGCTCGGCTTCGGTTGGGCCGAGGCACCGGACTGGCTCGAGCTGCAGGTGGACCCGACACGTCCGGACGTCGCCGAGGCGCTCGTCGAGTGGTTCGAGGAGGTGAGCGACGCGGATACGCAGTCGGCGTTGGTGATGGAGGGCGACGTGTCCGAGAAGGCCTTGGCCGCAGCAGGATTCGAGCCGGACCGGGAGGCCCCCTGGTTCACGCACCACGTCGTCGGAACGGGCTTCCTTCCTGAGCTTCCGCGGGCCGAGGGCTACCGCTTCCGCCACGTCGAGCCGCACGAGGCGCGTGAGCGAGCGGCGGTCCATGCGGCCTCATGGTCCGAGTTCGGGCCGTCGAAGGTCGACGAGACGGCCTACGGCCGGCTCATGACCGCCTGGCCCTACCGGCATGACCTCGACTGGGTGGCAGTCGACGCCGACGACCGCATGGTGGCCTCGGCGCTGGTCTGGCTCGACGACGCCCACGGCGCGGGGCTGGTCGAGCCGGTGGGCGTCGTGCCGGCCCACCGAGGTCGCGGGCTCGCGGGGGCGGTGACCCTCGCCGCCCTGCACCGGCTCGCCGAGCTGGGGGCCACGGTGGCGCAGGTCAGCCCCCGCGGCGACGCCGGCTACCCGGGCCCGCAGCGGCTCTACCGCTCCCTGGGGTTCCGACCTCAGGCCCGCACCGTCACGTGGACGCGGAGCCTGACCTGACGGCGCCCGCCTCGCCCGCCGCGCCCGCCGCGCCCGCCGCGCCTGTCAGCGAGCTGCCGCGGTGCGCTCCAGGCGCGAGGCGGCGATGGTCGCCGACCCCACGACGCGCGTGCCGTCGTAGAGCACGACGGACTGTCCCGGAGCGACGCCACGCACGCGCCCCTCGAGGCGTACCTCGACCCGGTCGCCCTCGGCCCAGGCGGTGGCGGGGTACTCCTCACCGTGGGCCCGCACCTGCGCGCCCACCTGCACGACACCCTCGGGTGCCGGCCCGCACCACCGCGCGTGGTCGCCGGTGATGGCGTTGACGCCCAGCAGGTCGGCCTCGCCGACGACCACCTGGTTGGTGTCGGGTCGCACCTCGACGACGTAGCGGGGGCGGCCGTCCGCCGCCGGCCGCGAGAGCCCGAGGCCGCGGCGCTGCCCGACGGTGTACGCGAACGCACCGTCGTGGCGGCCGACCACGTCACCCGCGGTGTCGACGATGTCGCCCGGCGCCGCTCCGAGCTCACGCGTCAACCAGCCCCGTGTGTCGCCGTCGGGGATGAAGCAGATGTCGTGGCTGTCCGGCTTCTTGGCGATGAAGAAGCCTCGCTCGGCGGCCTCGGCGCGCACCTGCGGTTTCGTCGTGTCGCCGAGCGGGAAGAACGCGCGCTCCAGCTGGTGGGCGTCGAGCACCCCGAGCACGTAGCTCTGGTCCTTTGCGGGGTCGACCGCACGGTGCAGCTCGCGCCGCACCCGGCCCCGGGGCTCGTGGGCCTCGACCACCTGCGCATAGTGCCCGGTGGCGACCGCATCGAAACCGAGAGCCACGGCCTTGTCGAGCAGGGCTGCGAACTTGATCTTCTCGTTGCAGCGCAGGCACGGGTTGGGGGTACGACCCGCGGCGTACTCAGCGCGGAAGTCGTCGACGACGTCGTGGCTGAACCGGGCGGCCATGTCCCAGACGTAGAAGGGGATGCCGAGCACGTCGGCGACCCGGCGCGCGTCGCCGGCGTCCTCGATGGTGCAGCAGCCACGGGCCGACTCGCGCAGGGTCGCGGCGCTCTGGCTCAGGGCCAGGTGCACCCCGACGACCTCGTGCCCGGCGTCGAGCATGCGGGCGGCGGCGACCGCCGAGTCGACGCCGCCGCTCATCGCCGCCACGACCCTCACGACGCGGCCGCCTCGCGGGCCCTGCGCGCGCGGTCGATGGCGGCAGGCAGCGCGTCGATGAAGGTGTCGACGTCGGCCTGGGTCGTCGTGTGGCCGAGGGTCACGCGCAGCGCTCCCCGCGCGTCGCTCTCGGCGACGCCCATGGCCAGCAGGACGTGGCTCGGCTGCGGGACGCCCGCGTGGCAGGCCGAACCGGTCGAGCACGACACCCCCGCCGCGTCGAGCAGGTAGAGCAGGGAGTCACCGTCGCACCCGGGCACGAGCAGGTGCACGTTTCCGGGTAGCCGGCTCGCGCCGTCACCGGGCCGCCAGACGCCCGACGGCCGGATGTCCGGCGCAGTGGCCATGGCTCGCTCGATGAGGTCGTCGCGCAGAGCCACGAGGCGCGCCGTCTCCGCGTCGACCGACGCGGTCGCCTCGACGAGGGCTGCGGCGAACCCGGCGATGCCGGGGGTGTCGAGCGTGCCGGACCGCACCTGCCGCTCCTGGCCGCCACCGTGCGTCAGGGGGACGAGCGTTGCGTCGCGGCGCGCGATCAGCGCCCCCACTCCGATGGGGCCGCCGAGCTTGTGCGCGGTGACGGACATGAGGTCGACGCCGCTCGCCGCGAAGTCGACGGGCACGTGTCCCGCCGCCTGCACCGCGTCGGTGTGGAAGGGGATGCCGAACTCGTGCGCCACCTGCGCGAGGGCAGGGATGTCCTGGACGACACCGACCTCGTTGTTGGCCCACATGACCGAGACGAGGGCGACCGAGTCGGGGTCGGCCTCGATCGCGGCCCGCAGCGTGGCCGGCTCGACGATGCCGTCAGAGGTGCACTCGAGCCAGGTGACCTTGGCGCCCTGGTGCGTGACCAGGAAGTCGACGCAGTCCAGGACGGCGTGGTGCTCGATGGCTCCGACGAGCAGCCGCACGCGGGCGTGGTCACGGTCGCGACGGGCCCAGAAGGTGCCCTTGACGGCGAGGTTGTCGGACTCGGTGCCACCGGAGGTGAAGACCACCTCCGAGGGGCGGGCTCCGAGGGCGTTGGCGATCTTCTCCCGCGACTCCTCCACGACCCGTCGCGCGGCGCGGCCGGTGCGGTGCAGGGAGGAGGGGTTGCCGACGACTGCAAGCTGCTCGGTCATCGCCTCGAGCGCCGCAGGAAGCATCGGGGTCGTCGCCGCGTGGTCGAGATAGGCAGTCACCCACCGATTCTAGGACGCCTCTGAGCGCCGCCCCGACCGGAGCGCCTCGCGCACCCTCCCCGTGTGGAGGGTCTGCCTATGATCGGCGCCATGGGTGGCAGCCAGAAGGGCACCGGCGGGAACCGGCTGTGCGCGCCTGCCGGTCACCGGGTCGTCTCGGCCCTCGCCTGCCCGGTCGTGGGCCATCTCGTGGCGCGGCTGCTGGCGCGCCTCGTGCCCGCGCTCCCCACGGGAATGACGTATGCCGTGTGCCTGGCCGTCGCGCTCGCTCTCGGCTGGCGTGCATGGTCGGCCCGGATCGAGCTCGGCAGCACGAGCCTGCACATGCACAACATCCTCGCCTCGACGACGATCGACAGGCGGGACGTGCGACGGGTCTCGAGTGGCGGCCGGCTCGAGTGGCATCGCGGTGACGGTCGACCGGTGCGCCTCCCGTCGGAGGCGCTGCGGGGAGCCTGGTGGGCCCTCGGGACGGGGCGGTCGGCATACGCGTTCAACCGCGATCGACTGGAGAGCTGGACGCGCCTCGGCGCGCACCTCGACCGCGACCCCGACACCGAGGCCGCCTGAGCCCCGCCCTCCTCCCCCTCAACCCGGGACCGGTTCGTGGCCTTTCGACGGTGGGGCTGGCTGGGGCGCGAGTCAGTCCTTGGCGGCCTTGATCGCGTCGGTGGCCTGCGGCAGGACCGAGAAGAGGTCCCCTACGACCCCGAAGTCGACGAGCTCGAAGATCGGGGCCTCGTTGTCCTTGTTGACCGCCACGATCGTCTTGGACGTCTGCATGCCGGCGCGGTGCTGGATGGCGCCGGAGATGCCGCAGGCGACGTAGAGCTGCGGGCTCACCTGCTTGCCGGTCTGCCCGACCTGCGAGGTGTGGGGGTACCACCCGGCGTCGACGGCGGCACGCGAGGCGCCGACGGCCGCACCGAGCGAGTCGGCGAACTCCTCGACCTTGGAGAAGTCACCGCCGGTGCCACGACCGCCGGAGACGACGATGGCGGCCTCGGTCAGCTCGGGTCGGCCGGAGGCCTGCTTCGGCTTGGACTCGGTGATCCGGGCGCCCTTGGCGGCGTCGGACGGCGCGAAGTCGAGCACCTCGTCGGCGGCCGCACCGGCGGCCTCCTCGGGCGTCGCCGAGTTCGGCTTGACCGCGATGATCGGCGTGCCCTTGGTGACGGTGGCCTCGACGGTGAAGGAGCCGGCGAAGACCGACTGCGTGGTGGCCACGACGCCGTCGGCTGCCTGGACGTCGACGGCGTCGGTGATCAGGCCCGACTCCGTCTTGACGGCGAGGCGCGCGGCGATCTCCTTGCCCTCGGGCGAGGACGGCACGAGCACGGCGGCCGGGGACTTCTCGGACACGAGCTGCGCGAGCAGCTCGGCCTGGGGGACGACGAGGTGCTCGAGCACCTCGGGCGACTCGACGCGGTAGACCTTCTCGGCGCCGAAACGGGCCAGGGACTCCTTGGCGGCGTCGAAGCCGGTGCCGACGAAGACGGCGGACGGCTCACCGAGACGGCGGGCGATCGTCAGCAGCTCCGCCGTGGTCTTGCGAACCTTGCCCTCGACGTGGTCGACGAGCACGAGTACTTCAGCCATGGTGCGAATCTCCTTTGCTGGCTGGGAAGAAGGTCAGACGAACTTGCGCTCGGACAGGAACGCGGCGAGCTTGCTGCCGCCGTCGCCCTCGTCGGGCACGATCTCGCCCTGTGAGCGCGGCGGCCGGGCTGCGAAGGACTCGACCTTCGTCCACGCGGCGTCGAGGCCGACCTGCGATGCGTCGACGCCGAGGTCGGCGAGGCTCCACTGCTCGACGGGCTTCTTCTTCGCGGCCATGATCCCCTTGAACGAGGGGTAGCGCGGCTCGTTGATCTGGTCGGTGACCGACACGAGGGCCGGAAGGGTCGCGGTGATCGTCTGGGTGGAGGCGTCGCCGTCGCGGCGGATCGTCGCCGTCCCGCCGTCCACCGTCAGCTCCGACGCGAAGGTGACGGCCGGCAGGCCGAGCCGCTCGGCGAGCATCGACGGCACGACGCCCATGGTGCCGTCGGTCGAGGCCATCCCGGTGACGACGAGGTCGACAGCCGTGTCAGCGCCGATCTTCTTGACGGCCTCGGCGAGCACGAGGGAGGTCGCGACCGCGTCGGAGCCGTGGATCGCGTCGTCCCGCACGTGCACGCCCTTGTGGGCGCCCATCTGCAGGGCCTTCTTGATGGCGTCGGCGGCGGCGTCGGGGCCGACCGTCAGCACGGTGACCTCACCCTCGCCGGCCTCGACGATCTTCAGGGCCTCCTCGACGGCGTACTCGTCGAGCTCCGACAGCAGCCCGTCGACGTTCTCGCGGTCGGTCGTGTTGTCAGATGCGTTGAACGTGCGCTCGGCCTGGGCGTCGGGCACGTGCTTGACACAGACGACGATGTTCATGGGTGAACGTCCTCTTCCGTTGCTGGTGGTGGTGCTCATGGGACTGCCGGAGCTCGCTCCGGCACTGCCGTCATCCTCTCACTGAGCGCCCGCTCAGCTCGCACGCCGGCGGCGTGACGCTCACCACCAGCCACCGACGGCGTAGGCCGTCAGGCGGGCTCTGCGACAAGGACGTCCGCACTCGCCGGGCGAGGTCAGGCCCGATCGACGTCCGCGGTCTCGATGACGTGGAAGGCCGGCTCCTCGTACGGGTGCGCGGCCCGGAGGGCGGCGACGACGTCGGCCCGCAGGGCCCGGTCGAGGACGAGCTCGACGCGGTTCTCGGCGACCTTCTCGAGCTCGCCCACCGCGCCGATGGTCGGGTTCGCGCCGGCGACGGGACGGAACTGGCCGGTGCCGACGGTGACGAAGGCGCAGTCGCGGTAGTCGCCGATCGCCCCGGCGCCTGCGGCAAGGACAGCCGCGAGGACGTCCTCGGTCGACTCGACGGGCGAGTAGAACACGAGGACGTCCAGCGCTGGTGTCATCGACCCTCGAACTGCGCCTTGCCGGGGCCGTGCTCCACGAACGAGGTCATCCCGATCTCGCGGTCCTTCGTCGCGAACAGCGAGGCGAAGAGCATCCGCTCGATCTCGAGGCCGGTCTCGAGGTCGACCTCGAGCCCGCGGTCGATGGCCTCCTTGGCGGCGCGGACGGCATACGACGCGGCGCCGACGAAGGTCGAGGCCCACTCCCGGGACGCGGTGTAGACGTCGGCGGCGGGCACGACCTTGTCGGCGAGGCCGATGGCGAGCGCCTCCTGCGCATCGACGAAGCGGCCGCTGAAGATGATCTCCTTGGCACGCGAGGCCCCGACGAGTCGCGAGAGGCGTTGCGTGCCACCGGCGCCCGGGATGACGCCGAGCAGGATCTCGGGCTGTCCGAGCTTCGCGTCGTCCGCGACGACCCGGAAGTCGCACGCGAGGGCGAGCTCGCAACCGCCACCGAGGGCATACCCCGTGATCGCGGCGATGACCGGCTTGGGGATGCGCGTGACGGCACTGATCGAGGTCATGAGCGGGCCGGAGCGCTCGACCATGTCGGTGTACGACATCGCCTGCATCTCCTTGATGTCGGCTCCCGCCGCGAAGACACGCTCACCGCCGTAGACGATGACCGCCTTGACGTCGGGGCGCGCAGCCGCCTCGGCGGCGGCCTCGCGGATCTCCTCCTGGACCTGGACGTTGAGGGCGTTCATCTTCGGCCGGTCGAGGCGGATGGTGCCGACGCCGTCCTCGACCTCGAACCGGACGAACTCGCCCATCAGGCGTCGCCGAGGGTGCCGGACGGCGTGTCGTCGATCGGCAGCCAGGACTGGAAGAAGAAGCCGACGCTCTGCAGGATGTGGTTGACCGACAGCGGCACGAGGATGTCCAGGTCGGCGTTGGGCGTGATGACGTGCTCGGCGGACACGACGAGACTCTCCTGGACCATCGAGAGCTTGACGATGTTGAGCTGCATCGTCAGGTCGTTGCACCGGGCGAGGCGCTCGTTGCGGTCCGGCGACACGGGGTCGGCGAGCTGCCACTGGCCGAAGAAGCGTACGAGGGCCAGGTCGCCCTCGGCGACACGGGCGAACAGGGTCGTGCTCGTGCCCTGGTCGTCGACGATGGCGAACTCGAGGTCGCCGTCGCCGTCGATGCTGGCCTCGATGCCGAGGCCCGTCAGGACCTCGAGGATGCGGTCGCGCACGGGGGCGTCGCTGGCGGAGGCGCCGTTGGGGCCGGGCTCGGGGGCGCTCGGCATGAAGTTGGGCAGGGAAGTCGGATCGGTCATGCGTCAACCGTAACGAGCCGACGCGCCGAGGTCGATCCGGCCCGGGGCGCGAAGGGCCGGGCCGCCGCCTACGCTCTGACACATGTGTCCGCCCCTGTCCGCGACGCCCGACCTGCCCCCCGAGCTCGGTGTCCGGGTCACCGCGGAGGGCGCGCAGTTCTCGGTGTACGCCGGACACGCCGGAGCCGTCGACGTCTGCCTCTTCGACACCCTGGCCGACGGCAGGACGACCGAGCGGCGCGTCCCGCTGCGCCACCGCGCCCACGGCACGTGGTTCGACACCGTGCCGGGCGTGGGCGTCGGCCAGCGCTACGCCTTCCGGGTCGACGGTGACTGGGACCCGGAGCGGTCCCTGCTGCACAACCCCGCCAAGCTGCTCCTCGACCCCTACGCCCGGGCCATCGAGGGCGGGGTGGAGCTCCACCCAGCGCTCTACGGCCACCGTGTCGGACCTGACCTACGAGGCGACCTCTGGGTGCGCGACGATCGCGACTCAGCCCCCCACCTGCCGCGCTGCGTCATCGTCAAGGACGACTTCGACTGGGGCGCAGACACCTTCAGTCGGCGCTCCTTGACCGAGTCGCTCGTCTACGAGGTCCACGTCAAGAACGCGACGAAGCTGCACCCCGGCGTTCCCGAGCACCTCCGCGGGACGTACGCCGGCCTCGCCCATCCCGCCTTCGTCGAGCACCTCCTCGCGCTGGGCGTCACCGCGGTCGAGCTGCTCCCGGTCCACACCTTCACCCACGAGCCCGACCTCGTGCTTCGCGGCCTAACCAACCACTGGGGGTACAACACGCTGGGCTTCTTCGCCCCGCACGCCGCCTACGCGTCGACCGCAGACCCGCAGGGCGCCCTCGACGAGTTCAAGACCATGGTCAAGGACCTGCACGCCGCCGGCATCGAGGTGCTGCTCGATGTCGTCTACAACCACACCGCCGAGAACTCGCGGGAGGGCATGACGCTGTCGTGGCGCGGGCTCGACCAGCGCGCGTACTACCGCGTCGACTCCCGCGGCCGCGACATCGACGTCACCGGCTGCGGCAACACCCTCGACCTGACGCACCCCGTCGTCGCCCGGATGGTGCTCGACTCCCTCCGCTACTGGGTGCAGGAGTGCCACGTCGACGGCTTCCGCTTCGACCTGGCCGTCGCGCTGGGCCGCGGCAAGGACGACGGCTACGACCGCGACCACCCCTTCCTCGTGGCGCTGCGCACCGACCCCGTCCTCTCGCGCGCGAAGCTGGTCGCGGAGCCGTGGGACCTCGGCATCCACGGGTGGCGCACCGGGCAGTTCCCGCCCCCGTTCTCGGAGTGGAACGACCGCTACCGTGACGCAGTACGCACCTTCTGGCTGCGCGACCTCGCCGCCTCGGTGTCGCGCGGCGCGGGCCACGGCGTGCGCGAGCTCGCCACGCGCCTCACCGGGTCGCAGGACCTCTTCGACACCCACGACCGGGGCACCATCGCGTCGGTCAACTTCGTCACCGCCCATGACGGCTTCACGCTCGCCGACCTCACGACGTACGACGTCAAGCACAACGGCGCCAACGGCCACAGCAACACCGACGGGTCCAACGACAACCGCTCCTGGAACCACGGCGTCGAGGGTCGCACCGACGACCCGACGATCGTTGCCGCACGCGGCCGGTCCATGCGCAACCTCCTCGGCACGCTGCTGCTCTCCACCGGCGTCCCGATGCTCAACGCGGGCGACGAGCTGGGCCGCAGCCAGCGAGGCAACAACAACCCGTACTCGCAGGACAACGAGATCAGCTGGATGTCGTGGGAGCTCGAGCCCTGGCAGCAGGACCTCCTGGAGACGACGCGGCACCTCGCCGGCCTGCGCCGCGACCATCCGGTGCTGCGGCAACGGGCCTTCTTCTCGGGCAGGCAGGTCCACAGCGACGGCTCGACCGACCTGGCCTGGTTCGCCGCCGACGGGCGTCCCGTCGCCGAGCGTTGGGACGGGCCGGCGGTGGACGTGCTGCAGGCGCTCTACAACGGCGCCTGGCTCTCGCACCGGTCGGTGCTCGTCGTCGTGAACGGCTCTGCCCGTGCCGCCGACGTCACGCTACCCGTGGCACCGGGTACGCCGGCATACCAGCTGCTCTGGGACAGCGCGGACGAGCGGCCCGCTCCCCCGGGTGAAGCGCTGGCCGCCGGCACGCCGACGATCATGCATGCGGCGTCGATGCGGGTCTGGTGCTCGGTGGACGGGCAACCCTGGGTCCCGGACCGGGAGTGAGCCGAGGAACGCCAAGAGCCCGGACCTCTCGAGGTCCGGGCTCTCGTCGCGCGTGCGCGGCGGGTCAGGCGTTGCGCGCCAGACCCATCTCGGCGGGGCCGGCGAGCCCGTCATGCTTCGGCACGACGCGGACGCTGTAGCCGAAGGAGCCGGTGCGGCGCAGCGGCTGTGAGCCGGCGAACTGGTGCCGGCCGTCCTCGTAGGACTCGACGAGCGCCAGGGGCGCGACCTCCATGCCCCACAGCTCGTCGGTGTCGTTCACGTGACCGTGGACGAGCTGAACCTCGACGTCCTCGGGCGTCAGGCCGTCGAGCGCGACGTAGGCGCGCAGGTCGAGGACGTCGCCGATCTGCGGCGAGTCCGACAGGCCCGAGGGCTCGACGTGCTCGACCTTGACCTTCGACCAGGCCGAGCGGACCGTGGACTTGTAGGCCGCCAGTTCCTTGGCGCCGGCGAAGCCCGAGTCACCCACCGAGCGTCCGGCCCCGGCGGCGGGGCTGTAGAGCTGCTGGGTGTAGTCCTGCACCATGCGGCTCGCGAGCACCTTCGGACCGAGCGTCTTCAGCGTGTGGGTCATCATCGTGATCCAGCCCTGCGGCAGGCCGGCGGCGTCGCGGTCGTAGAACTTCGCGGCCACGTCGTTCTCGATGAGGTCGTAGAGCGCCGACGCCTCGATGTCGTCACGCCGGTCGGCGTCCTCGACGCCGTCGGCCGTCGGAATGGCCCAGCCGTTGCGGCCGTCGAACCACTCGTCCCACCAGCCGTCGAGGATGGAGAGGTTGAGGCCGCCGTTGAGCGCGGCCTTCATGCCGGACGTGCCGCACGCCTCGAAGGGCCGCAGCGGGTTGTTGAGCCAGACGTCGCAGCCCGGGTAGAGGTGCTGGGCCATCGCGATGTCGTAGTTCGGCAGGAAGACGATGCGCTGGCGCACCTCGGGGTCGTCGGCGAAGCGGACCATCTCCTGGATGAGGCGCTTGCCGGTCTCGTCGGCGGGGTGCGACTTGCCGGCGATGACCAGCTGCACCGGGCGCTCCGGGTGCAGCAGGAGGCGCTTCAGGCGCTCCGGGTCGCGCAGCATCAGGGTCAGGCGCTTGTAGGTCGGCACGCGACGGGCGAAGCCGATGGTGAGCACGTCGGGGTCGAGCACGTCCTCGACCCAGCCGAGCTCCGCATCGCTGGCGCCACGCTTCTGCCACGAGGACTTCACCCGGCGGCGGGCGTCGGCAACGAGCTTCTCGCGCATGACTCGCTTGGTGGCCCAGATCGCGTCGGCCGGCACCTCGTCGATGCGGTCCCAGGCGTCCTGGCCGGCGATGTCGGCTGTGCCGAGGTACTTCTGCGCCACCTCGTAGACGGCGCGGTCGACCCACGTCGGGGCGTGGACACCGTTGGTGATGCTCGAGATCGGCACCTCGACGTCGTCGAACCCCGGCCAGAGACCGTCGAACATCTCGCGGCTGACGACGCCGTGCAGCTGGGACACGCCGTTGGCGCGCTGGGCGAGGCGCAGACCCATGACGGCCATGTTGAAGATGCCGGGCTGGCCACCCTCGTAGTCCTCGGCGCCGAGGGCGAGCAGGCGCTCGACCGGCACACCCGGGATGGCGTTCGCCCCGCCGAAGAAGAGGTTGATCTTGGCGGCGTCGAAGCGGTCGATGCCTGCCGGTACGGGCGTGTGGGTGGTGAAGACCGTGGCCGCGCGGACCGCCTCGAGGGCCTCGTCGAAGGTGAGGCCGTGGTCGCGGACGAGCTCGGTGATGCGCTCGACGCCGAGGAAGCCGG
Source organism: Terrabacter sp. FW104-15G4B (assembly GCF_058790095.1). NCBI lineage: Bacteria > Bacillati > Actinomycetota > Actinomycetes > Micrococcales > Intrasporangiaceae > Terrabacter > Terrabacter sp. FW104-15G4B. The sequence continues at coordinate 187,702 of NZ_JBYTCI010000001.1, read as the reverse complement.
CGTGGCCCTCGTTGGTGTGGTAGACCTCCGGCGTCGGGTCGCCCGACAGGCGCGACCAGAGTCGCAGCGCGCGGACGCCGCCGATGCCGAGGAGCAGCTCCTGCTCGAGGCGGGTGTCGCCGCCGCCGCCGTAGAGCGACTCGGTGACCTTGCGGGTCTGCTCGTCGTTGCCGGGCACGTCGGAGTCGAGCAGGAGCAGGGGCACCCGGCCGACCTGCGCCTTCCAGACGTGGGCGTGCAGCTGGCGACCGGCGGGGAGGCTGACGGTGACGACGGCCGGTGTGCCGTCCTCCTCGCGCAGCAGCGCCAGGGGCAGCCCGTCCGGGTCGAGCACCGGGTAGGTCTCGACCTGCCACCCGTCGCGGTTGAGCGACTGCTTGAAGTAGCCGGTCTTGTAGAAGAGGCCGACGCCGACGATCGGCACGCCGAGGTCGGACGCGGTCTTCAGGTGGTCGCCGGCGAGGATGCCGAGGCCCCCGGAGTACTGCGGCAGCACGGACGTGATGCCGAACTCGGGGCTGAAGTACGCGATCGCGGCGGGGGCGGCCTTGCCGGCGGCCTCCTGCTCACGGCTCCACGACTGGTACCAGCGCTCGTCGGTCAGGTAGTGGTGCAGGTCCTCGTTGGCCGCCACGACGCGGGCGACGAAGTCGTCGTCGCCGGCCAGGGTCGCGAGCTCGTCGGACGACAGACGGGACAGGAGCTTGACCGGGTCCTCGCCGGCCTGGGCCCACTTGCGGGGACTGATGCTCTCGAACAGATCGCGGGTCGGCGGGTGCCAGGACCAGCGCAGGTTGCTGGCGAGGACTCCAAGTCCCTCGATGCGGCTGGGCAGGACGGTGCGGACGCTGAAGCGGCGGATGGCCTTCACAAGAGGACAGCATAGGGGTCGCGATGTTGGCTTCTTGCAACGCTTGCAGCCCGGTTTCACCCAGCGGACGGGCCGGTTGCCCTGATGGGCCTGACGCCCCAATTTCGATACGGTCGATCTCGTGACCGGCTCAGCGAAGAAGTCCAGTTCCGGCAAGGCCAACCGCGTGCGCACCGCTGCGCCCCGGCGGGCGGACGCCACCCCGACAGCAGACAGCGCGTTCGTCGACGACACCGAGGCCGGCGCCGTGCACCTGGCCCCCGACCACCCCGTGAGCACTCCCCCGACGGTGGAGGGAATGCCGGGTGGGGCCCTGCCGTTCGGGCGCATCCCGGTCAGCGACGTGCGTCCCCTCGTCGACGGGGGGACCCGACCGGCGAAGTCCGTCGTGGGCGAGGAGTTCCCCGTCCGCGCCAGGGTCTTCCGCGAGGGACACGACGCCGTCAACGCGACCGCGGTCCTCACCGACCCCGACGGCAACGACCACTACTTCCCGATGCACAGTGACAACCCAGGCCTGTCGGAGTGGTCCGGCACCGTCGTCGCCGACCGCGCGGGCTGGTGGACCTACCGCGTCGAGGGGTGGTCCGACCCCTACGCCACCTGGGTCCACGACGCCGGCATCAAGATCGCCGCGGGCGTCGACGAGGACCTCATGTGCGCCGAGGGCGTCCGCGTGCTCGAGCGTTTCGCCCGGTCGGTGCGCGGCCTCGGAGTCGACGCGTCCGAGATCGACAAGGGCGTGGTCGCGCTGGGCGACAACCGGACACCGGCGGCGCACCGTTTCGGCGCTGCCACCTCCCCCGAGATCACGGGACTCGCCGCCCTCGTGCCGCTGCGCGAGTTCGTCTCGGCCTCGCCGGCATACTCCCTGCGGGTCGAGCGCGAGCGCGCCCTCTACGGCGCGTGGTACGAGATCTTCCCCCGCTCCGAGGGGGCGCACCGTGACGAGAAGACCGGCGAATGGGTCTCCGGGACGCTCCGCACCGCTTCCGAGCGGCTGCCCGCCATCGCCGACATGGGCTTCGACGTCGTCTACCTGACACCGGTCCACCCCATCGGCACGACCGCACGCAAGGGCCGCAACAACAGCCTCGCCGCGCAGCCCGGCGACCCCGGGTCGCCCTACGCCATCGGCTCCCCCGACGGCGGGCACGACGCCATCCACCCCGACCTCGGCACCTTCGAGGACTTCGACCACTTCGTCGCCGAGGCCGGGCGCGTCGGTCTCGAGGTCGCCCTCGACATCGCGCTGCAGGCCTCGCCCGACCACCCCTGGGTGCACACGCACCCGTCGCTGTTCACGACGCGCGCCGACGGCTCGATCGCGTACGCCGAGAACCCGCCCAAGAAGTACCAGGACATCTACCCGCTCAACTTCGACAACGACCCGGCGGAGGCGTACGCCGAGGTCCGCCGCGTCATCCAGGTCTGGCTCGACCACGGGGTGCGCATCTTCCGCGTCGACAACCCCCACACGAAGCCAGTTGCCTTCTGGCAGTGGCTGATCGCGGACGTGGCGCTCGAGTACCCGGAGACCATCTGGCTGTCCGAGGCCTTCACCAAGCCGGCCATGATGCATGCGCTCGCCAAGGCCGGGTTCCAGCAGAGCTACACCTACTACGCGTGGCGCAACGAGAAGTGGGAGCTCGAGGAGTACGGCCGTGAGCTCGCCGGCGATGACACCGGCGCCGCCTACATGCGCCCGTCGTTCTGGCCGACGACGCACGACATCCTCACCCCCTACATGCAGTACGGCGGGCCGACCGCGTGGAAGCTGCGTGCCGCCGTCGCGGCGACGATGTCCCCGACCTACGGCATCTACGCCGGCTACGAGCTGATGGAGCACCTGGCCCGCCCGGGAGCCGAGGAGCAGCTCGACAACGAGAAGTACGAGTACAAGGACCGCCAGTGGTACCTCTACGAGCCCGGCGGCCCCCTGGAGAGCCGCTCGCTCGCGGGGTACCTCAAGCGGCTCAACGACATCCGCGAGTGGCACCCCTCCCTGCGGTGGCTGCGCAACCTGCACTTCCACGGCGCCGACGACGAGAACGTGCTGGTCTTCAGCAAGTCGCGGGTCATCGACAAGGAGACGGGCGCACGCGACACCGTCCTCGTCGTCGCCAACCTCGACCCGCACGCCACCCGTGAGACGTGGGTGCATCTCGATCTGGAGGCGCTGGGTATGGCCTCATGGTCGACCTTCGACGCACATGACCACATCACCAACCAGACGTGGGAATGGCGCCAGGACAACTTCGTGCGCCTGGGGCCTGACTCCGAGCCCGTCCACGTCATCCACGTGAGGAGCCACTGACCGCATGCAGGGACTCAACCTCTCCCAGCCGGGGCTGAAGCACGACCCGCAGTGGTTCAAGAAGGCGGTCTTCTACGAGGTGCTCGTGCGTGCCTTCGCCGACTCAAAGGGGGTGGGCGCGGGCGACTTCAGCGGCCTCATCCAGCGCCTCGACTACCTCCAGTGGCTCGGCGTCGACTGCCTCTGGCTGCCGCCCTTCTACGCCTCGCCCCTGCGCGACGGCGGCTACGACATCTCCGACTACAAGGCGGTCCTGCCCGAGTTCGGCACGCTCCCGGAGTTCACCGAGCTGGTCTCGCAGGCGCACGCCCGCGGCATCCGGATCGTCACGGACCTCGTGATGAACCACACGAGCGACCAGCACCCGTGGTTCCAGGCAAGCCGCGCCGAGCCCGACGGCCCCTACGGCGACTTCTACGTGTGGTCCGACACCGACGACGCCTACGACGACGCCCGCATCATCTTCGTCGACACCGAGGTGTCCAACTGGACCTTCGACCCGGTGCGCCGGCAGTTCTTCTGGCACCGCTTCTTCAGCCACCAGCCCGACCTCAACTTCGAGAACGAGGCCGTGCAGGAGGCGATGTTCGACATCGTGCGCTTCTGGATGGACCTCGGCATCGACGGGTTCCGGCTCGACGCCGTGCCGTACCTCTTCGAGGAGGAGGGCACGAACTGCGAGAACCTCCCGCGCACGCACGAGTTCCTCGCCCAGCTGCGCACGATGGTCGACAAGGAGTACCCCGGCCGGATCCTGCTCGCCGAGGCCAACCAGCCGCCGGCGGAGGTGGTCGACTACTTCGGCTCCGAGGAGTCGCCGGAGTGCCAGATGTGCTTCCACTTCCCGGTGATGCCCCGGCTCTACTACTCCCTGCGCGAGGAGAAGGCGCAGCCGATCATCGACGTGCTCGCCGACACCCCGGCCATCCCCAGCGGCACGCAGTGGGGCACGTTCCTGCGCAACCACGACGAGCTGACGCTCGAGATGGTGACGCCCGAGGAACGGGCCGCGATGTACGGCTGGTACGCCCCCGACCCGCGCATGCGCGCCAACGTCGGCATCCGCCGCCGCCTCGCCCCCCTGCTCGACAACTCGCGCCCCGAGATCGAGCTCATCCACGCGCTCGTGCTCTCGTTGCCCGGCTCTCCCTGCCTGTACTACGGCGACGAGATCGGGATGGGCGACAACATCTGGCTCAACGACCGCGACGCGGTGCGCACGCCGATGCAGTGGACACCCGACCGCAACGCCGGCTTCTCGAGCGTCGACCCCGGCAAGCTGTACCTGCCGGTCATCAGCAGCCTCGTCTACCACTACAACAACGTGAACGTCGAGGCACAGATGGCCTCCTCGGCCTCGCTGCTGCACTGGGTGCGCGGCATGCTCCAGATCCGCGGACGCCACCCCGTGTTCGGCGTGGGCACCTTCGAGGTCGTCCACGCCGACAACGACGCGATCCTCGCGTTCACCAGGGTGCTCAGGGGCGACCCCGACAACCCGGACGAGGCGGTCCTGTGCGTCAACAACATGTCCAGCCGCCCGCAGGCAGCGACGATCCAGCTGCCCGAGCACCTCTCGGGCCGCCAGCTGATCGACCTCTTCGGCGGGCAGGGCTTCCCGTGGGTCGCGAGCGACGGCCGCGTCACGCTGACCCTCGGCTCACGCGACTTCTTCTGGCTCCAGCTGCGCGGCCGAGAGGACAACGGCTGATGGCCACGATCCACAAGAACGCGACGCTGACCCCCTCCAAGACCGAGATGGTCACCGAGTGGATGCCGCGCCAGAGGTGGTACCACGGCAAGGGGCACGTGCCGCAGCTGCGGCGGGTCGGCGGCTTCCGCCTGGAGGACCCCGACGGCCAGGTGGGCTGCGAGACGCTCCTGCTGGCCGACGAGGCCGTCTCCCCCGCCGTCGTCTACCAGGTCCCGCTCACCTACCGTGCCGCGCCGCTCGAGGGCGCCGAGCACGCCCTCCTCGGCACGATGGAGCACAGCGTCCTCGGCTCACGATGGGTCTACGACGGCCCCCACGACCCCGTCTACGTGTCACAGCTCGTGGCGACGATCCTCGGCGCCGGAGTGTCCGACGACGCCGAGGCCTCGGCCGGTAGCAACGCCCGCGCCGTCGGCGCCTCGACGGGCCGCGTCGACGGCTCCGTGTCGTCGTCGACCGTGCTCACGGGCGAGCAGTCCAACACCTCCGTCATCTGCCACCTGACGGCCCCGGGGGGCGGGCCGGCCGAGCCGGTCATCGTCAAGGTCTTCCGCACCCTGCAGGACGGCGACAACCCCGACGTCGTCGTGCAGTCCGCGCTGACCGAGGAGGGATCCGACCGGGTTCCGATGGCCGTCGGCCACCTTTCCGGGGCCTGGGACTCCCCGGCGGACGCGACACCCATGCACGGCCACCTGGCCTTCGCGCAGGAGTTCATCCCCGGGGTCGAGGACGCCTGGCGGGTGGCCCTGGTCGCCGCTGCCTCGGGGTCCGACTTCACGCCGCGGGCCCGCGACCTCGGTGTCGTGACGGCGCACATCCACGTCGCGCTGGCACATGCCCTCGGCACCCACGAGGTCACCGCCGAGGCCCGGGAGGCGCTCGTCACGTCGATGCGCGAGCGGTATGCCGCCGCCGTGAAGCTGGTCCCCGACCTCGCCTCCCGCTCGGACGCCGTCGAGAGCGTCCTCGCCTCCGTGCGCGATGTGCACTGGCCACCGCTGCAGCGGATCCACGGCGACTACCACCTCGGTCAGGTGCTCGACGTGCCCGAGCGCGGGTGGGTGGCGCTCGACTTCGAGGGCGAGCCGCTGCGCCCGCTCGCCGAACGCGTACGCCCCGACCTCACCGCACGCGATGTCGCCGGCATGCTGCGCTCCTTCGACTACGCCGCCGGGTCCGTGGCGCTCGCCGAGCCGCCCGTGGACGCCACCGAATGGGCGGCAGCCTGCCGGGCGGCATTCCTCGACGGCTATGCATCCGTCGCCGGGGCACCCGACGCCGACGCGCAGGCCCTGACCCGCGCGCTCGAGCTCGACAAGGCCCTGTACGAGGTCGTCTACGAGGCCCGCAACCGGCCCTCGTGGCTGCCGATACCGCTCGGCGCCGTCGAGCGGCTCACCACCCCGGAAGGCACTTCATGAGCACCGACACCGCCCACGGCCCGTCCCTGGACGACGCCGCGATCACGGCCTTCCTCCAGGGACGCAACGGCCAGCCGCACGACCTGCTCGGCCACCACGTCGGCCCCGGCGGCCTCACCATCACCGCCTTCCGCCCCTTCGCCACCCGGGTGGGCGCACGGCTCGACTCGGGCGACCGCGTCGAGCTGCAGCACGTGCGCGACGGGATCTGGTCGATGACCTCCCCAGACTTCAGCACGACCCACGACTACCGCCTGCTCGTCGAGTACGGCGACGGCGTCGAGCACGAGCAGGACGACCCCTACCGCTTCGCCCCGACCCTCGGCGAGATGGACCGTCACCTCATCAACGAGGGCCGCCACGAGCTGCTGTGGACCGTCCTCGGCTCGCATGTGCGCCACTACTCCGGACCCCTCGGGGTCGTCTGGGGAGTCTCCTTCGCACTGTGGGCCCCCCGCGCCAAGGCGGTCCACGTCATCGGCGACTTCAACAACTGGGACCGCCGCACCCACCCGATGCGGGCGCTCGGCGCGAGCGGCATCTGGGAGCTGTTCCTCCCCGGCGCGCAGGAGGGCATGAACTACCAGTTCGCCGTCCGCGGCCCTGACGAGCTCGTCCGGCTCAAGAGCGACCCGATGGCGCGCATGACCGAGGTGGCCCCGAAGCAGGCCGCCATCGTCACCGAGACCCACTACGACTGGGGCGACGACGACTGGATGGAGCGCCGTCGGACGCTCAACGCCCACAAGGGGCCCATGAGCATCTACGAGGTGCACCTCGGCTCGTGGCGCCAGGGCCTCGGCTACCGCGGTCTCGCCGAGCACCTCGTCAACTACGTGCGCGACCTGGGCTTCACCCACGTGGAGTTCCTGCCCGTCATGGAGCACCCGTACGTCCCGTCCTGGGGCTACCACGTGACCGGATACTACGCGCCGAGCTCGCGCTGGGGCCGGCCGGACGACTTCCGCTTCCTCGTCGACCGGCTGCACCAGGCCGGCATCGGCGTCCTTCTCGACTGGGTGCCCGGCCACTTCGCGACGGACGAGTGGGCCCTGGCCCGCTTCGACGGCCTGCCGCTCTACGAGCACCCGGACCCGCGGAAGGGCTGGCACCCCGAGTGGGGCTCGAACATCTTCGACTACGGCCGGCCCGAGGTGCGCAACTTCCTCGTCGCCAACGCCCTCTACTGGCTCGAGGAGTTCCACCTCGACGGGCTGCGGGTCGACGGCGTCGCCTCGATGCTCTACCTCGACTATGCCCGCAACCCCGGAGAGTGGGTGCCCAACAAGGAGGGCGGCCGCGAGAACCTCGAGGCCGTGCAGCTGCTCAAGGAGACCAACGGCACCGCCTACAAGCGGGTCGGCGGCATCGTCACCATCGCCGAGGAGTCCACGACGTGGCCCGGGGTCACCAAGCCGACGAACCAAGGCGGGCTCGGCTTCGGCTTCAAGTGGAACATGGGCTGGATGAACGACTCGTTGAAGTACCTCGGCGAGGAGCCCATCTACCGCAAGCACCACCACGGCAAGCTCACCTTCTCGCTCATGTACGCGTTCGACGAGAACTTCGTGCTGCCGATCAGCCATGACGAGGTCGTGCACGGCAAGGGCTCCCTGCTGCGCAAGTCGCGGGGCACGCGCGAGGAGCAGGTGGCGACCCTGCGGGCCTTCCTCGCCTACCTGTGGTGCCACCCGGGCAAGCAGCTGCTCTTCATGGGCTGCGAGTTCGGTCAGGAGTCCGAGTGGTCCGAGGGCCGCAGCCTCGACTGGTGGCTGCTCGAGCAGCCGCTGCACTACCGGGTGCACAACCTCGTCAAGGACCTCAACAGCATCTACCGCAGCCACCCGGCCCTGTGGGAGCTCGACGCCGAGCGCTCGGGGTTCGAGTGGCTCGAGGCCGACGACGCCGCCCACAACACCTTCTCGTGGCTGCGTTTCGGCCGCGGCGACCGGTCGAGCGACGCCCCTGTCGTCGCCTGCGTCATGAACTTCAGCGGCCAGACGCAGCAGTCCTACCGGATCGGCCTGCCGCGAGGCGGGAAGTGGACGGTCGTGCTCGACACGGCCGGCTACCACCCGGACGCACCGAGCAGCGCGGGCCTGGTCATCGAGGCGCGCGAGGAGGAGTGGCACCACCAGCCGTATGCCGTGGACGTGACCGTCGCGCGCTTGTCGACAGTCTGGCTCGTGCCCGTGCAGGAGCCGGGTGCCGAGGTGGTCGTCGGGACCGCCGAGGAGGTCTCTCCCCCGGTCAGCCCGGCGATGATCGCCGACTCGAAGGCCAAGGCAGCCACCGAGCAGCCGGCGGACGGCACGACCACGAACGGAGGCCTCTCATGACGCACCCCCGTGCCGGCCAGCCGGCCCAGCCCGAGGACCTCGTCGACGTCGACGCCCTGATCGGCGCGTACTATGACCGTCATCCCGACGTGGAGGACCCCGACCAGCAGGTCACCTTCGGCACCTCGGGGCACCGGGGGTCCAGCCTGCGCACGGCCTTCAACGAGGACCACATCCTGGCCACGACGCAGGCGATCGTGGACTACCGCGTCTCGCAGGGCTTCGACGGTCCCCTCTTCATCGGGCGTGACACGCACGGCCTCTCCGAGCCGGCGTGGCGCTCGGCCCTCGAGGTGCTCGTCGCCAACGGCGTGCAGGTGCTGGTCGACGACCGTGACGGCTTCACGCCGACCCCCTCGGTGTCGCACGCCATCCTCCGCGCCAACCGCGGGAAGGTCTCTGGCGCAAGCGGTCTCGCCGACGGCATCGTCGTCACCCCGTCGCACAACCCGCCGTCCGACGGAGGGTTCAAGTACAACCCACCCCACGGCGGCCCGGCCGACACCGATGCGACCTCCGTCATCGCCGAGCGAGCCAACGACCTCATCCGCGGTGGACTGAGGAAGGTCCGGCGGGTCGCCTTCGACCAAGCGCGTGACGCGGCCGGCTCGTACGACTTCCTCGGCAGCTACGTCGACGACCTTCCCCACGTGGTGGACCTCGCCCGCGTCCGGGAGGCCGGGGTGCGCATCGGGGCCGACCCGCTCGGTGGCGCCTCCGTGGCGTACTGGGGCGAGATCGGTGAGCGGCACGGGCTCGACCTCACCGTCGTCAACCCCGCGGTCGATCCCCAGTGGGCGTTCATGACGCTCGACTGGGACGGCAAGATCCGAATGGACTGCAGCTCGCCGTCGGCCATGGCCAGCCTGATCCAGAACAAGGACGCCTACGACATCTCGACGGGCAACGACGCCGACGCCGACCGGCACGGCATCGTGACCCCCGACGCGGGTCTGATGAACCCCAACCACTACCTCGCCGTCGCGATCCAGTATCTCTACGGCGGAGCTCGCGCCGGCTGGCCGGCGACGACCGCCATCGGCAAGACCCTCGTGTCGTCGTCGATGATCGACCGCGTCGCGGCCGACCTCGGCCGCACGCTCCTCGAGGTGCCGGTCGGCTTCAAGTGGTTCGTGCCGGGCCTGCTCGACGGCTCCGTCGGCTTCGGCGGCGAGGAGTCCGCGGGGGCGAGCTTCCTGCGCCAGGACGGCACCGTCTGGTCGACCGACAAGGACGGCATCCTGCTCGCCCTGCTGGCCTCCGAGATCCTGGCCGCAACCGGCAAGACCCCCAGCCAGCACTACGCCGAGCTGACCGGCCGACACGGCGACCCGGCATACGCCCGCATCGACGCCGCGGCGTCGCGCGAGGAGAAGGCCAAGCTCGGCGCCCTCTCGCCGCAGGACGTGACCGCCGAAACCCTTGCCGGGGAAGCGATCACCGGCAAGCTCACTCAGGCGCCGGGCAACGGCGCGAAGATCGGCGGCCTCAAGGTGACGACCGAGAGCGCGTGGTTCGCGGCCCGGCCCTCGGGCACCGAGGACGTCTACAAGATCTACGCGGAGTCCTTCCAGGGCGCCGAGCACCTGGCCCGCGTGCAGGCCGAGGCCAGGGACGTCGTGTCGGCGGCCCTCAGCGGATGAGCGACCCGAACGAGCCCGGTCCCCGGGGACGGCTCCTGGTCGTGACGGCGGCCCGGACCCGCACTCGGGCCGACCTGGCCGCGGCGTTGGCCACCCGGTTGGGCCGGGCAGTGGTCGTCGACGGCGAGGCGCTCGAGGGGGCGGTCACCACCGGCGCGGCCGCCGGGTGGGACGAGCCCCCCACGTCGCAGCAGCTGCGGATGCGGCTGCTGCGCTGGTCGGCGGCCCTCGCTGTCGCCGAGACCTACCAGCTCGAGGGCTTCGACGCCGTCGTCGCCGAGGACGCGCTGGGAGACCGGCTCGAGGACCTCCTCGACCTCGTCGAGCCCGAGCCGGTGCACGTGGTCGTCGTGCGCGACGACGCCGACCCGGGCACCCCGCACTGGGGGCTGTGGGTCGACGGCACCGTGCCGGTGGAGCTCACGGCCGCTGACGTCGTCGCGCGGCTCCAGGACGCTCTCGTCGTGACCTCGGCCGAAGACCCGGCGTCGGACTGACGCGACCCGGACAGCGAAGTGCCCACTCGACCCTCGAGTGGGCACTTCGCGACGCAGGCGCGTCCTAGAAGAGCGCGCTCATGAGCGACTTGCGGGCCCTGACGACCCGCTCGTCGGTGACGCCGACGACCTCGAAGAGCTCGACGAGGTGCTCGCGAGCCTTGTTGCGGTCGGCGTCGGCCGTGACGCGCACGGTGTCGATCAGGCGCAGGAAGGCGTCCTCCACATGACCACCGAGCAGGTCGAGGTCGGCCACGAGGATCTGCGCGTCGACGTCGCTCGGAGCCGCGGCCGCGGCAGCCCGGGCCGCCTGGAGGTCGGCGCCCTGCGTGCGCTGCATCAGACCGACCTGCGCGAGGCCGAGCTTGGCCTCGGTGTCGGCGGGACTCTGGGCCAGCGCCTCGCGGTACGCGGCCGCGGCACCGTCGAGGTCACCCGACTCGATCGCGTCGAACGCCTTCTGGTGCAGCGGGGGCAGCGGCTGCTCCTGCTCCTGCTCCACGTCCTCGTCTGCGACATCGTCGCCCGCCGCAACCGTGCCGGTGACCCCGTGCTGGGCCGCGAGCTGGAGCACCTGGTCGATGACCCCGGCGATCTGGGCCTCGGGCTGGACACCCTCGAAGAGCGGTACCGGCTGGCTCTGGACGAAGGCGAAGCTGACGGGCACGGCCTGGACCTGGAAGGCCTGCAGGATGGTGGGATTCGCGTCGACGTCGACGGTCACGAGCTGGAAGCGCCCGGCGTAGCGGCGGGCGACGGCGCTGAACGTCGAGACGAAGTCGGCCGACTCCTGCAGGCGCGGCGACCACAGCACCATGACGACCGGGTGCCGCGTGGACGCCGCGATGACGTCACGGATGGAGGCGTCAGTGCCCTCGATGACGAGGCCGGCACCGTCCGCGGAGGTGGAGGCCGCGCCGGATACGGGGCCACCCTGCGGGGCCGGACGCTTGAGCGATGACAGGTCGACGGCACCGCGAAGTGCTGCTGCGGTGAATGGCTGGTGACTCATAGATCAATTCTCCCTCACCGACCCGAGCCGGCGACGAGCTGGTCCGATGCCGCGACGATGCGAGCCTGTCCGGACGTGGGGATGACGATGGCGATGATCTCGTTGGAGGTCAGGTTGGCCTCGGTGGTGATCTGCTTGATCCCGGTCAACAGCGTCAGGTCCTTTGCGGGAGTGAGCTTAACCGGCGTGCGCATCGCGATGGCGTCGTTGCGCACCAGGTGGGCGAAGACGATGGCGCCGTTGCCGCCCTTGAGGCGCAGTCCGCCGATGATGCCCTTGGGGGCGTGTTCCTGGGTGAACGCGCCTTGGTTGTTGAGCGCCTGCGACTGTGCCCTGGCCGACTGGCGCAGCTGCTCCGACAGCGGGTCCGCAACGAGCAGCTTGGTCGCGGCCGGGTCGGGGAACTTCACCGAGGCGGCGAAGGCGGCCACGACCTCGTCGGGCTGGGCCGACAGGCCCTCGCCATCGCCGACCGCGGCCGATCCGTCGGTCGCCGGGTCGAGGGCGTCGAGCTTGGCGTCCGGCAGCATCGGGGCGACGGCGGCTGCCTTGTAGGCACCGCCGGGCTGCCCGCCCGCGAGCAGGACGAGTACCGCGGCACCCGTCTTCTTCAGCGTGGTCTGGGCAAGGATCTGCGGCGGGGTGTCGCCGGCGCGCGACACGGCGAGGACCTTGACCCCCGTCGTGGCGAGCTCGGCGTCGGCCTTCTCGGCGGCCGTGCGGCCGGGGAGCGTCTTGGCGTAGGCGTTGGCCGACTGCAGGGCCGCACCGACGAACGCCTTCTGCCGCGCTGCCGCTCCGGCCGGCGTGGCGTCGAGCGATGACGTCGCTGCGGCTCCGACCGCTGAGGCGGCCGCCGACTGCGCGGCGTCCGGGGCGACCGCCGGGTTCCCCGATGCGCTCCCGCCGCCGGTGCCGTCGTCGGAGTTGCCGGTGCAGGCAGAGAGCAGGGCAGCACAGGCGAGCGTGGCCGCTATGGCGCGCCGACGATTCGCGGGGCGGAGCATGGAAGAGCCTTTCGGTGACACACGGGGGGGCAGGCCGGGCACGGCCGCGACCCACGATACGCACGGACCGTACCGCTTCCCCAATCCGGCGGACCGCCTCTCCGGTGACATTCTCGGACACTCGGGACGCAGATCGTGCGGCGTTACCGAATCGATGTCAGGCCGGTCACGCGCCGGCGACGTCAGCCTGCGTGTCGAGCGCGTCCAGGCGCATCGGCCGCTGCCACGGAACGCCGGATCATCCGCACCTCGGGTGTGCCGGTCGCGGGGTGCTCGGCACGCCCTCCCTCGTCGACGAAGCCGCGGCGGGTGTAGAAGCTCCTGGCTCTGGCGTTGCCCTCCACCACCCACAGGGTCGCCTCCCGCTCCCCGACGAGCTCGTCGAGGAGCCGGTCGGCTACGCCGGTGCCGCGGGCGTGCGGCAGGACGTTGACGGCATACAGCTCCCACGGCGTGGGCGCGTCCTCGTCGCGGCTAGGTCCGACGCTGCCCAACCCGGCGACGGCGCCCCGAGGATCGACGACGACCAGGGTCTGCTCGGGTGAGTCCGAGGACCGGGCGGCCCGCGTGCGCCAGCCGTCGGCGCACCGGTCGTCGCTGAGGCCCGCAAGGTAGTCCGCGGGCATCAGGCCGGCATACGCCTCACGCCAGACGGCCGCGGCCTGAGCTGCCAGTCCGGCTCAGTCATCACGCTGACGGTCGAGCGCATCCTCGAGCCTCTGCAGCTTGCCGTCGAGCTCGCCCATGAAGCCCGGCCGGATGTCGGCCTTGAGGACGAGCCCGACGCGCGGCGAGCTCTCCGCCAGCACGTCGCAGCACCGCTTGACGACGGCCATGCACTCGTCCCACTCCCCTTCGATGGTCGTGAACATCGCGTCGGTGCGGTGCGGCAGACCCGAGTCGCGCACGACGCGGATGGCTCGGGCGACGGCCTCGGACACCGAGCCGGTGTCGTCGGCCGCGACGGTTGGAGCGACGGAGAAGGCGATCAGCATGCCCTCACCGTATGCCGCCCCGCACGTCCTCGCGCGACCACCCGCTCCTGCGGTGGGGTCAGAGCGCCTTCGTCATCGTGAGCGCTTCCTCGATGATCTCGAACCCCAGGTCCTGATTGATCTGCACCATCCAGGGGTTCTGCTCGTCGTTCATCGTCTGCACCGAGCGGCGTTGCGGGGCAAGACGGTTCAGCTCACGGAGGTTGGCGGCCTTGACCGCCATGCCGAGCCGGTGGCCGCGGTGCTCGGGCAGCACGAGGGTGCCCCACTGGAACACGATGTGCGGGTCTCCGGACGGCACGGACAGGTCCGTGTAGGCGGCGACGACGCCGGTCTCGCGGTGCACGGCGACGGCCGTGACGAGCGTGCGACCGGTGTCGCGGAGGTGGCCGAGCATCGTCGCGTAGTCCGCAACGGTCATCGACTCGGGCTCGAACTCCACGTCGCCCGTGGGGGCGTCGAGGATGAGCCGGTTCGACGCGTCGCACACGCCCTGGCGCAGCTCCTCCGGCACGCCGTCGACGTGCACGCTCAGCTCGTACGCGTCGCCCATCGCCTCGGCCGCTCGACGCTCGTGGTGGTCGAGCACCTGGGGAGCGACCGGCAGCGGCAGCGAGCGCACGATCTCCACGCTGGACACGGAGAAGCCCCGCTTCAGCGCGAACTCCCGGTCCGCGTGCGACGCACGGTCACCCACGGGGACGAAGACCTCGGCGAGCAGCAGGCCGCGGCCGGCCGCCCTGCCCTGGTGCTCCACCCACTCGACAAGGGCGGAGCCGATGCCGCTGCGACGGTGCTCCGGGCCGACCTCGAGCTGCGACCAGCACTTGTCGAGGTTGTCGCGCTCGGGGAAGAAGACGAGCGCCCAGCCGACCGGTGAGCCGTCGACCATGGCGACGGCACCCACCTGGCGCTCCCCCGGGAACTGGAAGCGCACCATCTTGACGAACTCCTCCTCGGTGCGCTTGACCGGCTGCACGCGCGAGACCGCCTCGCTGCGCGTCGCAAGACCGAAGAGCTCCTTGAGCAGGACGTCGTCGTCATGGTCGAGCGGGATGATCTCCATCCCTCGACGGTGACACCGCAGCGTCCCGTCGCGCCATCCAATTACGTATGCCGTCCGCCCCCGTTCAGTTCGTCGAGGCGGGCCCGAGAGCATACGGAGTACGCGCTCCGGAGCGGACCGCCTGTCGGCATCTAGTCGGACGCACTTCATGTGTCCTGAGGGCCTGGACGTCCCGGGACTCGACCTTCGCCCGCAGGTCGGCGTCGCCGTGTCGGGAGGCGAGCGCGCGACGGCCCGCGCGACACATGATGTGCGCCTCGGCACCTCGGCGTGAGTGTGACGGCGCACCGGGACCGCGACCTCAGGTGTCCCGAGGGCCGCGCCCGCTCAGGGGCCGAGCTGCTCCACGAGACGGTCGGCTGCGACATACGGGTCGGTGCGTCCGGCGATGACGTCGCGCGCGAGCGCTGTGACTCCCTCGTGGCCCCCGAGGCGCCCGAGTCGGGCACGCAGGGCCGTGAGCGCGATCGTCTCGATCTCCGCCTCGGCGCGGCGTTCACGGCGCCGGGCGAGCTCGCCGTTCTCCTCGAGGAACGCGCGATGCTTGTCGAGCGCCTCCATCACCTCGTCGATGCCGACCTTCTGCGACGCCACCACCTTGACCACCGGGGGCCGCCACAGACCCGGCTCGGTGCGGTCGCCGAGCGAGATCATGTGCCGCAGGTCGCGCACCGTCGCGTCGGCGCCGTCGCGGTCGGCCTTGTTGACGACGAAGACGTCGCCGATCTCGAGGATGCCCGCCTTCGCGGCCTGGATGCCGTCTCCCATGCCGGGAGCGAGCAGCACGACCGACGTGTCGGCCAGACCGGC
The DNA here is from genome assembly GCF_058790095.1 of Terrabacter sp. FW104-15G4B. NCBI lineage: Bacteria > Bacillati > Actinomycetota > Actinomycetes > Micrococcales > Intrasporangiaceae > Terrabacter > Terrabacter sp. FW104-15G4B. The sequence continues at coordinate 172,007 of NZ_JBYTCI010000001.1, read as the reverse complement.
GATCTCCACCTCCGACTGCCCAACCCCCACGGTCTCGACGAGCACGACGTCGCAACCGGCGGCGTCGAGCACACGGATGGCCTGGGGCGTCGTGAACGACAGCCCACCGAGATGGCCGCGCGAGGCCATCGAGCGGATGTAGACCGCCGGGTCGAGGGCGTGGTCCTGCATGCGCACCCGGTCACCGAGCAGCGCCCCGCCCGAGAAGGGCGAGCTCGGGTCGACCGCCAGCACCCCGACCCGCAGGCCACGCTCGCGGAAGGCGCCGACGAGCGCCGTGGTCGTCGTCGACTTGCCGACCCCGGGCGAGCCGGTGATCCCGATGACCCACGCGTTGCCGGCATACGGCGCCAGCGCTGCCATCACGTCACGGAGCGACTCGTGGCCGTCCTCGACGAGGGAGATCAGCCGCGCGACGGCACGCGGCGAACCCGCCCTGGCCGACTCGACCAGGGCGGGAACGTCGACGGGCCGGCGCGCCACGCGGTGCGGCGTGATCAGGCGGACGCGGGGACGCGGACGATGAGGGCGTCGCCCTGGCCGCCACCGCCGCAGAGGGCGGCCGCGCCGACCCCGCCACCGCGGCGCTTCAGCTCGAGCGCGAGGTGCAGGGCGATGCGGGCACCGGACATGCCGATCGGGTGGCCGAGGGCGATGGCGCCACCGTTGACGTTGACCTTGTCGACGTCGATACCGAGCTCCTTGGCCGAGGCGAGGCCGACGGCTGCGAAGGCCTCGTTGATCTCGACGAGGTCGAGGTCGGCGGGCGTGATGCCCTCCCGCTCGCAGGCGCGGGCGATGGCGCGGGCCGGCTGCTGCTGGAGCGTCGAGTCGGGACCGGCGACCACGCCGTGCGCGCCGATCTCGGCGAGCCACGTCAGGCCCAGCTCCTCGGCCTTCGCCCTGCTCATGACGACGACGGCGGCAGCGCCGTCGGAGATCTGCGAGGCCGATCCGGCGGTGATCGTGCCGTCCTTGCTGAACGCCGGGCGCAGGCCGCCGAGCGAGGCCGTCGTCGTGTCGGGGCGGATGCCCTCGTCGTTCTTGAAGACCATCGGCTCGCCCTTGCGCTGCGGGATGCTCACCGCGACGACCTCGTCGTCGAAGATGCCGTCCTTCCAGCCCTTGGCCGCGAGCTGGTGGCTGCGGGCCGAGAACTCGTCCTGCTGCTCCCGCGTGAAGGCCTGCGACCCTGTGTTGGCCTGCTCCGTCAGCAGCCCCATCGCCTGGTCGGTGAAGGCGTCCCACAGGCCGTCGTACGCCATGTGGTCGCGCATGGTCACGTCGCCGTACTTGTAGCCCTCGCGTGACTTCGTCATCAGGTGCGGCGCGTTGGTCATCGACTCCTGGCCGCCGGCGACGACGACGTCGAACTCCCCGGCGCGGATGAGCTGGTCGGCCATCGCGATGGCGTTGATGCCCGAGAGGCAGACCTTGTTGATCGTGAGGGCCGGAACGGTCAGCGGGATGCCGGCGGCGTGCGCGGCCTGGCGCGCGGGGATCTGGCCGGCGCCGGCCTGCAGCACCTGACCCATGATGACGTACTCGACCTGCTCCGGGGCCACGCCCGCCTTCTCGAGAGCGCCCTTGATGGCGATGCCACCGAGGTCCGATCCGGAGAAGTCCTTGAGCGAGCCGAGCAGGCGGCCCATGGGGGTCCGGGCACCGGCGACGATCACGGAGGTGGGACGGTCAGCAGTCATGGGTGAAGCCTCTTCCGACGTCATTGGGGATGTCCCGACAACTCTAGACGGGGCGCCGGTGAGGCCCGCGCCGAGCATGAGCAAGCGCACACCGCATACGTGGGCCGTATGCCGTCACGCCGCCCTACGTTGGGACCATGAGCGCGACTCCCGACCCCCTCTTCACCCACATCGACCACGTCGGCGTCGCCGTGCCCGACCTCGCCGCGGCCATCGCGTTCTACGAGGAGAAGTACGGCATGACGATGCTCCACCAGGAGAGCAACGAGGAGCAGGGCGTCCGCGAGGCGATGATGGGCGTCGGGGACTCCGGCTCGTGCATCCAGCTGCTCGCGCCACTCTCCCCCGAGTCGACGATCGCGAAGTTCCTCGACCGCAGCGGCCCCGGCATCCAGCAGCTGGCCTACCGCGTCACCGACATCGACGCCGTGTGCGCGACCCTGCGCGAGCGCGGCCTGCGCCTGCTCTACGAGTCCCCCAGGCGCGGCACGAGCGACAGCCGGGTCAACTTCATCCACCCCAAGGACGCCGGCGGCATCCTCGTCGAGCTCGTCGAGCCCTCAACCGAGCCGGGCCACCCTGGCCAGTCCGGTCACCCCCGGAACTCCGGGCACACTGGTCACTCCGGGCACTGACGCCTCGACACCGGAGCGCTGGACCGCCAGCTCGCCCTCCGTGAGGACCACGAGGGCCGCGGTCCAGGCGAGCGGCGCCGGTCCCGCCGGCTGCCCGTCGGGAAGGACCTTCTCGGGCACACTCCCCCACGGCGTGCAGTGCCGGTCCAGCCAGGTGAGCCACCGCTCGGCGACGAGGGGATGGCCGGAGGCTGCCGCGGTGTAGGCGACCATCGCCGTCTCGGGGGTCCACGAGACGCCGTCGCTCTTCCACCCGACTCCAGGAGCCAGACCACCGGCATCCCGTTGTGCAAGAACGGGATAGCGCTCCCAGGCTCGCTCCGCGGCCTCGTCGTCGACGGCTGCGAAGGGTGGCATGAGCATGGCGACACCGGCGTCGAGTCCCCCGGAGTGGCCGTGCCGCTCGTAGTCGGGGCCGAACTCGGAGCGGATCAGTGAGCGCAGGCCGCGGGCCGCCTTCCGCGCCTCGTCCACTCGTCGCACGTCCCCCTCGGCGGCGTACGTCGCGGCAGCCGCCTCGAGCCCCGCCGCGAGCGGAGCGGCGGTCCCCAGCGTGACCCGCCGCTCCGACACCTCCCAGTAGTCCGGCGACACCTCAGGCAGGCGCGCGCCCCCCGCTGTCTGGTCGATGACGAACCCGAAGGCCCGGTCGCGCAGCCCGCGGAGTGCCGGTGGGAGGACCCGCCCGGGACTGGCCAGGCGCACTCGACCGAGCGACCAGAGCACCCAGCCGGCGCCGTCGCTCTGGCGGGGACGGTCGTCCGGCGGGCCGGAGCCGTCCAGCCGGTAGCGAGCCTCGAATCCGCCGTCCGCGTGCTGGACGTGGGAGAGGAAGCCCAGCACCCGGACGGCGTCCGTGAGGTGGCCGGTCTCGGCATACGCGACGGCGACGAAGGCGGAGTCCCGGGGCCACGCATAGGCCCATGGCCGGTCGGGGCCGGCCGCGACCGCTCCGTTCGGCCGGGTCAAGCCACGCAGGTCCAGCAGGGCCTGTGCGACGACGTGGGTGCGCGGACCTGCCGAAGGCACCGTTCCATCCGCGAGCCAGATGTCGTCGACCAGCGGATCGATGAGCCGCGCACCCAGCGCGGCGGGGCCGAGGACGGAGCCGGTGCGCCAGTCCGCGCCGTTGCGCAGGACCGGCAGCGGGTCGTCCCGGAGGACGGGCAGGGCGCCAACGGCTGCTGCGACGACGCAGGCGAGGGCAGCCACCACGGCACGTCGCACGGCCACCTCCCTGACGCTCCCCCGACGGGGCGCCAGTGTGGCACGCGTTCGAGCCGCGCGCGGGGTATCCGAGAACGCTGGCCGTAGCATCGGCTGGCATGGAGGTCACACGCCGTCAGGCCCTGACGGCCGCAGCAGGTGCAGCCGTCGGCGCGGCCGGAGCGGTCGGCGCCGCGCGCCTGGAGGAGCACCTCGACGAGAGCACTCCGCTGCCCTTCTACGGCAGCCCCGTGAGCGCCGTTCGCCCGGACCGGTCGGCTCCCGCTGCGACGGAGACCAGCGTCGTGTGGGCCGGGGCGGGGCCTGAGCGCCGCCTCGCGCTGACCTTCGACGACGGCCCGCATCCCGACTGGACGCCACGCGTGCTGGCGGCCCTCGACGCCGAGGACGTGCCCGCCACCTTCTTCTGCCTCGGCCGCAACGTCCGAGACCACGGCGGGCTGCACCGGGACAGCGTCGGACGCCACGAGCTGGCCAACCACACCTTCGACCACCTCGACCTCGGGCGGCTCGACTGGTGGCGCTGCCGGGACGAGATCACCCGAACCACCGAGCTCATGACGCAGACCTACGGCGTCGCCCCGACGCTGTTCCGGCCGCCCTACGGTCATGTCGGTGGCGCGGCGCTGCTGACGGCCGCGGAGTCGAAGCTCACCACGGTGATGTGGTCGGCGCAGGCGCGGGAGGACCTCGTGGCCGGACACGCGGACGGCATCGTCGAGGACATCGCGTCCCAGGTGCGCCCCGGCTCGATCGTGCTCGCCCACGACACGGGGTCGGACGACCGGCTCATCACGATCGACCGGTTGCGGTCGATCATCCGCCGTCTTCGCGACGACGGCTACGGCTTCGCGACCGTCTCGGACCTGCTGGCTACGGGGAGCGCGGCAGCGACGACCGCGAGCCACAGGTAGGCGGGCCACAGCGCGACGCGCTCGAGGCCACCGACCCACGTGGAGCCCGCGAGGCGCAGGCCGAAGCCTGCGGCTGCGGCCAGGGTGAGCGCGCCGACGACGAAGCCGGAGCCGACGAGGGCGCGAGGCACCGCGACCCCGCGTCGTAGCGCTTCTGCGGTCGCGAGGACCGCCAGCGGTTGCAGCACGAAGACCGGCAGCGCCACGACCGCGTGCCACCGGGGCCTCTGGTCGACCGGCACGAGCCCGACCGCGGCAGCCGCCAGGCCCGAGAGGACCCACAGCCAGACGGCGGCCCCGCCCCACCGGCCCCGTCCCAGCTGGGGACGCAACAGCCCAGCCCCTGTCGCACGCAGTAGACCGAACCCGACGAACGCCGCATTCATCGCCACGTGGCGCGGGGAGCACACGTCGAGCCCCGGCGCCGCGTGACCGGGCGAGCACGTCAGCGTCCCGAGCGCGCTGATCGTGTCGTCGCGCAGGCTGTAGGCGGCCGAGGCACCGGCTGCGACGAACAGCTCCACGAGCACGTATGCCGGCTGGACCAGCCAGCACGCGGCCCCCACCGTCCGTCGCACCCGCCAGACGCTACCGCCGGTCCCGAGCGCGCCCGCGACCGAGCGGTGTCCAAGGTTCCGTGACCCAGGTCACCTGTGGTGGCCGTCTCAGAAGGAGCTACCCGCCGGTCACCCCTCGCTACGTTCGATGGCACCCCCGGTTCTCACCACCAATGACGCTGCGACGTAAGGACCTTCCATGCAGGCCATCCGCGACGCCATCCTCTCAGGCGACCGCTCCCAGGAGACCTACGCGACGATCGAGATCCCCGCGACCTACCGCGGAGCGACCGTCCACAAGGACGAGGTCGGGATGTTCGAGGGGATCGCCACACGCGACAAGGACCCTCGCAAGTCGCTGCACATCGACGAGGTGCCGGTGCCCGATCTCGCACCCGGCGAGGCCCTCGTGGCGGTGATGGCCAGCGCGATCAACTACAACACGGTGTGGACCTCGATCTTCGAGCCGGTGGCGACGTTCGGCTTCCTCGAGCGCTACGGCCGCATGTCGGAGTTCTCCAAGCGCCACGACCTGCCCTACCACGTCGTCGGCTCCGACCTCGCCGGCGTCGTCCTGCGCACCGGCCCCGGTGTGACGAAGTGGAAGCCAGGCACCGAGGTCGTGGCGCACTGCCTGTCGGTCGAGCTCGAGGACGCCGAGGGCCACAACGACACCATGCTCGACCCGCAGCAGCGCATCTGGGGCTTCGAGACGAACTTCGGCGGCCTGGCCGAGCTCGCGATCGTCAAGGCCAACCAGCTGATGCCCAAACCTCGCCACCTCACGTGGGAGGAGGCGGCCTCCCCCGGCCTCGTCAACAGCACGGCCTACCGGCAGCTCGTCTCCAAGAACGGCGCCGCCATGAAGCTCGGCGACCGGGTCCTCATCTGGGGCGCTTCAGGTGGCCTCGGCTCCTACGCGACCCAGATGGCCCTCGCCGGAGGCGCCACCCCGATCTGCGTGGTCTCCTCGCCCGAGAAGGCGGAGATCTGCCGGGCCATGGGCGCCGAGCTCATCATCGACCGCAACGCGGAGGGGTACCGCTTCTGGAACGACGAGGGCACCGAGCAGGACCCCCGCGAGTGGAAGCGGATGGGCAAGCGGATCCGCGAGCTGACCGGCGGCTACGACGTCGACATCGTCTTCGAGCACCCCGGACGGGAGACCTTCGGGGCGAGCGTGTATATCGCGCGCAAGGGCGGCACCATCGTCACGTGTGCCTCGACGTCGGGCTACATGCACGAGTACGACAACCGCTACCTGTGGATGAACCTCAAGCGCATCGTCAGCTCGCACTTCGCGAACTACCGCGAGGCGTGGGAGGCCAACGAGCTGGTCAACCGCGGCCTCATCCACCCGACGCTCAGCAAGACCTACCCGCTCGAGGAGGTCGGCCAGGCGGCCCTCGACGTCCACCGGAACGCCCACCAGGGCAAGGTCGGCGTGCTGACGCTCTCGCCCGAGCCGGGCCTCGGCGTGACCGACCCGGAGAAGCGCGCCGGCTTCGAGTCGGCGATCAACCGCTTCTGCAACCAGTAGCCCGGCCACCGGGCCGCCGACCGCGCATCGACGCCACGGCCCGCCTGCCCCGTGGCCGGCGGCGACCTGTCGTAGGCTCGCGACCGTGAGCATCTGGGGTCGGTGGACGCACTACCGCCGCGCCCAGCGTGCCCGGATGGACGAGTTCCGGGCACGCGACCTCGGTTTCGACGAGCGCGAGACCTGGGCCGCCTACGGCGACCTCTCCACGGCCGAGCAGCAGCGGCAGCAGCGGCAGCAGCCCGAGCCTGACCTGCTCACCAGCGCGCTGCCGCTCGGCTCACCTCCGTCGGAGACGGCGCCCAGCGACGCGCCGGCGCTGGAGGACCTGCCGCCCGGTCCACCTCCCCACGCGGACGTACCGGGCGGCGGCAAGCGAGGCAAGGGCGCCCGCCGCGACTTCGGCCCGAGCGGCACCCCCTTCAACCGACAGTCCCCCTTCTACATCGGCTTCGTCGGCGCCATCGGCGTCCTCACGGCGTATGCCGTCGTCCAGGCGGTCGGCCGCCTGGGCACGGTCATCACGCTGCTCGTCATCTCGTTCTTCCTGACCCTGGCGCTGAACCCGCTCGTCGAGGCGCTGACCCGTCGCAACGTGCGGCGCGGCGTGGCCGTGACCACCGTCTTTCTGGGCGTGCTGGCGATCTTCGCCCTCGTCGGGTGGGTCGTCATCCCACCCGTGGCCGAGCAGGGCGCGGAGCTGGCCACCAACGCCCCGCGGATCTTCGACAACCTGCTCGCCAACCCGTGGGTGCAGGACGTCGACCACCGCTACCAGGTCGTCCAGCGCGTCCAGGAGGAGGTCAACAAACGCGTCGCCGACGGCAACCTGTGGGCCGGCGTCTTCGGCGGGGTCCTCGACGCCGGCAAGCTCATCGCGACCGGCGTCTTCAGCGGGCTGACCGTCCTGGTCCTCACCCTCTACTTCCTCGCCTCGCTGCCGGCGGTCAAGCAGGCGGCATACGCCGTCGTCCCCGCCAGCCGGCGGCCGCGCATCGTCTCGCTCGCCGAGGAGGTGATGCGCAGGGTCGGCTCGTACGCCATCGGCCAGGTGGCCGTGGCCGCCATCAACGCGTTCTGCGCGTGGATCATGATGAGCCTCATCGGCCTGCGGTTCGCGGCCGTGCTGGCCGTGGCGGTCGGCTTCCTCGGGCTCATCCCGATGATCGGCGCGACCCTGGGCGCCTCGGTGGTCGCGGTCGTGGCGTTCTTCGACGAGCCGAAGAAGGCGCTCATCGTCATCGTCTACTTCATCGTCTACCAGCAGATCGAGAACTACGCCGTCATGCCGCGGATCATGCAGCGGACGGTGGCGGTGCCCGGCGCCGTCACGGTCGTGGCGGCGCTGGCCGGCGGCGCGCTGCTCGGGATCCTGGGTGCCCTGCTGGCGATCCCGTTCGCCGCCGGGGCGCTGCTGCTCTACGAGGAGGTCCTCGTGCCCCGGCAGCGACGGCACTAGGCCCTGACGCCCCCCGACGGCGTATGCCGTGTGCCCGGGGATCCGCCCGGGCCTGCCCCTCCCGGGCGTGGGTCGTCCCGTCGCTCGAGGGCGGTGACCACGGCGGCCATGTCGAGGCCGACGAGGCCCGCTGCCTCGGTCTCGCAGTAGAGCTCCCGAGCGGCGTCGAGGAGCGGGCTGGCGGCGCCCACGTCCCGGGCTGCCTCTGCGATGAGCCGGGTGTTGGTGTGGACGTCGTGGATCGCGGCCTGCGGCTCGAAGTCGCGGGCGAGGAGCTTGGCGAGCTTCACGGTCGAGACGGCGCTCGCCATCGGGCCGGAGTCGAGGGCTCGCCGGAAGACCTGGAGGTCGAGGCCGAGCCGGCCGGCGAGGTGGTAGGCCTCGGCAAGCCCGGCGACCATCGTGCAGAGGTAGAGGTTCACGGCCAGCTTGGTGCCGGTGCCGGCGGGCACCGCCCCGCACCGGACGACCTCCCGGCACATCGGCCGCAGCAGCGGCTCGACCCGGTCGAGGACCGCGCCCGTTCCGGCGGAGAGGGCGACGAGCTGGCCGTGCTCGGCCGGGAGTCGCGAGCCGGAGACCGGGGCCTCGCAGTAGTGACCACCGGCCGCCTCGACGTCGCGGGCCAGCCCCGTGGAGTAGTCGGGCGACGTCGTGCCGAGGTGGACGACGGTGCGGCCGGACACCATGTCCGCGAACGCGTCGCTCCCCCGCTGCAACACCGAATCGAGCGCCGACTCGTGCGCGAGCATGAGCAGGACCACGTCACTGGCGGTGAAGACCTCCGCGGCGCTCGATGCCACGGTCGCCCCCTCGGCGGCGAGGGCGGCGGCAGCCTCGGACGAACGGTTCCAGACGGTGAGGGGCGTGCCCGCACGAAGCAGGTTGCGCGCCATGGGCCGGCCCATGATGCCGAGACCGATGAACCCCACGGGAACGACCATGACGGCCTCCTTGCTCACGCACCGAAGTATGACGCTCGTCATAATAGACGATCAGTTATGACAGGTGTCATAGTCGGCACATGAACAATCACGTCCCGGCCGCTGGTGCGACCGGCTCGCGCACTCCGCGCGAACGCATCGTCTACGAGACGGTCCAGCACCTGCGCCGGGCCGGAGTCGGCGGCACGGGCCTGCGCCGGGTTGTGACCGATGCCCGCGCCCCGCGGGGGTCGCTCCAGCACTACTTCCCCGGTGGCAAGGACCAGCTCGTCGGCGAAGCGCTCGACTGGGCCGGCAGCTGGGCCGCAGGTCGGGTCGAGGCACACATGGCCAGGATGCGCCGTCCGACACCGGGGCGGCTCTTCGGCGCGATCGTCGACGAGTGGGTCGCGGACCTCGAGGCCCGGGACTTCTCGCGGGGCTGCCCGGTCGCCGCGTCCGTCGTCGACTGTGCCGACACCAACGACGTGGTCAGGCAGGCAGCGTGGTCGGCGATCGAGACGTGGCGCCGGCCGATCACCGACGCGCTCGTGGGCATGGGGCGCCCGCACCGGGCCGAGGCGCTCTCGACCCTCATGCTCTGCGCGCTCGAGGGCGCCATCGTCATGGCTCGGGCGCAGCGGGACACGGCTCCCCTGCGCCTGGTGGCCAGGGAGCTGGCCCCCGTCCTCGACGCCTGACCGCCTCAGCGGTAGGCGTTGCCCGGCGGGCGCGCGTCACGACGCTGCCAGCACCCGGTGTGCCAGTGCCGGCGGTCCCCGAGCCCGCCGACGCCCTCGGCCGGCCACACGACGACGTGCGGGACACCGGGCGGGATGTCCTGCTGGCACCCTGGGCACAGGTAGTCACGGGTGGCGGACGCCCCACTGACGGAACGTACGGTCCAGCGCGTGCCGGCATACGACTCCTCGCGCGTGGAGCCACCCTGGAGCCGCGTCATGTCGAGGGGCACGTGCTCCCGCGCGTGCTTGCTGGGACGACGGCGCGACGGCATGCCTCCAGCGTAGGTGTCAGGCGTAGGTGCGGAAGCCGCGGCCCGTCTTGCGGCCGAGGTAGCCGGCGGTGACGAGGTGCTCCAGCAGCGGTGCCGGGGCGTAGCCGCGCTCGCGGAACTCGAGGTAGAGCTCGCGCTCGATCGCGAGCGAGACGTCGAGGCCCACGACGTCGAGCAGCTCGAACGGGCCCATCGGCAGGCCGCAGCCGGTCTTCATCGCGGTGTCGATGTCGTCGGCGGTCGAGTAGTTCGCCTCGAGCATCTTGACGGCGTCGTTGAGGTAGGGGAAGAGCAGCGCGTTGACGATGAAGCCGGCGCGGTCGCCGCACGTCACGGGGTGCTTGCCGACCGTCTCGCACAGGGTCTGGACGGTCGCGACGACGTCGTCGGCCGTCGACACGGTGCGCACGACCTCGACGAGCTTCATGACCTGGGCGGGGTTGAAGAAGTGGATCCCGACGACGTCCTGTGGGCGCTTGGTGGCGGCCGCGCACTCGACCACCGGCAGCGAGCTCGTCGTCGTGGCGAGGACCGCACCGGGGCGGCAGATCTCGTCGAGGTTCTCGAAGAGGGCCCGCTTGACGGTGAGGTCCTCGACGACGGCCTCGACGACGATGTCGACGTGCGCGAGGTCCTCGAGGCGGACGCTGCCTCGCACCCGGGCGAGCGCCGCGTCCCGCTCCTGCTCGGTGGCCTTGCCGCGCTGCACCGCCTTCTCGAGGCTCCCGGCGAGGGCTGCGCCCACCGCCGCGACCTTGACCTCGCTGCGGGCCACGAACGTCACGTCGAGACCGGCCTTGGCGAAGACCTCGATCATCCCGGTCGCCATCGTGCCGGAGCCGACGACACCGACGGTCCGGATCGGACGCGTCGCCACGTGGGCACCGTCCTGCGGCCGCGGGGTCAGGGCGTCCTCGACGACCTGCGAGCTCCCTGGCTCGGCATACGTGTAGAAGCCGCGGCCGCTCTTGCGGCCCTTGAGGCCCGCGCTGACCATCTGCTTGATGATCGGGCTCGGCGCGTGCAGGCGGTCGCGGCCCTGCTTGTACATGGTGTCGAGGATCTCGTAGGCGGTGTCGAGCCCGATGAGGTCCATCAGCGCGAGCGGACCCATGGGGTAGCCACAGCCGAGCTTCATCGCGGCGTCGATGTCCTCACGCGTGGCGTACTTCGTCTCGTACATGGAGACGGCGTGGTTGAGGTAGCCGAAGAGCAGGGCGTTGGCGATGAAGCCTGCCTTGTCGCCCACGATGACCGGCTTCTTGCCGAGCCGCTCGGCGAGCGCCTTGACGTCCTCGAAGATCTCGTCGCTCGTGATCACCGTCTTGATCACCTCGACGAACTGGAGCACGGGCGCCGGGTTGAAGAAGTGCATGCCGACGACGCGCTTGGGGTTGATCGTCGCCACCGCGATCTCCGTGACCGGGAGGGAGCTCGTGTTGGTCGCGAGGATCGCGTCGTCGGCGACGATGGCGTCGAGCTTGCCGAAGATCTCCTTCTTCAGGTCCAGGTGCTCGGGCACGGCCTCGACGACGAGCTGGCACTCCTTGAGGTCGGCCATGTCGCTCGTGAACTGCACCCTGGCGTGGAGCGCAGCCTGGTCTTCGGCGCTCAGCTTGCCGCGGGAGACGGCCCGGTCGGTCGAGTGCTGCAGGACGCCCTTGCCCTTCTCGACCGCCTCGTCGGTGACCTCCACCGCGACGACGTCGATGCCGTTGCGGGCGAAGACCTCCACGATGCCGGCACCCATGGTGCCGAGTCCGATGACGCCGACCTTGGTGAACTCACGAGCCATGGGTGGAGTCTCGCAGAGCGGCTGCGCCGCCCACACCCGCCCGGGGCGTGACGCTGCCCACGCGGCCTCCCTTAGGGTGGTCCGGTGCGTCTCGTCATAGCCCGGTGCAGCGTCGACTACGACGGTCGGCTCACCGCCCACCTCCCGCTCGCGACCCGGCTGCTCGTCGTCAAGGCCGACGGCTCGGTGCTCGTGCACAGCGACGGCGGGTCGTACAAGCCGCTCAACTGGATGTCGCCGCCGTGCACCATGGCCGAGGTCGACCCCGACGAGGCGCAGGCCGCCGAAGGCGTCGTCGCCGTGTGGCGGGTCCAGCACGCCAAGAGCGAGGACCGCCTCACCGTCCTGATCCGCGAGGTCCTCCACGACTCGGCGCACGAGCTCGGGGTCGACCCGGGCCTGGTGAAGGACGGCGTCGAGGCGCACCTGCAGCGCCTGCTCGCCGAGCACATCCACACCCTCGGCCACGGCTGGTCCCTCGTGCGGCGCGAGTACATGACGGCGATCGGCCCCGTCGACATCCTCGCCAAGGACTCGGCCGGCACGAGCGTCGCCGTCGAGATCAAGCGCCGCGGCGAGATCGACGGCGTCGAGCAGCTGACCCGCTACCTCGAGCTGATGAACCGCGACCCGCACCTCTCGCCCGTGACCGGCGTCTTCGCCGCGCAGCAGATCAAGCCGCAGGCGCGCACCTTGGCGGAGGACCGCGGCATCCGCTGCGTGGTGCTCGACTACGACGCACTCAAGGGCATCGACGACGCGGAGTCACGACTCTTCTGACCCACCGCGGGCGTATGCCGTATGGCCGGCCCCCCGGTCAGAGCAGCCCTTCGATCGGCTGCCTGGTCACCCCGTCGGCGTCGACGAGGACCAGCACGGCCTGGCTGGCTTCGCCGCCGCGCACGACGACGATGGTCTCGCCGCGGTGCCGGTCGACGAGCTCCTCGAGGCCCGGTGACCCGTCGTGCAGGGCGCCGTGCCCGAGGTGCGAGGGCACGCCCAGGTCGTCGGCCAGCGACTCGACCGGGCCGGTGTCCGGGACGTCGACGGCGGCATACACCGCCTGGACCTTCTCGAGGTGGATCGCGGAGGCCAGCCACGCCACGTCCGACAGCCCCGGCGGGTTGACGACGATGAGACGCGCGGCGCACTGCAGGTCGCTCATGGCTGCGACGCTACGCCGGCTCGGACGGCCGCGGACTCGAGCGGGGACAGTCCACGTGCGGAACGGATCACCCCGACCATCTCGCCCATGATGTCGTTGAGGCCGAAGTCCTTGGGGGTGAAGACCATCGCGACGCCGGCGGCCCGCAGCGCGGCCGCGTCCGACTCGGGGATGATGCCGCCGACGATGACCGGGACGTCGCCCGCGCCCGCCTGGCGCAGACCACGCAGCACGTCGGGGACGAGCTCCATGTGGGAGCCGCTCAGGATCGAGAGCCCGACGAGGTGGACGTCCTCGGCCACCGCCGCAGCGACGATCTGCGCGGGTGTCAGGCGGATGCCCTGGTAGACAACCTCGAAGCCGGCGTCGCGCGCGCGCACCGCCACCTGCTCGGCACCGTTGCTGTGGCCGTCGAGACCGGGCTTGCCGACGAGGATGCGCAGCTTCTCACCGAGCTCCTCACCGGTGCAGGCGACGAGCTCGCGGACGTGCGACAGCGCGTCACCCGGCTGGCTCGAACTGACCCCCACGGACCCGGAAACCCCTGTGGGAGCACGGTACTCGCCGAACTGCTCACGCAGGGCCGCCGCCCACTCCCCCGTCGTCACCCCAGCCCGGGCGCACTCGAGCGACGCCCGCATGAGGTTGGCGTCCGAGCCCGCGTCGGCGCGCAGTCGCCCCATCGCCGCGGCGGCCCGGGCACGGCGCTCGGGATCGGCGTCACGCGACTCGCGCCACACGCGAACGGCCTCGGCGGCATGGCGCTCCACATCGACGTCCACGGTCTGGATCGCGGTCTCGAGGTCGGCGGTGAGCGGGTTGGGCTCGGTCGTCTCGAAGCGGTTGAGCCCGACGATGACGGCCTCACCGGCCTCGATGCGGCGGCGCCGTTCGGCGTGCGAGGCGACGAGCGCGGACTTCATGTAGCCGGACTCGACGGCCGCCACCGCCCCGCCCAGCTCCTCCACGCGAGCCATCTCGGCCTTGGCGCCGGCGACCAGCTCGGCGACCTTGGCCTCGACGACGACCGACCCCGTGAAGAGGTCGTCGTACTCCAACAGGTCCGACTCGTACGCCAGCACCTGCTGCATCCGCAGGCTCCACTGCTGGTCCCACGGACGCGGGAGCCCGAGCGCCTCGTTCCACGCCGGCAGCTGGATGGCCCGGGCCCGCGCGTCCTTGGAGAGGGTCACGGCCAGCATCTCCAGGACGATGCGCTGCACGTTGTTCTCGGGCTGCGCCTCGGTGAGGCCGAGGCTGTTGACCTGGACGCCGTAGCGGAACCGCCGCGCCTTTGCATCGGTCACGCCGTAGCGCTCGCGGGTCAGCTCGTCCCACAGCTCGACGAAGGCGCGCATCTTGCACATCTCCTCGACGAACCGGACACCGGCGTTGACGAAGAAGGAGATCCGGGCGACGACGCTCGCGAACTCCTCCGGCGGGACCTGTCCGGATTCGCGCACGGCGTCGAGCACTGCGACCGCGGTCGACATGGCGTACGCGACCTCCTGCACGGGCGTGGCCCCGGCCTCCTGCAGGTGGTAGCTGCAGATGTTGACGGGGTTCCACCTCGGGATCTCTCGAACCGTGTAGGCCACCATGTCGGTGATGAGCCGCAGCGAGGGTGCCGGCGGGAAGATGTACGTCCCGCGTGAGAGGTACTCCTTGATGATGTCGTTCTGGGTCGTGCCCGAGAGCGAGTGCACCCAGTCGGCCGGGTCCTGACCCGCCGCCTCCGCCTGCCGCTCGGCGGCCACCTGGTAGAGCGCGAGCAGCCACATGGCTGGGGCGTTGATCGTCATCGAGGTGTTCATCTCGCGCAGCGGGATCTCGTCGAAGAGCGCCGCCATGTCGCCGATGTGGCTGATCGGCACGCCGACCTTGCCCACCTCCCCGCGCGACAGGACGTGGTCGGGGTCGTAGCCGGTCTGCGTCGGCAGGTCGAAGGCCACCGACAGGCCGGTCTGGCCCTTGTCGAGGTTGCGGCGGTAGAGCGCGTTGCTCGCAGCGGCACTCGAGTGGCCGGCATAGGTACGCATCACCCACGGACGGTCGGGCGTCACCCGGGCGGTCGGGGGCGCGGTGCTCTCCGTCGAA
Organism: Terrabacter sp. FW104-15G4B; assembly: GCF_058790095.1. Lineage (NCBI taxonomy): Bacteria > Bacillati > Actinomycetota > Actinomycetes > Micrococcales > Intrasporangiaceae > Terrabacter > Terrabacter sp. FW104-15G4B. The sequence continues at coordinate 156,977 of NZ_JBYTCI010000001.1, read as the reverse complement.
GACATGGCTCGACGCTAGCGGCGGCGTCGGGCGGTGAGGAGGCGCTCAGGCGGTGAGAGGCGCCACAGTGAGCTCGGCCGGCGCCTGGTGCCGGGGAGCCAGAATGCGCTCGAGACGGCACCCGCGCAGCAGGCGCGTCGTGCGGTCGCTCGCGTCGACGAGCACGAGGCGGCGCTGCGCCCGGGTCGCGCGACGGTGCAGGTGGACGATGACCCCGAGACCCGTGGCGTCGCCGATCTCGGCGGCCCCGAGGTGCAGTCGCAGCTCGCCGGGACCTCGGATGATGACGGCGTGGATCGCGTCGCGGATGTCCGGGACCGTGTGGACGTCGAGCCGCCCCTCGATGATCACGTCGTGGCCGTCCGGTGCCTCGAGCACTCGGACCGGTCCCCCCGGGTGGTTGTGCAGCGTCATGTTGACCCCTCTCAACGCTGTGCCGTCACCATGATGACGCCCCAGTCAGCGGAAACGTTGTCCCTTGGAGTCAAGAAGTGGTCAAGAAAATACGAACATCGGGTGTCGACTTTCGTGGCTACGCGAAGGGGGGCTCGTCCTCCGGTTCGCGCGTCACGTCGGCCCCGAGCGTCCGGAGCGCCTGCTCGAACCGCGGGTAGCCGCGGTCGATGTGGTGGACGCCGCTGACCAGCGTCTCGCCGTCGGCCACCAGGCCCGCGAGAACGAGGGCGGCGCCGGACCTGATGTCGCTGCTCTCCACCGGGGCACCGGAGAGGATCGGGACGCCGTGCGTCATGACGTGGTGTCCATCGACCTGGGCGTCGGCGCCGAGACGGGCGAGCTCCTGCACGGTGCGGAAGCGCGCCTCGAAGAGGTTCTCGGTCACCATGGCGGACCCGTCGGCGACGGCGTTGTAGGCCAGGGCGAAGGGCTGCAGGTCGGTCGGGAAGCCCGGGTAGGGCAGGGTCGCGACGTCGAAGGCGCGTGGGCGGCACCCGAGCGCCGTGATGCGGAAGCCGCGGCCCGTGACCGCGACCTCGCAGCCGGCGTCCTCCAGCGCCATGAGCGGCGCGCGGAGGTGCTCTGCGACCCCTCCGACGACCTCGATGTCCCCTCGCGTCGTCGCCGCGGCGAAGGCCCAGGTGCCGGCCGCGATCCGGTCGGACACCACGGGGTGCTCGGTCGGCGACAGCCCCTCGACACCGTGCACGGTGATGCGTGACGTGCCGGCGCCCTCGATGCGGGCACCCATCGACCCGAGCATCTCGGCGATGTCGACGATCTCCGGCTCCTTGGCGACGTTGTCGATCGTCGTCGTGCCGCGGGCGAGCACCGCGGCCGTGAGGATGTTCTCGGTGGCCCCGACGCTCGGGAAGTCGAGGCGGATGTCGGCACCGTGCAGCCCGTGCGGGGCGGTGGCCACGAGGTAGCCGTGGGTCACGTGCACCTCGGCGCCGAGGGCCTCGAGGCCCGCGGCGTGCAGGTCGAGCCCGCGCGACCCGATCGCGTCTCCGCCGGGGACCGCGACGTCGGCCTCCCCGACCCTGGCGACGAGCGGCCCGAGGACCGAGATGGAGGCACGCAGCGCCCGGACGAGCTCGTAGTCGGCACGGTGGCCGATGCGCTGCGGCACGTCCAGCACGACCACGCCGGCGGCTGCGTCGTAGTCGACGCCCACCCCCAGGCGGCGCAGCAGCTCGGCCATGATCGTGACGTCGGCGATGGCCGGGACATTGGTCAGTCGGGTGCGGCCGACCGCGAGCAGGGCCACGGCCATCAGCTTGAGGGCGCTGTTCTTGGCGCCCACGACCGACACCTCGCCCACGAGGTGTGCGCCACCGACGACACGGAATCGCTCTCTCACCCACCGAACCCTATCGGGGCGCCGGCCACGCGCCGGACCGCCCAGGCCGGGTGAGAGAGTGACCCCATGGTCAACCTGACGCGGATCTACACGCGCACCGGCGACGACGGCACGACGAGCCTCGGCGACTTCTCGCGGGTCAGCAAGAACGATGCCCGGCTGCACGCCTACGCCGACTCGAACGAGGCCAACGCGGCCATCGGGATCGCCGTTGCCTGCGGCGAGCTGCCCGACGAGGTGAAAGCCACACTGCAGCGCGTGCAGAACGAGCTCTTCGACGTCGGGGCCGACCTCTCGACACCGCTGCGCCACAGCTACGCCTACCCGCCGCTGCGCGTCGAGCAGCCTTGGGTCGACGACCTCGAGAGGGACTGCGACCACTACCTCGAGCAGGTCGAGAAGCTGCGGTCGTTCATCCTTCCCGGCGGCACCCCCGGATCGGCGCACCTGCACCTCGCGACGACGATCGTGCGTCGGGCCGAACGGTCCGCGTGGGCGGCCGTTGACCAGCACGGCACCGAGGCGGCCCCCTCGGACACCGATGGCCGGGGCGTCGGCGGGGTCAACGTGCTGACGGCGAAGTACCTCAACCGGCTCTCGGACCTGCTCTTCATCCTGGCCCGGGTCGCCAACAAGCCGATCGGCGGGGACGTGCTCTGGCAACCGGGCGGCGGCCGCGTCGAGAAGCCCGAGCGGCGCCCGAAGCGGTAACCACGACCACTGGGTCCGCGAACGGCTCGAGACGGCATACGTTCAGGCGAAGGCGTCCGGCGTGCGTGCGGCGGTGGTGGCCACACCACGGGATCCGTGGCTGGCCGGACGGTCGGCGGCTGATCGCGCCTGAGATCGCGCGGACGCGTCGCCAGGGAGCAGCAGCCAGGCGATCTCGAGCACACGAGACGGGTCGGCCCAGCCGAGCGCCGTTGTCAGGCGACGTTGACGTTGTAGCCGGGTGGTGAGGCTTCCTGCCACGACCTCAGGGCGGTGTAGGCAGGACCCTGCAGGGCGAGCTGGAAACGGCGGTCGCCGTCGCTGCACGGCACCCGGCTCGCATCGGGCAGCAGGGGGATGGACTCGCTCCCGTGGAGCATCTCAGGTGCGTCGAGCAGCAGGCGCTGACGCAGCCAGCGGTGCTTCGGACGCACCGAGACGCCCCCGAGGGCGTACCACTCGAGGGCGTTGTCGCCGAACCTGATCAGGCCCAGGCGCCAGCGGTCGCCCTCCGAGCGGCGCAGGCCGCAGAGAGTCAGCGGCAGGCCCTTGGCGATGTAACGACGGCGGAGGAAGGTCGTCAGCAGGACGGCCACCGCGACCACCAGGAGCGTGCCGATCACCATCTCGGTCGAGGCGAGAACGGACGGCACGCGGTGACCTCAGTTCGTCTGGAGCGACGAGGCGTCGACGTGCTCGGCGACGATGGTCACGACGTCGGAGTCGACGGAGAGGAAGCCGCCGTCCACCATCACGGTGCGACGCTCACCCTCGAGCGACTCGATGGCGACCTCACCTTCGACGAGAACACCGAGCAGCGGGGTGTGGCCGGGCAGGATGCCCAGCTCGCCTGAGATGGACCGGGCGCGTACGAACTTGGCCTCGCCCTCCCAGACCTTCCGGTCGGCGGCAACCATCTCAACCTTGAGCGAACTCACGTTTCCTCCGGATCGTGGGGTGGTGGTCCCGAGTTTAGTGCCTCTGCAAGGATGCTCCGTACGCGAGGCGGCGTCGGTCGCCCGTGCCGTCGCAACCTTCCACAGGAGTCCCATCCATGAGCACCGCCGTGTCCGACGCCCTCCTCGAACCGGCCCGCCGACCGGTGGCCGTCCAGACCCTCACCGACGTCATCGACGCCGAGGTGGCCGGCAAGTCAGGTCTCGGCGGCGCCACCGTCAAGGCCGGCTATGCCGCTGCCAAGCGGCTCGGTGGAAGCTTCGTCACGAGCGCCACCGACCGCCTGCTCCCCCAGTTCGCGACGGCCCTCGACCCGTTCTGGGCCGCCAAGGGCGACGAGCCGTTCGGGGCCTACCTGGCGTCACAGCCGGAGGCGGCCGCCGACGCGCTCCTCACCGTGACGGACGCGAAGGCCGCCAAGACCTCGCACGGCGCGGCCGCCAAGGTCTACGGCTCGCTGCGGGGACGGGCGAAGGAGCAGGTCATTGCGGCCCTGCCGCGCCTCGGTGCCGCGGTGGAGCGCCTCGTGCCCTGACCCGGCCACCGAGCACGTACGCGTCGGGCGGCTCCCCAGCGGGCCGGCCCGACGTCGTTGCGTGCTGGCTCAGTCCGCGGGGGGCGAGTCCGGGGGCGGGGCACCCTGGGCCCTGTTGGCCCCCGAGATCGACGGGCCGGCCGTGACACGGGCGCCGTGGTCGCCGTCGGCGCCCGCCTCCAGCTCGTGGGGCCGGTCACGGGTCAGGCGCGGCAGCTCGGGACTGAACTCGGTCCCGAGGTCGGAGATCGCCTGCCGTGCGAAGACCTGCTGCTCCGTGACCACCCGCTCGGACCGACCGCGACCGATGAAGGTCACGACCCAGTGCAGGAGCGTCGTGATGCGGTGCTTGAAGCCGATGATGTAGACGAGGTGGACGGCGAGCCACAGCACCCAGGCGAAGAAGCCGCTGAACTGCGCCTTGCCGACCGACGCGACGGCGGAGAACCGCGAGATGGTCGCCATCGACCCCTTGTCGAAGTACTCGAACGGCCCCTTCGGCTCCTGGCCCTTGAGCCGGCGCATGATCTGGTCAGCGGCGTAGCGACCACCCTGGATGGCGACCTGGGCGACACCCGGCAGGCGCTTGAGGGACGCCATGTCGCCGACCACGAAGACCTCCGGGTGGCCCGGGAGCGTGAGGTCGTCCTGAACCTCGATGCGGCCGGCCCGGTCGAGCGTTGCTCCGGTCTGCTCGGCCAGCTGCCGGCCGAGCGGCGAGGCGCTGACGCCGGCGGCCCACACCTTGCAGACCGACTCGATGCGCTCGCGACCGCGGTCGGTCTCGACCTCGATGCCGGTGGAGTCGACGTCGACGACCTTCGCGCCGAGGCGCACCTCCACCCCCATCTCGGTGAGTCGCTTGACCGCGCGGCCGCCCAGCTTCTCGCCGAAGGCGCCGAGCACCGCCGGGGCGGCGTCGAGCAGGATGACCCGCGCCTTCGTGGGGTCGATGCGCCGGAAGTCGCGCCGCAGGGTGCGCTTGGCGAGCTCGGAGATCTGTCCCGCCATCTCCACGCCGGTCGGTCCGGCCCCGACGACGACGAAGGTCATCAGGCGCTCGATCTCGGCGGGCGTCGAGGCCAGCTCGGCCAGCTCGAACGATCCGAAGATGCGACCGCGCAGCTCGAGCGCGTCGTCGATCGACTTCATCCCCGGGGCGTGCCGCGCGAACTGGTCGTTGCCGAACCACGACTGTCCCGCGCCGGCTGCCACGATGAGCGAGTCGTAGGGGGTGACCGTCTCACGGCCGACCGCCGTGTGCGTCACGGTGCGGGCGGTCAGGTCGATGTCGGTCACTTCGCCGAGCAGCACCTTCGCGTTCTCCTGTCGTCGGAGCACCTCGCGGGTCGAGGGCGCGATCTCCCCCTCGGAGAGGATGCCGGTGGCGACCTGGTAGAGCAGGGGCTGGAAGAGGTGGTGGGTCGTCCGGCCGATGACGGTCACGTCGACGTCGGCGTGCTGCAGCCGCTGCGTGCTGAACAGTCCGCCGAACCCCGATCCGATGACCACGACCCGGTGGCGGGGGGCCTGCTGGCTGGACGTGCTCACGATCATCCTTCTCCTCGTTCGCGGTGGTGGCTCCGTCGGCGCTGACGTAGGTACGTCTGGTCCAACACCGGGAGTCTTACCCGCATGCCCGCACCCGACGCCGGGAAGCAGCGGTGGACCGGGACGATACGACCGCCAGGTGGCCCACCGACGACGAACGGGGAGGCGCCCAGAGGGCACCTCCCCGTCGTCGGGTGAGACCGGTCATCCCGGCGCTCGGGTATGGATCAGAGGTTCTTCTGGATCTCCGCCCACTGGCGCTCGACGTCGTCGAGGCCACCACACATGAAGAAGGCCTGCTCGGCGACGTGGTCGTACTCGCCGTCGGCGATCTTCGTGAACGCCTCGATGGTGTCGACCAGCGGCACGGTCGAGCCCTCGATGCCGGTGAACTGCTTGGCGACGTAGGTGTTCTGCGACAGGAACCGCTGGATGCGACGGGCACGGTTCACGAGGATCTTGTCCTCCTCGGACAGCTCGTCGATACCGAGGATCGCGATGATGTCCTGCAGCTCCTTGTTGCGCTGGAGGATCGAGCGGATCCGGACCGCGGTGCTGTAGTGCTCCTGCGTGACGTAGCGCGGGTCGAGGATGCGCGAGGTCGAGGACAGCGGGTCGACGGCGGGGTAGATACCCATCGACGCGATGTCACGGGAGAGCTCGGTCGTCGCGTCGAGGTGCGCGAACGTCGTGGCCGGGGCCGGGTCGGTGTAGTCGTCGGCCGGCACGTAGATCGCCTGCATCGAGGTGATCGAGTGTCCACGCGTGGACGTGATGCGCTCCTGGAGCGTGCCCATCTCGTCGGCGAGGGTGGGCTGGTAGCCCACGGCGGACGGCATACGGCCGAGGAGGGTGGAGACCTCCGAGCCGGCCTGCGTGAAGCGGAAGATGTTGTCGATGAAGAGCAGGACGTCCTGCTTCTGGACGTCGCGGAAGTACTCCGCCATCGTCAGCGCCGACAGGGCGACGCGAAGACGCGTGCCCGGCGGCTCGTCCATCTGGCCGAACACGAGGGCGGTCTGCCCGAGGACGCCCGCCTCCTCCATCTCGACCATGAGGTCGTTGCCCTCACGGGTGCGCTCACCGACACCGGCGAACACCGAAACGCCACCGTGGTCACGGGCGACGCGGGCGATCATCTCCTGGATGAGCACGGTCTTGCCCACACCGGCACCACCGAACAGGCCGATCTTGCCGCCCTGGACGTACGGGGTCATCAGGTCGATGACCTTGATGCCCGTCTCGAACATCGTGGTCTTGGACTCGAGCTGGTCGAAGGCCGGGGCCTTGCGGTGGATGCCCCACCGCTCCTTGACCTCGAGGGTCTCGCCCTCCTTGAGGTTCATGCAGACACCGGTGGTGTTGAAGACCTTGCCGAGGGTCACGTCACCGACGGGCACGGTGATCGGGCCACCGGTGTCCTGCACGGCCGAGCCGCGCACCAGGCCGTCGGTCGGCTGGAGCGAGATGGCGCGGACCATGTTGTCGCCGATGTGCTGGGCGACCTCGAGGTTGATGTTCTTCGTCTCGCCCGCGAGGGTCACCTCGGTCGTGAGCAGGTTGTACTGCTCGGGCATGGCCTCGACGGGGAACTCCACGTCGACGACCGGGCCGATGATCCGGGCGATGCGGCCGACGCCGCCCGCGGCCTCAGCAGCCACTGCATTGTCACTGACGGTTGCAGTCATGGGTGTTGACTTCCTTACCTTCTGGGCGGGTTACTTCTCGGCGTCGGCGAGGGCGTTCGCGCCGCCCACGATTTCGCTGATCTCTTGGGTGATGCCTGCCTGGCGTGCCTGGTTGGCGAGGCGCTCGTACTTCTTGATGAGCTCGGTCGCGTTGTCGGTGGCCGACTTCATGGCCCGCTGGCGGGCGGCGAGCTCGGAGGCGGCCGAGCTCAGCAACGCGGTGAAGATGCGGTTGCGGACGTACTTCGGCAGCAGCAGGTCGAGGACCTCTGCGGCGCCGGGCTCGAAGGAGTACTCCGGCGCGATCTGGCCCTCTTCGTAGTGGTGCACGCTGAGGTCGAGGCTGTCCTCGTCGCGGGCGTCGTCGGCGTCCACCACCTCGAGGGGCAGCAGGCGAAGGACGTGCGGCTCCTGTCGGACCATCGAGCGGAAGCGGGTGAAGACGACGTGGATCTCGTCGTGGCCCCCCTCCGCCGTGTCCTTGAGGAAGTCGGCCGTGACGCGGTCGGCGATCTCCTTGGCGTTCTCGAACGTCGGGGCGTCGGAGAAGCCGGTCCACTCAGCGGCGTACTCGCGCTTGCGGAACTTGTAGTAGCTCACGGCCTTGCGACCGACGAGGTAGGGCACGACCTGCTTGCCCTCGGCGGTCAGCTTGGAGATCAGCTCCGCGCTCTCCTTGATCGCCGCGACGGAGTAGGCACCGGCAAGTCCGCGGTCCGCCGTGATGATGACGACGCCGGCCCGCGTGGCGGTCTCCTTCGCCGTCGTCAGCGGGTGGTCCTCGTTCGTGTTGGTCGCCACCGCGGAGACGGCGCGCGTCAGCGCGGTCGTGTACGGCATCGCCTCGGTGGCCCGCTGGCGGGCCTTGACGACGCGTGCGGCCGCGATCAGCTCCATCGCGTTGGTGATCTTCTTGATGGAGTTGACGGACTTGATGCGCTGGCGGTAGATCCGCATCTGCGCTCCCATGTGCTCCGCCTCTCTTGGTCTCGTGAGTCTGTGGTGACGTGTCCTGCGGGGTTCACGGCATGGCGTATGCCGTGTGGGCGGCTTCGCCCCCGGGCGCCCTCCCGGCCACGCGGGCCGTTCCGGGTCGCCAGGGGGGCGAAGCCCCCGAGCGTTTACTTCTGCTTGACGATCTGCGCCTGGGTGATCTGGTCGTCGGCGATCTCGTCGAACTCCTCGTTGCCCGCCTCGAGGCCCTCCCTGCCGGTGCCCCGGAAGGTGAACTTCACCTCGTCGACGACCTTCGAGAGGGCCGTCTCGGTGTCCTCGTCCAGCTTGAGGGTCTCGCGGATGGTCTGCAGGATGCTGGCGTCACGACGCAGCGTCTCGAGCAGCTCCTTCTCGAAGGAGCGGACGTCCTCGACTGCGATGTCGTCGAGCTTGCCCGTCGTCCCGGTCCAGATCGAGACGACCTGCTCCTCGACGGGGTATGGCGAGCTCTGCGGCTGCTTGAGCAGCTCGACGAGGCGCGCACCGCGGGCGAGCTGCGCACGCGAGGCCGGGTCGAGGTCGGAGGCGAACATGGCGAACGCCTCCATCGCGCGGAACTGCGCGAGGTCGAGCTTGAGTCGCCCGGCGACCGACTTCATCGCCTTGATCTGCGCGGCACCACCGACTCGGGAGACCGAGACACCCACGTCGATGGCCGGACGCACGTTGGCGTTGAACAGGTCGGCCTGCAGGTAGATCTGGCCGTCCGTGATGGAGATGACGTTGGTCGGGATGTACGCGCTGACGTCACCGGCCTTGGTCTCGATGATCGGCAGTCCCGTCATCGAGCCGTGGCCGAGCTCGTCGGAGAGCTTCGCGCAGCGCTCGAGGAGCCGGCTGTGCAGGTAGAAGACGTCACCGGGGTAGGCCTCGCGGCCCGGCGGACGGCGCAGGAGCAGTGACACGGCGCGGTAGGCCTCGGCCTGCTTGGACAGGTCGTCGAACACGATGAGCACGTGCTTGCCCTGGTACATCCAGTGCTGGCCGATGGCGGAACCGGTGTAGGGCGCGAGGTACTTGAAGCCGGCCGAGTCGGACGCGGGGGACGCGACGATGGTCGTGTACTCGAGCGCCCCGGCCTCGGCGAGGGTGCTGCGGACGGACGCGATGGTCGAGCCCTTCTGGCCGATCGCGACGTAGATGCAGCGGACCTGGGCGTCGGGGTCGCCGGACTCCCAGTTGCGCTTCTGGTTGATGATCGTGTCGATCGCAACCGTCGTCTTGCCGGTCTGCCGGTCACCGATGATGAGCTGGCGCTGGCCGCGACCGATCGGCGTCATGGCGTCCACGGACTTGATGCCGGTCTGGAGCGGCTCGTGGACCGACTTGCGCTGGACGACCGTCGGCGCCTGCAGCTCGAGGGCACGGCGACCTTCGGCGTTGATGTCGCCGAGACCGTCGATCGGGGTGCCGAGCGGGTCGATGACCCGGCCGAGGAACGCGTCACCGACCGGGACCGAGAGGACCTCGCCCGTGCGCTTGACGGGCTGGCCCTCCTCGATGCCGGCGAAGTCACCGAGGACGACGACACCGATCTCGTGGACGTCGAGGTTCAGGGCGAGGCCGAGCGTGCCGTCCTCGAACTGGAGCAGCTCGTTGGTCATGGCCGAGGGCAGACCCTCGACGTGGGCGATGCCGTCACCGGCGTCGGTGACGCGGCCGACCTCTTCGCGGGAGGCCGCGCCGGGCTCGTAGGACTGGACGAACGAGTCCAGTGCGTCCCGGATCTCCTCCGGACGGATCGAAAGCTCCGTCATGTCAGATCTTCTCCTCGGTTTCGACCCGCATGACGGGCCGGTGGTTGTTCACAGCAGGTGGTGGGTGCCTCAGGCGCCCATGGCGCGGCGAGCCGCGTCGAGCTTGCGGATGACGGTGCCGTCGATGACCTCGTCACCGATCTCGACCTTGACCCCGCCCATGACCCGGGGGTCGACGACGGTGTTGACGTGGACCGTGCCGCCGTAGATGGCAGCGAGTCCCGCGGCGAGGCGGGTGCGGTCGTCGTCGGTGAGCGGGACGGCCGAGGTCACGATGGCCGTCTGCTGCTCGCGGCGGCGCGAGGCCGTCTCGAGGTAGTTCTCCACGACCCGGTCGAAGCGACGGCCGCGAGGTGCGACCACAGCCCGGCGGGCCAGCAGGAGGGTCTCCGGCGTGACCCTCGCCTGGAGCAGCGACGACACGAGGTCGGCGCGCTTGTCGGAGGGGGCCTGCGCCTCGACCAGCGCGGCGCGCAGGGCCGGGTCCGCCGCGACGATCCGCTCGAAGCGGAAGAGCTCGTCCTCGACCCGGTCGGCGCGGCCGGAGGCCTCCGCCTGGGCGACGACCGCCTCGACGGCATACGACTCGAGCGTGTCGGAGAGGTCACGCTCCGAGCTCCACCGCTGCCCGACGACACCCTTGAGCACGACGAGCGTCTCGGCGCCGACCTTGCCGGAGAAGAGCCGTTCGGCGAAGCGAACCTTGTCCGCACCCTCACGGGCCGGGTCGGCCACGGCGCGACGCAGGGTCGCGCTGCCGTCGATGACGTCGACGACCGCGAAGAGCTCCCCCGCCAACCGCGAACGGTCGACGCCGGCAGCCAGGGCGCCGGTGAACGCCTCGCGGCTCGCCGCCGCTGCTGCGCGTGAGGGTCCCTGCATCAGGCGTCCCCGTCCTGGCTGCCGGCACTGCGGCCGACCTTCTCGCGCACGACGTCGCCGGACTCGAGGTCGGCGAGGAAGCGCTCGACGATGCCCTTCTGGCGGGTCTCCTCGTGGAGCGACTCGCCGACGATGCGGCTGGCGAGCTCGGTCGAGATGCGCCCGACGTCACCGCGGAGCGAGACGACCGCCTGCTGGCGCTCGGCCTCGATCTGCTTCTGCGCCGTCTCGCCGATCCGAGCGGCCTCGGCGGCCGCGTGCTCACGCATCTCGGCGATGATCTGCGCGCCCTGAGCCTTCGCGTCCTCACGGATGCGGGCGGCCTCGGAGCGAGCCTCCACGAGCTGCGCCTGGTACTGCTCGAGCGCGGCCTGGGCCTGCGCCTGGGCCTCCTCCGCCTTGTTCATCCCGCCCTCGATGGCAGCGGTGCGCTCGGCGTAGATCTGCTCCAGCCGCGGCACGACCTTCTTGGCCACCACGTAGTACAGGATCGCGAAGCACGCCAGGCCGAAGAAGAACTCGAGCGGGTGCGGGATGATGGGAGCCGCGGTGGCCCAGAAGCCGCTCTCGCCGCCTTCGGCGGTCACGGTCACTGCTTGCATGAGGTTCTCCTAGAGAGAAAAGACGAACGGTGCTTCGAGCTGCCCCGGGGGGCGTCAGCCCTTGAAGACGAACGCGAGCGCGATACCGAAGATGGCGAGCGCCTCGGTGATGGCCATGCCCAGGAAGGCGATCGGCTGCAGCATGCCGCGGGCCTCGGGCTGACGGGCGACGCCGTTGATGTACGCGGCGAAGATCAGACCGACACCGATACCGGGGCCGATGGCGGAGAGGCCGTAACCGAGGATGGCGATGTTGCCAGTCATGTTGTGTTCCATTTCCTTCTTGTCGGTCCCGGAGACGGTTGCCGCCGGGGCTGGGTGACGCCGTGGGTCGTGCTGGTGGTGGTGCCGGTGGTGCCTGTGGTGCAGCTCGGAGGTGACCGCTCAGTGCTCGTCGGCGACCGCGCCGCCGATGTAGAGGGCGGCCAGAAGGGTGAAGACGTACGCCTGGAGGAACTCGACCAGCAGCTCGAACAGGGTCATCACGAAGGCGAAGATCCACGTGACACCACCGGCGACGACGAGGACCCCGCCGGAGTTGAGCATGTACCAGCCGCCCGTGATGAACAGGACGATGAGGATGTGACCGGCGAACATGTTGCCGAAGAGTCGCAGCGCGAGCGTGACCGGACGCGTGAAGAGGTCGGTGATGAGCTCGAGGAAGAAGATGGCGGGGATCATCGCCTTGGGCAGACCCGCGGGCACGAGCGACTTCCAGTAGCCGATGAAGCCGTGCTTGCGCATGCCCACGACGTGGAAGACGATCCACACGATCAGCGAGAGGGCGATCGGGAAGCCGATGCGGCTGAAGGTCGGGAAGCTGAACGGCGGGATGACGCCGAAGAAGTTGTTGACCAGGATCGTCGTGAAGAGCGCGAAGAGCAGCGGCACGAACCGCATGAACTCCTTGGTGCCGATGAGGTCCTTGGCGATGCCGTTGCGAACGAGGCCGTAGACGGCCTCGGTCCCCATCTGCCCGCGGCTCGGCACGAGCGCCTTCTTCTTCGTCGTGGCGAGCAGCCACCAGACGACGAGGCCGGTGGCAACGACCATGAGGAGGATCGGACGCGTGATCGCCCAGGGACCGTCGGTCCCGAAGAGGGGCTGCCAGAACTCACTGACGCCGGGGGCGGTGTAGTCCGTCGGGGCGGCGGCCACGATGCTCACGGGTTACTCCTTTGTAGGTTCTGGGCACTTCGGGTGACGACCTGCGTCAGCGGTGGGGGCTCCCCGCAAAGCTCCGGGCTTCCGGCCGGGCCCGTCGTCGGCGTGCTGGTCGGCACGCCCGCGGGCCTGTCTGGAAGCGGCAAGGGGGTCGATGGGCTCAATGGGTACCGTATCGGAACCAGATCAGGTAGAGCGACAGCGCCATCCCACCCACGATCCCGACTCCGACCAGCCACGTGGTGCCCAGCCAGTGGTCGGCCAGCGCGCCGAGGCCACCGTAGATGAGTGGGCCGGTCAGCATGTACGCGACGGCACGCCAGGCGGAGTCCTGCTCGCGCGAGTTGAACCGCCGCAGCTCCTCGGCCCGGTCGGCCGCGCTCGGCTCCGTGGGCTCTCTCGCCTCGGTCGGCTCGGGCGCCTCGGTGGGCTCGGTGGGCTCGGTGGGCTCCGACGGCTCGGGTGCCAATGGAGTACTCATGCCGACCTCCGGTCTCACGGCTCATCACGCGGCTCCCGCGTGGGCTCGGCGTCGAGCGAGGCCTCACCCCGGGGGTCGTACGCGAAGATCCGCAGTCGCTTGTAGGCGCGCATCTCGAAGAAGAGCCAGACGACGGCGCACACCGTGATCGACAGGCCGACGGCGAAGCCGGAGGCCCAGGTGACGTCACGCAGCGCGAACATGACGATGCCGAGCACCAGCACCTTGAAGGTGTAGGTCACCATGACGATCATCATCGTCGTGGTCGGCGGCAGGTCGGCGGTGCGCTTCATGACCAGCAGCGTCAGGCTGAAGAAGAAGACCACGATCGCGGCGCCGAGCGCGGCCGACCAGGCGGCCTTGGGGCTCGAGAAGAAGCCGACGACCACGCAGACGAGCCCGGCGACGGCCGTCGGCAGCAGCGAGCCCCGGAGGAGCTGCGCGAACGCATCGGACTGTGATGCGTCGCGGGCCGGTGTGGCGCTCAAGGAAACCTGCCTGGGTGCGTCGTGAGGCGTAGTGCGGGCGGGGCTCGGTGATCCGGATCGTGCTCGGATCGGTGCTGTGGGAAGGATGTCGGGCGATCTGGGCGAGGCTTCTCAGCCTCCCCTCAGGTGCTTGTGAATGCTATCACAAGCGCTTGGAAGGCCTCCACCGCGGAAGCCAGACGGTGAGCACGGCCCCCATGGCGGCGGCCGCTCCGACGACCGCCACCGGACGGGGGCCGTCCCAGATGACGAAGGAGACGGAGCCCAGGGCCACGATCGCGGCCCACAGGTAGAGGATCAGCACGGCCCGGCGGTGGCCGTGGCCGATGCGGAGCATGCGGTGGTGCAGGTGCATGGCGTCCGGGTGCCACGGGCGCTGGCCGGCCCGCGTGCGCCGCACGACGGCGAGCAGCATGTCGAGCAGCGGGAGCAGCAGCACCGCGAGTGGCACGAGGATCGGCAGGAACGCGGCCGACACCTCGTTGGCGCTGACCTGGCCGGGGTCGACGTTGCCGGTCAACGTGATCGTGGCCGCCGACAGCAGCAGCCCGAGCGTCAGTGCGCCGGAGTCACCCATGAAGAGCCGCGCGGGATGGAAGTTGTGCGGCAGGAAGCCGGCGCAGCAGCCCACCAGCGCCGCGCAGATGAACGTGGCGGTGGAGAAGACGTTGGCCGGCACGAACGAGCGCGACACGAGGTAGCTGTAGATGAAGAACGCGAAGGCGGCGATCCCGACGACGCCCGCGGCCAGCCCGTCGAGTCCGTCGATGAAGTTGACGGCATTCGTCGACGCGATGACGACGAGCACCGTGACGAGCACGAGCACCGGGGTCGGCAGGATCGTCGTGCCGAAGATCGGCAGCGAGAGCAGCTGGACCCCGGTGTAGGCCATCAGTCCGGCCGCGAGCATCTGCCCGGCCAGCTTGGTCAGCCAGTCGAGCTCACGGATGTCATCGAACGCACCGAGGAGGCAGACGATCCCACCCGCCACCACGACGCCCCACAGCTGCCGCGTCGAGAAGAGGCCTCCGAGGTAGGGCAGCGCGCGCGCGACGAGCACGGCGGCGACGAATCCGATGTAGATCCCCACTCCCCCGAGCCGCGGGATCGGCGTCTTGTGGACGTCACGCTCACGGACGGCCGTGAAGGCGCCCGTCGCGACGGCGAGGCTCCGGATGAAGGGTGTCGCGAGGTACGTGACCGCAGCGGCCACGATGAGGACGAGGACGTACTCGTGCACCTACCGACCTTCGCTCGGACGCCGACGCTGACGACGTGGGCTCACTCAGCGAGGGTATGCCGGGAAGCGCGTCACGAGGTCGGTGACCTCCGCACGCACGTCCTTGCTCACCGCGTGGTCGGGGTCCGCGTCGCCCTGCGTGACGGCCCGGTGGATGAGCGAGGCGATCTGCTTCATCTCCTCCAGCCCCATGCCCTGGGTGGTGACCGACGGCGTACCCACCCGGATGCCGGAGGCGATGTTGGGCTTCTGCGGGTCGAAGGGGATGGCGTTCTTGTTGAGCACGATGCCGGCTGCGTCGGCGCGCTCCTCGGCTTCCTTGCCGGTGACGCCGACGCCCTGCAGGTCGAGCAGGGACAGGTGGGTGTCGGTGCCGCCGGTGGTCGGGCGGATGCCGAGCTCGAGCAGGCTTGCCGCGAGCTGCCGGCTGTTGGCGATGACGTCCTTGGCGTACCGGGCGTACTCCGGGGTCGCCGCCTCCTTGAAGTTGACCGCCTTGGCCGCGATGGTGTGCATCTGCGGGCCGCCCTGCATCATCGGGAAGATCGCCTTGTCCATGGCGGCGGCGTGCTCCGCCTTGCACACGAGCGCGCCCGATCGCGGGCCGCGGAGCACCTTGTGCGTCGTGAAGGTCACCACGTCGGCGTACGGGACGGGCGAGGGGATGGCCTGGCCGGCCACGAGGCCGATGAAGTGCGCGGCGTCGACCCAGAGGATCGCGCCCACCTCGTCGGCGATGGCGCGGAAGCGCTCGAAGTCGATGAGGCGCGGGATGGCTGAGCCGCCCGCGCAGATGACCTTGGGCCGGTGCTCCCGGGCGAGGGCCTCGACCTGGTCGTAGTCGATGTTCTCGCTCTCCTTGTCGACGCCGTAGTGGACGGCGTTGAACCACTTGCCGGAGAACGAGACCTTGGTCCCGTGCGTGAGGTGGCCACCCATCGGCAGCGCCATCGCCAGGATGGTGTCGCCGGGGACCATGAAGGCGCCGTAGACGGCCTGGTTGGCGCTCGCTCCCGAGTGGGCCTGCACATTGGCGTGGTCGGCGCCGAAGAGCGTCTTGGCGCGCTCGATGGCGATCGACTCGGCCTTGTCGACCTCGGAGCACCCGCCGTAGTAGCGGCGGCCCGGGTAGCCCTCGGCGTACTTGTTCGAGAGCGTGGAGCCGAGCGCGGTGAGCACGGCCGGCGAGCTGATGTTCTCGCTCGCGATCAGCTGCAGGCCGCTGCGGATGCGGTCCAGCTCGGACAGGAGCACCCCGGCGATGTCGGGGTCGAAGGACTGCAGGGCGCCGAAGTCGGAGCCGTAGAACGTGTCGTCAGCCATGGGAGTCTCCGGAAAGGGTCGGGAGTGGGGCGCGAGCGCGAGCCAACTCTAGGGGGTCGTGCTGGGGCCGTCGCTCGGCCGCTCGGCCGTCGGCACCTCGTGCCCCTCCCCCGGCGGCTCGGCGCCAACGGCCACCTCCGGCTCGGTCGCCCCGAACGGCTCCGGCTCGATCGCCCCGGCCGGCTCCGGCTCGGCCTCCGGCACCGCGTCGGGCTCGGGCGCCTCGAGCACGGGCTCCGGCTCGAGCGCGGCGTCGATGTCCTCCCGCGACAGGGTGCCGACCCGCAGGGTCAGCGGGATCTCACCGGTGCAGTCGACGATCGTCGACGGCTGCCCCTCCCCTGCCGGGCCGCCGTCGAGGTAGACCGAGACGGACTCCCCCAGCATGCCGAGGGCCTCGTCGACGGTGCGGGCGGCGGGGTCGCCGGTGGTGTTGGCGCTCGTCACCGCCATGGGCCCGATGTCGCCGAGCAGCTCGAGCGTGATCTCGTGGTCCGGCACGCGCAGCGCCACCGTGCCGTTGGTGTCGCCGAGGTCCCAGTGCAGGGACGTCTGCGCCTTGAGCACGAGCGTGAGCGGTCCCGGCCAGAACTTCTCCATGAGGCGCTGGGCGTAGTCAGGGACCTCCGTGGCCAGGCCCTGGGCCGTGCGCGCCGTCGGGATGAGCACGGGCGGCGGCATGTCCCGACCGCGGCCCTTGGCAGCCAGGACCGACGCGACCGCGGTGGCGTCGAAGGCGTCGCAGCCGATGCCGTAGACGGTGTCGGTCGGCAGGACGACGACCTCGCCGCGGCGGACCGCCGCCGCAGCAGCGGGGATGCCCTCCGCACGCCCGTCGGGATCAGTGCAGTCGTAGCGCTCGCTCACGGGCAGAGCCTACTTGCGTCCGGGGGGGTCCGACCTCGGTCCCGGACCGCGTTCCTCAGGCCCCGTCAGGGGGACTCGATCCCGACGAGTTCGGCGGAGGCGCGCCAGAGCCGCGCCGCGACGTCGGTGTCGTAGGAGGCCGGCGCCGAGGGCCTCGCGCGGCCCCTCACGAAGTAGGCGCCGGACACGTGCTCGAGCTCGGGCGACGACGCGAGCAGGACCGAGGTGTCCGCGCCACGTCCCGGGCTCTTCATGAAAGGTCGGACGACGGGCAGCAGGAGCCGCATCCACCCGCGCGAGTCCTCCTGCCCGAAGGCGGTCCTGACCACGCCGGGGTGCAGCACGTTGGCCGTGACGCCCGAGCCCTCGAGGCGTCGGGCCAGCTCGTAGGTGAACATGACGTTGGCGAGCTTGGACTGGTTGTAGGCGCGCTGCCCGTTGTAGCCCCGCGCCCCCTGCAGGTCGTCGAGGTCGATCCGGCCCAGGGAGTGGGCGCCCGACGAGACGGTGGCGACGCGGGCAGGGGCGCTCGCGCGCAATCGGTCGAGGAGCAGGTGGGTGAGCAGGAATGGCGCCAGGTGGTTGACGGCGAAGGTGCGCTCCAGCCCGTCCGGTGTCATGTGCCGGGTGGCCCAGTAGCCTCCGACGTTGTTGACGAGGACGTCGAGGCGGGGATATGCCGCGAGGACCCTGTCCGCCAGCGCGCGGACGTCGCGCTGGACGGAGAGGTCTGCCTCGAAGACGTCGACCTCGGCGCCGGTTGCGCGGATGGGGGCCGCGGCGCTCTCGCCGCGCCCTGCGTCGCGGCCGACGAGCCCCACACGGGCTCCGAGACCGGCGAGACGGGTGGCCGTGGCCAGCCCGATCCCGCCGGTCCCGCCGGTGACCAGCACGGTCCGGCCGGTCATGGGGCCGGTCATGTCAGCGGACGATCTTGACGTTGAAGGCTGCCGTGCCAGGAGCCTTCATGAGGCGCAGCCACACAGGCAAGAGCATCTCGGTGCCGCGTGCGGTGCTGAGGACTGCGATCTTCATGGTCCCCCTGGTGCTGCTCGAAAGGATCGACATGGACGGGTCGACCTCATCATCGCCGAGTCCGGCGCGGTCAAGGCCACTTCTACAAGGCACTTCCCCGCCAAGGACGACGTCGTCGTCACCTACCTCGACAGGGTCGACGGCCTGCGGACCGAGCAGCTGATGCCGGCCACGGCGGCTGGAGCCGGAGCGGGGGACCCGCAGTCGCTTGCCCGGTCGCTGACGCTGCTGCCTGACGGAGGCCTGGCCAGCTGCTCGCTCGGCGAGCCCCGCGGCGCCCGAGGTGGCCAGGGCCTCAGCCCGCGCGCTCGTGGCCGCCGCGACGGTCGTGGGGCGGAACGAATGGCCGGATCTGGCCCTGGAGGACCCAACCGCCCTTCGTTCCGGCCCATCCGCACCGCCCGCGTCAGCCGGCGCGACGGGCGAGCGTCACCCTGGGGCGGCCGGAGAGGTCCTCGTGGTCGGTGACATCCGTCCACTGCCCGGTCGCAGCCAGCCGGCGCGGCAGACTCGCCCCCTGGGAGTCGGCGTGCTCGACGAGGACGAGGCCCCCCGCATGCAGCAGCGCGGCGGCGACCCGCGCCACGGCGAGCGGGATGGCAAGACCATCCTCGCTGCCACCGTAGAGCGCCACGTCGGGGTCGTGGTCCCGGACCTCGGGGTCGAGGGGCACGGCGCCGACAGGGATGTAGGGCGGGTTGATGGTCACGACGTCGACCGTGCCCGCCCAGTCCTCGAAGCACGGCAGCGTCGCGTCGCCCCGAGCCAGCTCCACGTCGAGACCGAGGCGGTCGCGGTTGGCCACGGCCCAGGCGTGTGCGTCGGGTGACAGCTCGAGCCCGCGGACGTCTGCGTCCGGTCGCTCGTCCTTCACGGACAGCGCGATCGCTCCGGAGCCGGAACACAGGTCCACGACCCGCACGGGCCGGTCGTCGGGCTCCGTGGCGAGCCGGCCGACCTCGGTCAGGGCGAGGTCGACGAGCACCTCCGTCTCCGGCCGCGGCACGAAGACGCCGGGACCCACCGACAGCGTCAGCCGGCGGAAGTGGGCCCGGCCCGTCAGGTGCTGGAGCGGCACGCGGCGGGCGCGCTCGTCGACGAGGACGGCATACGCCCCCGGGAGCGTGCGCCCGCCGAGCACCATGAGCCGGCGGACCTCCGGGGTCTCGACGCCCAGCACGTGGGCCGCGAGCTCCATGGCGTCCACCTCGGCAGAGGCCACCCCGGCGTCGCGCAGCCGCGCAGCGGCAGCGCGGACGCCGTCGCGCAGGTCGGTCACGGGCGCGACCCGTCGTCGGCGAGCGCCGCGAGCTTGGCGGCCTCGTCCGCGTCGAGCGCGGACTGCACGACAGGGTCGAGGTCGCCGTCAAGGACCGCGTCGAGGTTGTAGGACTTGTAGCCGGTGCGGTGGTCGGAGATGCGGTTCTCCGGGAAGTTGTAGGTGCGGATGCGCTCCGAGCGGTCGACGGTGCGCACCTGCGACCGGCGGGCCGCGCTCGCCTCGGCGTCGGCCTCGTCCTTGGCCAGCTGGTGCAGCCGGGCGCGCAGGACGCGCATCGCCGCCTCCTTGTTCTGCAGCTGCGACTTCTCGTTCTGGCACGACACCACGACACCGGTGGGCACGTGCGTGATACGCACGGCGGAGTCGGTCGTGTTGACGCTCTGGCCGCCCGGACCGCTGCTGCGGTAGACGTCGATGCGCAGGTCGTTGGGGTCGATGCCGACCTCGACCTCCTCGGCCTCGGGCATGACGAGCACGCCGGCCGCCGAGGTGTGGATGCGGCCCTGGCTCTCCGTGACGGGAACCCGCTGGACGCGGTGCACCCCGCCCTCGTACTTCAGCCGCGCCCACGGGCCCTCCCCCAGACCCGGAGCGCCCTTGGCACGCACCGAGACCCGAACGTCCTTGTAGCCGCCGAGGTTGCTCTCGGTGGCGTCCTCGATGGCCGTGCGCCAGCCGCGCTGCTCGGCGTACCGCAGGTACATCCGCAGCAGGTCGCCGGCGAAGAGGGCCGACTCGTCGCCCCCCTCGCCGGCCTTGACCTCGAGGATGACGTCGCGGTCGTCGTCGGGGTCGCGCGGCACGAGCATGCGCCGCAGGTGTCCCTCCGCCTCGGCGTGCCGCGCCTCGAGGGAGGGGACCTCCTGCGCGAAGGACTCGTCGTCGACGGCGAGCTCGCGGGCCGCCGTGAGGTCGTCGCCCGCAGCCGTCCACTCGCGGGCTGCGGCGACGGTCGGGGCCAGGGCGGCATACCGCTTGTTGAGCGAGCGGACGAGGTCCTGGTCGGCGTGCACGGCGGGGTCGGCGAGGCGCGACTCGAGCTCGGCGTACTCGTCGAGGATCGACTGGACGGATTCGAGCACGGCGGGCCCTTCGGCTTCGGTGGGAGGGACGGGAACGACGAACGCCGGCCCCGACGACCGAAGTCGTGGGGCCGGCGTGCGGGAGACCTACTTGGCGGCCTTCTTGCCGTAACGGGCCTCGAACCGGGCCACGCGGCCACCGGTGTCGAGGATCTTCTGCTTGCCCGTGTAGAACGGGTGGCACTGCGAGCACACGTCGGCAGAGATCTTGCCGGAGGTCTCGGTGCTCTTGGTGGTGAACGTGTTGCCACAGGTGCAGGTGACCATGGTCTCCACGTAGGCGGGGTGAAGGTCCTTCTTCAACGTTGTCTCCTCGAGGTAGTCGGCCGGGTCGGTGTCATCGCTGCTCAGCTCGAGCTGCTCTTCCGTGAACCGGTCCAAAGGAAGAGTGTGCCAGACAGGCGCACCTCCTCCCAAACGCCCGGGTGGCCGCCGGCATTCCCCCTCCCGGCTCCCGGAACGGTCGCCCGGACGTGCATCGATCCGCGGCAGCTCGGTGTCTTGTCCCACAAGGACGTGGACCGACGGCGAGGATGCGCACATGGGGGTCAGGAGCAGGACGGGCGCGCGCCGCGCGGCAGGGGCTGCAGCGGTCGCGGTGCTGCTGGCCTCCGCAGGCTGCACGCGCACCTCCTGCGACTTCGACGACTGCCCCGACGTGCCGGGAGCACAGTCGGGACACGTCGTGGGCCGTGACCCGGCCGGGGTGGTTCGCTGGACGACGACGGTTGCCGACCTGCTCAGTGAGGCGCCCTTCGTCAGCAACGGCCACGTCGTCCTCGTCGGCTGCCATGCGACGCATGTCGTGGACGTGGCGTCGGGAGCCGTGACGTCTCCTCACGAGGTCGAGCAGGTTCTCGGTGTCGTCGACGGGTATGCCGTGGGCGTGCCCTCCGAGGGTGATGCCGTCGTGGCGGCGGAGCACCTCACAGGCGGCCCGGGCAGCTGGTCATGGGTCGTGGCCCCGCCCGACCCGCGGGCCAACGAGGGCTACCGCACCTCGGCCGTGGTCACCGCCGACGGTCTCGTCGGTGTCCGCGGGCAGGACGTCGTCGCGTGGACGCTGCGTGACGGTCGATGGACGACGGCCGAGGTGCGGCTGCCTGTCGGGTCGTGGCGGGCGGAGAGGCTCGCCGCCGTCGACGACACCCATGTGGTCGTCCCCGGCTCGGACGGATCCGTTCTCGGGGTCGACCTGGGCACCGGCTCGGTGACGTGGCGCTCGATGCCGACCCGGCCGGACGCGCCCGCGGGCGTCGCCGTGCACGTCGAGGGCAGCCGGGTCGTTGCCGAGGTCTGGTACCCGCGCACGACCGCGCCGGCCGTCAGCGGGGAGGCGGTGTGGGTGACCGAGACGTGGTCGCTGGACCCACGCTCCGGCGCCGTCGTCACCCCGCGGACCACGCGTACGGGCACTCGTCCCGGCCACACGGACTCACGACCGTCGTCGTCGCTGCGCGACCCCGCGAGCGGCTGGAGCGTCACCCAGCAGCTGTCGGAGCAGCTCCACGGCGGGTGCTTCTGAGGGATGGCTGGTTTCGACAGGTGGTTGGGACCGGGCGTCGCCCGATCAGGCCGGCACGGTTGCGTGCCGCGAGACGGGCAGCACGACCTGCATGGTCGTCCCCTCACCCTCCACGGAGGCGATGACGAGCTCCCCGCCATGGCCCTCGACGATGGCGCGCACGATCGCGAGCCCCAGACCGGTGCCGGGGATCGCCGCCGCCGTGGCGTTTCCGGCACGGAAGAAGCGCTCCGACAGCCGCGTCAGGTCGCCGGCGGGGATGCCGATGCCGGTGTCCTGCACCGAGATGATCGTCGAGTCACCGGAGCGCTCGGCCGCGAGAACCACGTGCCCGCCCTCCGGGGTGAACTTCACGGCGTTGGAGCCGAGGTTGATCAGGGCTCGCTCGACCTGGCCGCGGTCGACCCGGACCACGAGGTCGTCGGGCACGTCGGTGCAGACCAGCTGCACCCCGCCGTTGGCGGCCACCGGCTCCATCGTCTCGGTCACGGTGCGGAGCAGGTCACGCACGGCGACCTCCTCGGAGACCGCCTCGAGGCCGCTGATCTCGATCTTGTTCAGCACGAGGAGGTCCTCGATGAGCCCGCGCAACCGGGTGGCGTTGCGACCGATGATGTCGAGGGCGACGTGCTGCGCGTCCGAGACCTCCCCGAAGTCGCCGTCGACGAGCAGCTCGAGGTAGCCGCTGATGGACGTGAGGGGCGTGCGCAGCTCGTGGCTGACGGTCGCCATGAAGTCGGTCTTCTGGCGGTCCAGCTCGGTCAGGCGCCGCACCTGCTCGTCCTGCATCTGCGACAGCCGGAGCGCAACGATGGACTGGGCAGCGATCGCGGAGCACTGCTGCGCTGCCTGGATCTCGTGCCGGTGCCACCGGCGCGGTGCGCTCACCATCATCACCGACAGGATGCCGAGGCCGCGGCCGCCCGTGCCGACCGGGAGCATCAGCAGCGAGCGCGTGCCGGTCGCGCGGTGGAAGGCGCGGACGCGCTCGTCGGCGTACGCCTCCTCGACGAGCAGGTCCGCCAGGGCGAAGAAGCCGACGTCACGGCGCAGCTCGTCGTTGACGGCCCCGACCTGCTGGGCCAGCGACCGCGGCAGCGGCGGCAGGTCCGGCAGGTCGTCGGTGTGCCACTGGAGGCGATCCTCGACGGTGATGCCGTCCTCGGCCAGCGTGTAGAGCAGCACGCGATCGGCGCCCAGGCCCGCTCCGAGCTTGGTCGTGACACGCTGGAGCGCCTCGCGGACGTCGCTGGCCGACCGCGCACCGCGCCCCACGTCGAGGACGAGCTCCTGCATCTCGAGGACGGCCGCCTGCTGGTCGACGAGCCGCGCGTTGGCGCGGGTGAGGTCGTTGAAGTCGCGCGCGAGCATCCGCACCTCGAGCGCGCCCTCCTCCTGGTTGGCCATCGCGATGACGTCGTCCTCGGCCTGCCGGCGCACCACCTCGCGCAGCCTGGCGAGCGGGCGGCCAACGGCCCGGTGCATCCCGAACCCTGCGGCCGCGAGCACGAGCACGACGGCGGCGGCCACTGCGGCGATCACACCGGAGGTGATGGCCGTCGCTTCGCGTGAGTCGATGCGCGCCGCGTCCCGCTGGGTCTGCACGGCGCTGCCCAGGGACGCGTTGGCGGTCGTGAAGCGGGCGTATGCCGTCTCCGCGCGGGCCCGCTCGGGCGCGCCCGCCGAGGCGCCGGGGGCGACACGTTGCAGCGACCCGCGGGCGGCGAGGAACCAGGCGTCCACGGCCGACCGCTGCTCGGTGACCAGCCCGGCGTACCCGGCCTGGTCCTCGGCGGAGAGCTCCTCGCTACGCAAGGCGTCCCCCACCTTGGCCAGCGTCGCGTCCACGGGAGCCTGCAGCGACAGCGGGTCGAGCGGGGGCGCGATGCCGGCGGCCGACTGCCGCCATGCACCCTCCGCCCGAGCCATGTCGAGCAGGACCTCGCCGTTCGCCTCGCGGGCCGGGCCGAGGGCGAGGGTCAGGGCGCGCACCGCGGCGCCCTGGGTGTGGATCGTCGCCACCGAGACGATGGCGCCCAGCGGCACCAGCACGACGAGGATGCCGATCAGCAGCCGGATCTGGCTGCCGACGGACCTGCCGGACATCGCCGGCAGACCACCCGTCACGCCGGGTCCTCGTCGAAACCTGTGCGCGTCATGACGCCCCAGACGTGTTTGCGCCCGCGAAGGCTGGCCCACCAGCCCTCGAGGCGCCACCAGACCGTTGCCTGGCGATAGCCGACGTTCTCGAGAACCGACGCGATGATGGTCTGGCCGATGGCCCGCCAGCGGTCCTGCTTGTGGAAGGCCCACTCGTCGACGAGCATCGCCGAGAGCGTCACGAGGACGGCATACCCGTAGGCCAGCACCAGGAAGAGGATCGCGAAGGGCACGTTGATGACGCCCAGGAGCAGCGCCAGCGGGACGATGATGATGCCGAAGAGCTCGAGCAGGGGGGCGATGAGCTCGAAGGCCCAGTAGTACGGCAGCGCCAGCCAGCCGATCCGGCCGTACTTCGGGCGGAAGAGCATCGTGCGGTAGGCCCAGAGCGTCTCCCAGAGCCCCCGGTGCCACCGACGCCGCTGGTTGCGCAGCACCTTGGCCGTCACCGGCACCTCGGTCCACGAGACAGGCTCGGGCACGAACTCGATGCGGTAGTCCCGGCCCTCGTCGCGCAGCCGCTTGTGGATGCGCATGACCAGCTCGAAGTCCTCGCCGATGGTGCCCGGCTCCAGGCCGCCGACCTCCACGACGACGTCGCGGCGGAAGAGGCCGAACGCGCCGCTGATGAGGATGAGGCCGCCGAGCCGCGACCATCCGGTGCGCCCGAGCAGGAAGGCGCGGAGGTACTCGACGAGCTGGATCCGCGGCAGCCACGTCTGTGGCATCTCGACGCGCACGATGCGGCCCGAGACGACGCGACTGCCGTTGACGGGACGGATCGCCCCGCCCGTCGCCACCATGCGGGTGGGGTCGTCGGCGAAGGGGCGGGTGACGTGGAGCAGGCCGTCGGGCTCGAGGATGGAGTCGCCGTCGAGCATCGCGACGAGGGGCTCGGTCGCGGCGTTGACGCCCAGGTTGAGCGCCTCGGTCTTGCCGGAGTTCTCCTTGCGGACGACGACGAGCCGGGTTCGGCCGTCCCGAGGCACGTAGACACCGAGCACCCGAGCGCGCACCGGGATCTCCCGTGGCAGCTCGCGCGGCACGCGGACGAGGTCGAAGGCCTCCTCGAGGCGCGCAAAGGTCTGATCGGTGCTGCCGTCGTCGACGACGACGACCTCGTGCTGCGGGTAGCGCAGGGTGAGGAAGGACTTGACGGCCGTGACGATGCCGGCCTCCTCGTTGTACGCCGGCACGAGCAGCGACACCCCTGGCGCGAGGCCGGCACCCTGCCAGGACAGGGATGTTGCGCGCCGTCGCTCCTGCGCCCGGAACTCGAGGTAGGCGAGCGCGACCAGGACCAGGAGCGAGGTGTTGATCAAGACGAAGTAGACGAGGACCGGGATGCTGGCGACGTCCATGATCCACACGACGAAGGAGCGCAGTCCCTCGAGGAGGCTGTCCCAGCTCACGCAGCGGCCTTCTGCAGGCCTGCCACGAGACGCGCGGTGCGCACAGCAGGTTGGTCCTCGTGCCCGGCCAGAGCCGCTAGACCGGGGGAACCCATGTCGATGAGCGCCGTCGCGGCCAGCTCGGCCAACCGCGGGTCAGGGTCATCGAGCAGGCCGGCGAGTGTCGGCAGGGCTGGGCCTCCCCCCAGCTCACCGAGGGCGATGACACAGGCACGACGCAAGGACAGCGGCTCGGTGGACGCGGTATTGCGCGCGAGCACCTCGGCGTCCTCCGCGCGACCCAGGCGCCCGATGGCGACGGCGCAGGTCTCACGCACGGTGACGTCGGTGTCGTGATCAAGCAGGTGTCGCAGCTCTGGCAGGCCGCGGGTGAAGCTGCGTTCGCCGCTGAGGTGCGCCGACACCATGCGCGTGCGGGGGTCGTCGTCGGTCAGGCCCCGCCGCAGGACCTCGGAGATCCCGACTCCCATCGACTGCAGCGTCTCGGCGGCCGTGGCCGCGGCCAGCCCGCGATCCCGGGCGCCGATGGCCGCCAGGACCGGCCCAGCGGCGGAGTCGTCACCGATGAGGCCCAAGGCATACGCCGCGCTGTTGCGGACCTCCACGGACTCGTCGCGCAGGGCCTCCACGAGAAGCGGGACGGCTTGGCCGGCATGGGCAAGGCCCAGCAGTTGGGCCGCCCGGGCCCGTCGCACCGACGACCGGTTGGTGATGTCACGGCTCGCCGCCTCGACGGCGCCGTGGACCTCGAGGACGTGCACGAGCTGCTCGGCAGGAACCCCGCGGATCTTGGTCAGCATCTCGACGATGTGGTCGTCCAGCACGGTGCGGGAGACACCGGTGGCCCACGTCAGCTCCTCGGCGGCCGAACCATCGTCGTCCTCGCCGGAGGCGACCCTGATCAGCGAGGGCCGGAGCGGTGACAGGAGCATCTCGTCGCGCTTGCGGCGGCTGTGGCGCCGGGTGCGCACGGCGACGACGGCGAGCACGAGCAGCACGCACGAACCCAGGACCACGACCGTGGCACCGATGAGCAGCGCTGCGCCGACGATCACGATCGCTCGCCGCTCAACGGGACCGGGCCAACATGCCGTTGACCCGGTGGAGCAGCTCACGAGGGCTGAACGGCTTGATGACGTAGTCGTCGGCCCCGACGGCAAAGCCGGTGTCGACGTCGGAGTCGCGCGACTTGGCGCTGAGCAGCAGCACGGGCACGGCTGCGAACTCGCTCTCGCGGATCTTGCGCAGGACGTCGATGCCGGACAGGCCCGGCATCATGACGTCCAGCACGGCCAGCTGAGGAGGGTTGGCCGCGAACGCCTCCCAGGCGCTCACCCCGTCCGGAACGGCCTCGACGGCATAGCCGGCCTGGGTCAGCTTGAACTCGACGAGGTCTCGGATGTCGGCATCGTCATCGGCCACGAGGACACGGACGAGGCTGGCATCGGGGTCGCCGGCGGGCGCAGACATGGCTCTCCATGGTGAAGGTCGAAGGTGAAGTCCCAGTTTAGGAACATTTCACCCCAAGAGCCCATGAAACGCCGAAAGGGGACGGCGCCGATGTGGCGTCGTCCCCCCTCGTCGACGGTCCGGCCGCTGGCTGGCCGCCCGGTCCGTCAGGAAGCGCTCAGGTCTCGTCGTCGAGCTTGGAGCCGCTCGTCGCCTGCACCTGGGTGAGGAACTCGTAGTTCGTCCGCGTCTTCTTGAGCCGGTCGATGAGCAGCTCGATCGCCTGCTGCGCGTCGAGCCCGCCGAGGACCCGGCGCAGCTTCCACATGATCTTCAGCTCCTCGCTCGCGAGGAGGATCTCCTCGCGGCGCGTGCCCGAGCTGTTGATGTCGACGGCGGGGAAGATGCGACGGTTGGCCAGGTCACGGCTCAGGCGCAGCTCCATGTTCCCGGTGCCCTTGAACTCCTCGAAGATCACCTCGTCCATCTTCGAGCCGGTCTCGACCAGGGCCGTGGCCAGGATGGTGAGCGAGCCGCCGTTCTCGATGTTGCGCGCGGCGCCGAAGAACTTCTTCGGCGGGTAGAGCGCTGCCGAGTCGACGCCGCCGGAGAGGATGCGTCCGCTCGCCGGGGCGGCGAGGTTGTAGGCGCGACCCAGCTTGGTGATCGAGTCGAGGAGCACGACGACGTCGTGACCCAGCTCGACGAGGCGCTTGGCACGCTCGATGGCGAGCTCGGCGACCGTGGTGTGGTCCTCGGCCGGCCGGTCGAAGGTCGAGGAGATGACCTCGCCCTTGACGGCGCGCTGCATGTCGGTGACCTCCTCGGGACGCTCGTCGACGAGGACGACCATGAGGTGGCACTCGGGGTTGTTCGTCGTGATCGCGTTGGCGAGGGTCTGCATGATCATCGTCTTGCCCGCCTTGGCCGGGGCGACGATGAGGCCGCGCTGGCCCTTGCCGATCGGGGCGACGAGGTCGATGATCCGGGTCGTCAGGACGTTGGGCTCGGTCTCGAGGCGCAGGCGCTGCTGGGGGTAGAGCGGCGTCAGCTTGCCGAACTCGACACGCTTGGCCGCCTCCTCGGGGGTCTGGCCGTTGACCGTGTCGAGGCGCACGAGCGCGTTGAACTTCTGGCGCCCCACGTTGCCGGAGGGCTGCTCACCGTCACGCAGCGCCTTGACCGCGCCGGTGACGGCGTCTCCCTTGCGCAGGCCGTTCTTCTTGACCATGCCGAGGGGGACGTAGACGTCGTTGGCACCGGCGAGGTAGCCGGAGGTGCGGACGAACGCGTAGTTGTCGAGCACGTCGAGGATGCCCCCCACGGGCACGAGCACGTCGTCGTCTCCGACCTGCAGGTCGACGTCGTTCCAGTCCTGGCCGCCCTCGCGACCGCGACCGCGCTTGCGGTCCCGGCTGCGCTGGCGGTTGCGGCTGCGGCGGCTGCCGGCGCTGTCGTCGTCGAAGTGCGACTGCGGACCGCGGTTCTGGTCGTTGCCCTGGTCCTGCTGGCGGTCCTGCTGGCGGTCCTGCTGGCGGTCCTGCTGGCGGTCCTGCTGGCGGTCCTGCTGGCGGTCCTGCTGCCCCCGGCTGCCCTGCTGGCGAGCGGCGCGGTCGTCACGTCGGTCCGTCTGACGGTCGTTCTGCTGACCCCGGTCGTTCTGGCGACCGCGGTCGCGCTGACGACCCTGTCGGTCGTCGCCGCCCGTCGAGGCGGAGCCGTCCGAGGGGTGGAAGTCCGCAGACCCGGCGGACTCCGCCGACTCCACGGACCCGGCGGAGGTGACGTCGGCGAGCGTCTCGCGGACCGCGCGGTCCGCGCGCTCGGCGCGATCTGTGCGGCCGGCACGGTTCGTGCGGCGGTCGGGCTGGGACTCGCTCGACCGGTCTCCCACGGCCGCGCCGTCCGAGGCCTCGGAGGCGTCGGGGGTCGCGGACGGCGTGCCGGCGTCGACGCTCCCGGCGGAGCCGGCGGGGCGGCTGACCCGGCGCGACGCACGGGCAGGGGCTGCCTCACGGGCGGTCTGGGCGGAACCGGCGCCGTCCGCCGGCGCGGAGGACTCGGCCGGGGCGGAGGCGTCGGCCGAGGAGGTGGTCGGCGTCGTGGCGGCCGGGGCAGCCGCCGCCGGGGCGGACGATCCGCCCGACTGTCGGGCCTTGATGGCCTCGACCAGGTCGCTCTTGCGCATCTTCGTCGTCCCGGTGATGCCCATCGACGACGCGACGCCCTTGAGCTCGTCCAGCTTCATGGCCGACAGGCCGGAGAGCGGACGGGTGGTTGTTTCTGACACGAAGGATCCTTCCCCCTCGTTTGCGGCCCGGGGTGATTCCAGCGGGCCGGACTTGGACCAGGTGCCCTGGCCGTCTGAGATCCACGTCGGCGCAGATCGCGCCACGAGGCAGGTGATGTCGCCTCAGTGTGGGGGTGGTGCACCGGCCTGCGATACCGCGGCGAGTGGTGCGCGCTCAGGATAACACCCGGGCGCCCCGCCCCGCCGCCCGTACGGTCATCGACCTCGCAGATCGGGCGTTGTCCCGTGCCCGGCGTGGGGTCTCAGCAGGCGCGCACCGAGGCCCCGTGGGCCGGAACGCCCGGGGTGAGCCGCTCCCACCCTGCGCTCAGGCCTCCCGCCTGGACGCTCGGGGCGGCGTCGCGCGTGGTCAGCACGAGCACGCTCGGACCCGCCCCCGAGACGACGGCGGCATGGCCCTCGGCGCGCAGCAGGTCGACGAGCTCCATCGTGCCCGGGTAGGACGAGCGCCTCGGCTCCTGGTGGAGCCAGTCCCGGGTGGCGGCGTGCAGGTGTGCCGGATCGGCGGTGAGCGCGTGGACGAGGAGGGCGGCGCGCCCTGCACCGGCTGCGGCTGCGGCCAGGGGGACCATCTCCGGCAGCACCGCCCGGGCGGTGCGCGTGGCGAGCTGCGTCTCGGGCACGAAGACCACGACCTCGACGTCGGCGTGCGGGTCGATGCGTGCCGTCACGGTGCGCTCCCCGCGGTCGAGACCGCTTCCGTCGGGCATCCAGCTCACGGTCAGGCCGCCGAGCGCACTCGCAGAGGCGTTGTCGGGATGCCCCTCCATCTGGCTGGACAGGTGGGTCGCGAGCCCGAGGTCTATGGGGACGTCCTGACCGGGACTCGGCCAGACGGCATACGCACCCTCATCGTCGCCAAGGCCGCTCGAAAGGGCTTGTGCTGCAACGACGCCCGCGACGATGGCAGTCGCCGAGGACCCGAGGCCACGACTGTGCGGCACTCCGTTGGAGGCCTCGATGTGCAGGCCCGGCGGTGGCGCGACGCCGAGGACGCGCCACGTGTGCTGCAGGGTGGCGTGGACGAGGTGGCGCTCGTCGGTCGGCACCTCACCGGCGCCCTCGCCCGCCACCTCGATGAGGAGGCCGTCAGCGTCGGACGTGGTCACGACGTAGGTGTCCCAGAGCCCGAGGGCCAGTCCGATGGAGTCGAAGCCGGGCCCGAGGTTGGCGCTGCTGGCCGGCACGCGCACCTCGACGGAGCGGCCCGCGGGCACCCGGCTCACGCGGTCAGCCCTCGAGCCCGAGCGCCTGCGCCGCCGAGAACGCGTCGACCGACACCCGCGTCGGCACCACCTCGCTCCCGTCGGCGGTGCGCAGCGCCCACTGAGGGTCCTTCAGGCCGTGACCGGTGACGGTGCAGACGATGCGGGCACCGGGCGGCACGAGGCCTGCGGCGTGGCTCGCGAGCAGGCCCGCGACGGACGCGGCGGAACCCGGCTCGACGAAGACGCCCTCCTGCGACGACAGGTAGCGGTGGGCGTCGAGGATCTGCTCGTCGGTGACGGCGTCGATGCGCCCGCCGGACTCGTCGCGGGCGGCGACGGCCTGCTCCCACGACGCGGGATTGCCGATGCGGATGGCGGTGGCGATGGTCTCCGGGTGGTCGACCGGGTGTCCCAGGACGATCGGCGCCGCACCGGCCGCCTGGAAGCCCCACATGGCCGGCAGGTGCGTGGCCGGGCCGGGCCGATCGGTGACGGCTGGGTCGGCGGAGTACTCGCGGTAACCGCGCCAGTACGCCGTGATGTTTCCGGCGTTGCCCACGGGAAGGCAGTGGATGTCGGGGGCGTCGCCGAGCGCGTCGACCACCTCGAAGCTCGCGGTCTTCTGGCCCTCGATCCGGGCCGGGTTGACCGAGTTGACGAGCTCGACCGGGTAGGCCTCCGCGAGCTTGCGAGCCAGGGTGAGGCAGTCGTCGAAGTTGCCGTCGACCTGGAGCAGGGTCGCGCCGTGGGCGATCGCCTGGCTCAGCTTGCCTATGGCGATCTTGCCGTCGGGTACGAGGACACCGCACGTCATGCCGGCCTTGGTGGCGTATGCCGCCGCCGACGCACTCGTGTTGCCCGTGCTCGCGCAGATGACGGCCTTGGCGCCCTTGCGCGCGGCGACGCTGATCGCCGTCGTCATGCCCCGGTCCTTGAAGGACCCGGTCGGGTTGAGGCCTTCGTACTTCAGGTGAACCTCCGCGCCCACCCGCTCCGAGAGCTTCTCGGCATGGATGAGCGGCGTGCCACCCTCGTGCAGCGTGATGACGGGGGCGCCCTCGAGCATCGGGAGTCGGTCGGCGTACTCGCGGATCACGCCGCGCCACTGGTGAGCCATCAGGAACCTTCCACGCGCATCACGGAGTTGACGCCACGCACGACGTCGAGCGTGCGCAGGCGCTCGACGGTGGACGACAGGGCCGCGTCGCTCGCGGTGTGCGTCACGACGATGAGGTGGGCGCGGGCGCCCTGGCCGTCGCCGGCCGGGACGAGCTGCTGCCGGACGGTCTCGATGGACACGTCGTGGTCGGCGAAGGCTGCGGCGACCTGCGCGAGGACACCCGAGCGGTCCTCGACGTCGAGGCTGATGTGGTACCTGGTCTGGGCGTCGCCCATCGTGAGGACCGGCAGGTCGGCGTAGCTCGACTCCCCTGGCCCGAGCCCACCCCCGACCCGGTGGCGCGCAACCGCGACGAGGTCGCCCAGAACCGCCGATGCGGTGGGGTCGCCGCCGGCGCCCTTGCCGTAGAACATCAGCTCGCCGGCGGCGTCGGCCTCGACGAAGACGGCGTTGAAGGCCTCGCGCACCCCGGCCAGGGGGTGGGAGCGGGGGATCATCGCCGGGTGCACGCGCACGCTGACGCCCTTGTCGCTTCGCTCGCAGATGGCGAGGAGCTTGACGACGGAGTCCATCTCCCTCGCCGCAGCGACGTCGGCGGCGGAGACCTCGGTGATGCCCTCGCGGTAGACGTCGGCGCCGGAGACCCGGGTGTGGAAGGCGAGCGAGGCGAGGATGGCCGCCTTGGCCGCGGCGTCGAAGCCCTCGACGTCGGCCGTCGGGTCGGCCTCCGCGTAGCCCAGGGCCTGAGCCTGCTCGACCGCGTCGGCAAAACCGGCACCGGTCGTGTGCATCTTGTCGAGGACGTAGTTGGTCGTGCCGTTGACGATGCCGAGCACCTTGCGCACCTCGTCACCGGCGAGCGACTCGCGCAACGGGCGCAGGAGCGGGATCGCACCTGCCACGGAAGCCTCGTAGTACAGGTCGACGCCGTACTGCGCAGCGGCCGCGTACAGGGCCGGGCCGTCCTCGGCGAGCAGCGCCTTGTTGGCGGTGACGACCGAGGCGCCGTGCTCCATGGCCCGGAGGATCAGCGAGCGCGCCGGCTCGATGCCGCCGATGACCTCGACGACGACGTCGGCGCTGGTGACGAGCTGCTCGGCGTCGGTGGTGAACAGGTCGGGGTCCACTCCGAGGGCGGCCCGGTCGCGGCCCGCGCGGCGGACCGCGATGCCGACGATCTCCAGCGGTGCGCCGACGCGGGCCGCCATGTCATCGGCATGCTCGGTGAGCAGGCGCGCGACGGCTCCGCCCACGACGCCGGCCCCGAGCAGGGCGACGCGCAACGGCTGGGGGTCACTCACGACGCTGTCCACGCTGGGAATCCTGCCGTCTGTCCGAGTGCTGGACGGCATTGTTTCGCGATCCGGACATGGGCGTCGCAGGATCTGCGGCGCCCATCAGACGTCGAGGGACAGCAGGTCGTCGATCGTCTCGCGCCGCACGATGACCCGCGCGGCGCCGTCGCGCACTGCGACGACCGGGGGCCGCGGCGTGTGGTTGTACTGGCTCGAGAGCGAGCGGCAGTAGGCGCCCGTGCCGGGCACGGCGATGAGGTCACCGGCCCCGACGTCGGCCGGCAGGAACTCGTCCTTGACGACGATGTCGCCGCTCTCACAGTGCCGACCGACGACGCGGGCGAGGACGGGGTCGGCGCCCGAGGCGCGGCTCGCCAGCGTGCACGAGTAGTCGGCGTCGTAGAGGGCGGTGCGGACGTTGTCGCTCATGCCGCCGTCGACGGAGACGTAGACACGCTCGGCCCCGCCGTCGAGGTCGACCGCCTTGACCGTGCCGACCTCGTAGAGCGTGAAGGTGCTGGGTCCGGCGATGGCGCGACCTGGCTCGACGGAGATCCGAGGCACGGCGACCTGCTCGGCGCGGCACTCCCGCGCGATGATCTCGGCCATGCCGGCCGCGAGGCGCTTCGGCGGGAGGGGGTCGTGCTCCGTCGTGTAGGCGATGCCGAAGCCGCCGCCGAGGTCGAGCTCGGGCAGCTCGGCGCCGAGCTCCCGCGCGATCTGGGTGTGCAGGCCCACGATGCGCCGGGCCGAGACCTCGAACCCCGCGGTGTCGAAGATCTGCGAGCCGATGTGGCTGTGCAGCCCGAGCAGCCGCAGCGACTCCGGCTTGTCGAGGATCCGTCGGGCGGCCTCCAGGGCGTGTCCGCCGGAGAGCGACAGGCCGAACTTCTGGTCCTCGTGGGCGGTGGCGATGAACTCGTGGGTGTGGGCCTCGACCCCGACTGTGACCCGGATGAGGACGGGCGCGACCACCCCGAGCTCGGCCGCCACCTCGGCCACGCGCTCGATCTCCTGGAGGGAGTCGATGACGATGCGGCTCACGCCGTAGTCGAGGGCGTCGCGGATCTCGGCCACGCTCTTGTTGTTGCCGTGGAAGCCGATTCGCTCGCCGGGCACCCCGGCGCGCTTGGCGACGGCGAGCTCACCGCCGGTGCACACGTCGAGGTGCAGGCCCTCGTCGTTCACCCACCGCGCGACCTCGGTGCACAGGAAGGCCTTGCCGGCGTAGAACACGTCGGCCCCACCTGACACGCTGCCGAACACCTCGGCATACGTCTGCTTGAACTCCCTTGCGCGAGAGCGGAAGTCGTCCTCGTCGATGACGTATGCCGGTGTGCCGAACTCGCGGGCGAGCTCGGTGACACTGACCCCTCCGACGGTGAGGACGCCGTCGTCCGAGCGGGTCACCGACGACGCCCAGAGGGACGGGACGAGGGCGTTGACGTCGGCGGGGTGCTGGAGCCACGTGGGGCCGCGATAGCCCTCGGCGTGCAGCGCTCCGGCTTCGTGTGCGCGCATGGCTACATCCTCTCCGGGGCTGCCGCCCCCAAGCGCGACAGTCCATTGCGCAAGACGACTCGGACGACGTCCGCGAGGAGCAGCCGGGCGCCGTGGACGGACTCCACCGAGGCGCCGACGACGGTGGGCCGCGCCGGGTGGTCCCACTGGTCCGCGAGGGCGGCGAGGTCGGTCACGGCGCGACGCTGCTGCGCCTCGTCGCCGGCGTGCGTCTCGAGCCGCTGCGGCAGGTCCGCGATGGCGACGAGCAGCTGGCGCTCGGCCACGTGGACGAGCTCCGCGAGCCGGGTGGACGGCCGGCGCTCGACGCCCGTCGCCTCGGCGTTGCGGATGATCCGGCACAGCCGGGCGTGGGCCAGCTGGGCGGTCCGCACGGGGTCGTCAGGTGGCCGGCTGCCGGGCTGCTCCTCGATGTCGCGGTAGCTCTCCCCCGGCGGGAAGGCATAGGTGTCCTGGCTCTCCAGGACAAGGGCGACGATGTCCGAGCGCGCGTCGTCCTCGAGGGTGATCGCGATCAACCCGCTCGGCGCGACCTCCACCGCGGCGACCCGCTCGAGGAGGGTCAGGCCCTGCGCCAGCAGCCTGGCCAGCTCTCGCGGCTCGAGGTCGACCTGCGGTCCCCAGCGCTGCGCGACAGGCGTCACCCAGTCGGCGACGACCCCCGCGCCCCGGGCGTCGGTGGGGCGGAACAGCGGTCCCCCGGGGGGCCCGTCCAGGACCGGGGCAGGCAGCTCGCCGGCCTCCACCGCCTGTGCGGCCACCCCCAGGAGGAGGGCGCGCAGCTGCTCCGGCGTCATGCGCCAGAGTCTAGAAGGGGCTAGAGGGGCACGAAGCACTCACCTCGAGGAGCTCCTCCGGCTCCAGGTGCCGGGAGGAGGTCCACGAGCGCCGCCCCATTCAGCATTCGCGGCGCACTGCTGCTAATCTCACCGGGCGCACGAAAGTGCGTGCCGCCCCCGTAGCTCAGGGGATAGAGCACCGCCCTCCGGAGGCGGGAGCGCAGGTTCGAATCCTGCCGGGGGCACCAACGGACGAAGGGCCGACGTGATGGGCGCGAAGCGCCCAGCAGGTCGGCCCTCTTTCGTGCCACGATGGCGACGTGCTGATCTCCAAGCCCGTCGCCGAGGCGATCCGCGCGGGCACCGTCACCCAGGCCTTCCGCCGTTGGGACATGCCCAGGGTCAAGGTCGGCGGCGTGCACCTGACGTCGGCCGGGCTCGTGAGGTTCGACGGTGTGAGTGTCGTGCGCGACCCGAGCCGCCTCACGGAGCGCGACGCGCGCAAGGCGGGCGTCAAGGACCTCGCCGCCCTCCAGAAGTTCCTGGCTCCCTCGACCCGCAAGCCGTCCGCGCGGGGTGGCCGCGGCGGGGACACGGTGTATCGCGTCCGGCTGAGCTGGGCCGGCGAGGACCCTCGGATAGCCCTGCGCGAGGACGTCCCGGGCGACGACGAGCTGGACGCGATCGCGGCCGGGCTGGCTCGGCTCGACGCCCGCGGGACGGGACCGTGGACCCGCGACATCCTCGAGTGGATCCGCGAGAACCCCCGCGTGGTCTCGAAGGAGCTCGCGGCGTTGCGCGGGGTCGAGCTGCTGCCGATGAAGACCGACATCCGCAAGCTCAAGGCCCTGGGTCTCACCCTCAGCCACGACGTCGGCTACGAGCTGTCACCGCGCGGGACGGCATACCTCGAGTGGTTGGGCCGCCAGGCCCGCTGACACGTCGCGGTCGCGGCCTCAGCGCTGGGTCGTGTCGGTGACCTCGCCGACCAGCTCCTCCAGCACGTCCTCGAGGAAGACGATGCCCGTCACCGCCGCGTCGGCGTCGATGACCCGCGCCAGGTGCGTGCCGGTCAGCTGCATCGTGGCGAGCACGTCCTCCACGTCGTCGTCCTCGCGCACCGTGGCCAGCCGCCGGATCCGCTTGGGCGGGATCGGCTGCTCGTGGCGCTCGTCGTCGGCGTAGAGCACGTCCTTGAGGTGGATGTAGCCCGCGATCTCACCGGCCGCGTCGCGCACGGGGTAGCGCGAGAACCCGTGCCTGGCCACCAGTCGCTCGATGTCCGCCGGGGTCGCGCCGAGCTCCACGGTGGTCAGCGAGGCGACGTCGACCGCCACCTCGTGAGCCCGCTTGTCGGAGAACTCCAGCGTCTTGGCGACCAGCCCGTGCCGCTCCTCCTCGATGAGTCCCTCACGGCGGGACTCCCCCACGATGTGGGCGACCTCCTCGACCGTGAACGCCGAGGTGATCTCGTCCTTGGGCTCGACCCGGAAGAGCCGTACCAGCCCCTTGGCCACGGCCTCCATGGCGTGCACGATCGGGCGCAGCGCGCTGGCGATGAGGAAGAGCGGTGGCACGAGCAGCAGGGCAGCCCGGTCGGGTCCGGCGATGGCGAGGTTCTTCGGGATCATCTCGCCGACCACGACGTGCAGGTACGACACGATGAGCAGGGCCAGGGCCAGGGCCACTCCGCTGGCCCAGGCGTCGGAGAGCCCCCAGGTGTGGAAGACGGGCTCCAGGAGGTGGTGCAGCGCCGCCTCCGCGAGCGCACCGAGCCCGACCGAGCAGACGGTGATGCCGAGCTGCGCCGTGGCCAGCATCGACCCCAGCCGCTCCAGAGCCAGCAGGCACGACTGGGCGCGCTTGCTCCCGGCGTCGGCGAGCGGCTCGAGCGTCGAACGCCGCACCGCCATGGCTGCGAACTCCGCCCCGACGAAGAAAGCGTTGCCGAACAGGAGCACCACCGACACGACATACACCCAGGCGCCGCTCACGTCTCCTGCCCCTGACCGTCACCGGACGGCATACGCCCGGAAGCCTGCGACGCGCCGTCCGACGACTCCTCGTCGGCGTCCAGACGGGGCAGCGAGCCGGGGTCCGGCACGAAACGCAGCCGGTCGACCCGGCGGCCCTCCATCGCCGCGACGTGAATGCGCCAGCCGGGCACGGGCACGACGTCCCCCACGACCGGCACCCGGCCGAGGCTCGTCATGACGAAACCGCCCATCGTCTCGTAGGTGGACCCGTCAGGCACCTCGGCGCCGAACGCGTCGCGCACCTCGTCGGGGCGCCAGAGCCCGGGCACGGTCCACGAACCGTCGATCAGCTCACGACCGCCCTGGCGGCTGCGGTCGTGCTCGTCGGAGACCTCGCCGACGATCTCCTCGACGACGTCCTCCAGGGTCACGATGCCGGACGTGCCACCGTACTCGTCGACGACCACGGCCATCTGGAAGCCGCCCTCGCGCAGCTGGCGCAGGAGCGGGTCGAGCCGGATCGTCTCGGGGACGACCAGGCGGTCGGACATCAGTGCCGACACGGGGACGTCCTTGCGTCGCTCGTGCGGCACCGCCATCGCCTTCTTGACGTGCACGACACCGTCGATGTCGTCCCAGTCGTCGCCGAGGACGGGAAACCGGGAGTGTCCCGTCCGGCGCGAGAGCCGCAGCACGTCGTCGGCCGACTCCTCCCGATGGATGCCGGTGCACCGCACCCGTGGGGTCATGACGTCGTCGGCCGTCCGCTCGCCGAAGCCGAGCGAGCGCGTCAGCATCCGCGCGGTCGTGACGTCGAGGGTCCCCGCCTCGGCCGACCGCTGCACCAGGCTCGCGAGCTCCTGCGGCGTGCGCGCGCCGGACAGCTCCTCCTGCGGCTCGATGCCGAGCGACCGGAGGAAGGCGTTGGCCGAGCCGTTGAGCACCAGGATGAGCGGCTTGGACAGGACGGCGAAGAAGCGGACCGGCACGGCGACGACCTTGGCGGTCGCCAAGGGGGCCGAGATGCCGAGGAACTGCGGCAGCAGCTCGCCGAAGACCATCGAGAAGACGGTCGCGAGCAGGAGAGCGAGGGCGCTGGAGACCGCCTCGACCGCGCCCTGTCCCAGCCCCAGCTCCTCGAGCGGACCCGCGAGGAGCACGCCGATCGACGGCTGAGCCAGGTAGCCGACGACCAGCGTCGTGATGGTGATGCCGACCTGGGCCGCCGACAGCTGCGTGGAGAGCTGCTTGAGCGACTGGAGCACGACCCGGGCGCGCGAGTCGCCCTCGTCGATGGCGCGCTGGACCGTGGGCCGGTCGAGGGCCACGAGCGAGAACTCGGCCGCGACGAAGACGGCGGTGCCCGCCGTCAGCAGCACCGCCCCCAGCACGAGCAGCCACTCGGTCACGGACGGGCCTCCCGTCCGGTCGGGACGGTCGGGCCGGCGGACGGCGCCGGGACCTGGCGAGAGGGGGTCATGGTCCGCCCACTATATGGAGCGGCGGGGCCCGCCCGCGGCCCGGACCTCTTCGCCCCGCCTGCGTGTGGACGGGTATGCCGTGTGGTTGAGTGGGCGCGTCACGACGGTCCGGCGGGGGCCGGTGCGGACGCGACGGACGGAGCCAGGTGGTGAACGCAGGACCGGATGCATCCGGGCGCATCGAGGTGCGGGGCCTGACCAAGCGGTTCGGCTCCTTCACCGCCGTCGACCACCTCGACTTCGACGTCGAGCCGGGACGGGTCACCGGGTTCCTCGGCCCCAACGGCAGCGGCAAGACGACCACGCTTCGGATGCTGCTCGGCCTCGTCCGGGCGACTGCCGGTACGGCCACCATCGACGGGCGCCGCTACGCCGACATCGCCAACCCGCTGACGCTCGTCGGCTCCGCCCTCGAGGCGACGAACTTCCACCCCGGGCGCACGGGCCGCAACCACCTGAGGGTGCAGGCCGCGGTGGCCGGTGTTCCCGACTCACGCGTCGACGAGCTGCTCGAGCTCGTCGGCATCCCGGCGGCCGCACGCCAGCGCGCAGGCGGCTACTCCATGGGCATGCGCCAGCGCCTCGGACTGGCGGCGGCCCTGCTCGGCGACCCACGGGTCATCATCCTCGACGAGCCCGCCAACGGCCTCGACCCCGAGGGCATCCGGTGGCTGCGCGGCTTCCTGCGCCACCTCGCCGACGAGGGCCGCACGCTGCTCATCTCCAGCCACATGCTCGGCGAGGTCGAGCAGACCGTCGACGACGTCGTCATCATCGCCAACGGCAGGCGCGTCGCCCAGGGCACCGTCGCCGACCTGCGCGGGGAGCCCACGGCATACGTCCGCACCTCGGATCCTGAGCGGCTCTCCGAGGCCCTGCGTCGCCGCGGGCTCGCGGTCACCACGAGCGGACGTGGCCTGAGGGTGACCACCGAGGACCTCGCCGTCGTCGGCGACACGGCCCACGCGAGCGACGTGGCCATCCACGAGCTGCGCAGCGAGCAGACGCACCTCGAGGAGCTCTTCTTCAACCTCACCGAGAGCGACGAGCACCGCAACCGCAACCTCGGCGCACCGGGGCCGGACGGGCTGCCGAGCGGCGTACCCGTCGACCTGCCGCCGCCGAGCGGCCCGCCCATCGACCCGGCCCTGCTCACAGCACCGGAACCGACTCCCGTCCCGGACCGCGACGGAGACCCACGATGACCGCCGCCGTGCGCGCCGAGCTCCGCAAGCTGTTCACGACCCGACTCTGGTGGGGCATGGCCATCGCGGTGCTGCTCAGCGGGGCGGCCTTCGCCGTGCTGTTCGCCTTCGTCTTCACCAGCGACGCCGTCCGCGGGCCACAGGCCGCTGCCGCTCCGCGGACCGACGCAGCCCTGACCAAGGCCGTCTTCACCGGGGGCCTGCAGGTCGGCTACCTGCTCACCCTCGCCATCGGGGTGCTGACCATCGGTTCGGAGTACCGCCACCAGACCATCACCGCGACCTTCCTCGCGATCCCGCGACGTGGGCGAGTCATGGCGGCGAAGGTCGTGTCGCTGCTGGCCATCGGCGCCATGTACGGCGTGCTCTCCCTGGCCGGCGCGGTGGGCGCCGGCACGCTCGTGCTGACCTCCAAGGGCGTCTCGCCCTTCGCCGACCCCTCCATCTGGCGCACCCTCGCCCTCTCCCTGCTGGTGCTGGGGCTGTGGGCCCTGATCGGGCTCGGTGCCGGCATCCTCATCCCCAACCAGGTCGCCGCGCTGCTCATCTCGGTCGCCGTCGCCTGGATCGTCGAACCCGTGCTGAGCCTGGTGCTGGCCCTCACCGACTGGGGCAAGAGCATCTCCCCCTACCTGCCGAGCCGTGCCACCAGTGCCATGCTGGAGTCCACGGGTGGGGGTCTCAACGGGCAGCCGATCGACCAGCTCTCATGGTGGGCCGGCGCGTTCGTGCTGATGGCGTATGCCGCCGTCATGGCCGGTCTGGGCACCTGGCGCACGCTGCGGGCGGACATCACCTGACCGGCGCCGAACGCCTCGTCGCCCCTCGGGCCCGACACGCGAGCCCCCGGCCGGTATCACGAGGTTCGGGTCTAGGCTTGACCCCTGTATACGCAACGACGCACCCGAGCCAAACGAAAGAGGCGCATTCGCCGTGTCCGATCAGTCCACGTCCGGTGACCCGATTGCAGCATTCGGGCCGAACGAATGGCTCGTCGACGAGCTCTACCAGCAGTTCCTGACCGACAAGACGTCGGTCGACAAGGCGTGGTGGGGCTTCTTCGAGGACTACCGGCCGGCTGAGGCCGACACCAGCGCAGCCTCCGGACGCGCGGCGACCGCGACCAAGCCGCAGGCCGGCACCACCCCCACCACGAACGGCACGGCGAACGGCACCGCCAACGGCTCCCCCGCCAGGGCAGCGACGAAGGCAGAGACGAAGGCAGAGACGAAGCCGGCCGCCGCCCCTGCGCCGCAGGCCGCTCCGAAGGCTCCGACGAAGGCCGCTGAGGCGCCGGCAGCGAAGGCGCCCGAGACCAATGCGCCCGAGACCAAGGCGCCCGAGACCAAGGCGCCCGAGGCCAAGGGCGACTCCCCGGCAGAAGCTCCGAAGCCGCGCGACATCCCCGCCGTCAAGGGGACCGGTCCCGTCAGCGAGGACGTCGTGACGCCCCTGCGCGGCGCGCCGGCGCGCGTCGTGGCCAACATGGAGGTCTCCCTCACCGTCCCGACGGCGACGAGCGTGCGCGCCGTTCCCGCCAAGTTGCTCATCGACAACCGCGTCGTCGTCAACAACCACCTCGCGCGCTCGCGTGGCGGCAAGGTCAGCTTCACCCACCTCATCGGCTACGCCATGGTCAAGGCCCTGGCGCTCATGCCCGAGATGAACAACGGTTACACGGAGAAGAACGGCAAGCCCGCCCTCGTCCGCCCGGCCCACGTGAACTTCGGCCTCGCCATCGACCTGCAGAAGGACGACGGCAGCCGCACCCTCGTCGTGCCGTCGATCAAGTCCGCCGAGGAGATGGACTTCGTCCACTTCTGGACCGCCTACGAGGACATCGTGCGCAAGGCCCGCAGCAACAAGCTGACGGTCGAGGACTTCCAGGGCACGACGATCTCCCTCACCAACCCGGGCGGCATCGGCACCGTCCACTCGGTGCCGCGGCTCATGCAGGGCCAGGGCGCGATCATCGGCGTCGGCGCCCTCGACTACCCCGCGGAGTGGCAGGGCGCGAGCAACGAGACGCTCAACAGGAACGCCGTGAGCAAGATCCTCACGCTCACCTCGACCTACGACCACCGGATCATCCAGGGCGCCCAGAGCGGTGACTTCCTGCGGATCATCCACCAGCTGCTGCTCGGCGACAACCACTTCTACGACGAGATCTTCGAGTCGCTGCGCATCCCCTACGAGCCGATCCGCTGGATCCAGGACGTCGACTCCTCGCACGACGACGACATCAACAAGGTCGCGCGAGTGCAGGAGCTCATCCACGCGTACCGCGTGCGCGGCCACCTGATGGCCGACACCGACCCGCTCGAGTACAAGCAGCGCCGGCACCATGACCTCGACGTCACCACCCACGGCCTGAGCCTCTGGGACCTCGACCGGACCTTCGCCACCGGCGGCTTCGGCGGTTACCCGTTCCTGAAGCTGCGCAAGATCCTCGGCATCCTCCGCGACTCGTACTGCCGCACCGTCGGCATCGAGTACATGCACATCCAGGACCCCGATCAGCGCAAGTGGATCCAGAACAAGGTCGAGCGCCCCTACGAGAAGGCCAACCGCGACGAGCAGATGCGGATCATGCGCCGGCTCAACGCGGCCGAGGCCTTCGAGACGTTCCTGCAGACGAAGTTCGTCGGTCAGAAGCGCTTCTCGCTCGAGGGCGGCGAGTCGGTCATCGCGCTCCTCGACCGCATCCTGTGCCGCGCCGCGAGCGAGAACCTCGACGAGGTCTGCATCGGTATGCCGCACCGTGGCCGGCTCAACGTGCTGGCCAACATCGCCGGCAAGTCCTACGGCCAGATCTTCCGCGAGTTCGAGGGCACCCAGGACCCCAAGTCGGTTCAGGGCTCGGGTGACGTGAAGTACCACCTCGGCACCGAGGGCGAGTTCGTCTCCGAGGACGGCAGCAAGACGAAGGTCTACCTGGCCGCGAACCCCTCGCACCTCGAGGCGGTCAACCCGGTGCTCGAGGGCATCGTGCGCGCCAAGCAGGACCGCCTCAACCTCGCCGGCAAGTCGTTCACCGTGCTGCCCGTGCTCATGCACGGCGACGCGGCGTTCGCCGGCCAGGGCGTCGTGGCCGAGACGCTCAACCTCTCGCAGCTGCGCGGCTACCGCACCGGCGGCACCATCCACGTGGTGATCAACAACCAGGTCGGCTTCACGACCTCACCGAGCAGCTCGCGCTCCTCCGTCTACTCCACGGACGTCGCCCGGATGATCCAGGCGCCGATCTTCCACGTCAACGGCGACGACCCCGAGGCCTGCGTCCGGGTGGCCGAGCTGGCGTACGAGTACCGCCAGGAGTTCAACAAGGACGTCGTCATCGACCTGGTCTGCTACCGCCGCCGCGGTCACAACGAGGGCGACGACCCGTCGATGACCCAGCCGCTGATGTACAACCTCATCGAGGCCAAGCGCTCGGTCCGCAAGCTGTACACCGAGTCGCTCATCGGTCGCGGTGACATCGGGGTCGAGGACGCCGAGGCGGCGCTGCGCGACTACCAGCAGCAGCTCGAGCGCGTCTTCGTCGAGACCCGTGAGGCCAAGAAGGCCCAGGCCGAGACCCCTGCACCGGTCGGGGACCGCGACTCCGACGCGCCCGACAACGCCGGACTCGAGCGTCCGACGGCGCAGGTGCAGGACGACGAGGCCCCCGTGCGCTCGGCCACCGAGACCGGCGTCCCGGCAAGCGAGATCGTGCACATCGGCGAGACGTTCACCAACCCGCCCGAGGGCTTCACGATCCACCCGAAGCTCAAGCAGCTGATGGACAAGCGCGCCCAGATGGTCCACCGAGGCGGCATCGACTGGCCGATGGCCGAGCTGCTCGCGTTCGGCACCCTGCTCAAGGAGGGCACGCCGGTGCGCCTCGCCGGCCAGGACAGCCGACGGGGCACCTTCGTGCAGCGTCACGCAGTGCTCATCGACAAGGACACCGCGGAGGAGTGGACGCCCCTGCTCTACCTCGGCGAGGGCCAGGCCCGCTTCTGGGTCTACGACTCCCTGCTGTCCGAGTACGCCGCCATGGGCTTCGAGTACGGCTACTCGGTGGAGCGTCCCGACGCCCTCGTGGTGTGGGAGGCGCAGTTCGGCGACTTCGCCAACGGGGCGCAGACCATCGTCGACGAGTTCATCTCGAGCTCCGAGCAGAAGTGGGGCCAGCGCAGCTCGGTCGTGCTGCTGCTCCCGCACGGCTACGAGGGCCAGGGACCGGACCACAGCTCCGCGCGCATCGAGCGCTTCCTGCAGCTGTGCGCCGAGAACAACATGACCGTCGCCTACCCGTCGACGGCCGCGAGCTACTTCCACCTGCTGCGTCGTCAGGCGTACGCCCGTCCACGCACGCCGCTGGTGGTCTTCACGCCGAAGTCCATGCTCCGTAGCAAGGCGGCGGCCAGCCCGGTCGAGGCCTTCACCGAGAACGGGTTCCAGCCGGTGCTGGCCGACCACGATGGC
Organism: Terrabacter sp. FW104-15G4B; assembly: GCF_058790095.1. NCBI lineage: Bacteria > Bacillati > Actinomycetota > Actinomycetes > Micrococcales > Intrasporangiaceae > Terrabacter > Terrabacter sp. FW104-15G4B. The sequence goes on along the minus strand of NZ_JBYTCI010000001.1, from coordinate 112,605 downwards.
GTCACCGAGAACGTCACCCGCGTGCTGTTCGCGAGCGGCAAGGTCGTGCACGAGCTCGACGCCGAGCGGGCGAAGCGCGGCGACACCTCGACGGCCGTCATCCGCGTTGAGCAGCTCTACCCGATCCCCGAGCAGGAGATCGTCGACGCCGCCGCCCACTACCCCGGCGCGGAGCTCGTGTGGGTCCAGGACGAGCCGCGCAACCAGGGCGCGTGGCCGCTCATGGCCCAGTGGCTGCACGAGGACCTCTCCCAGCTGGGCGAGACCCGTCCGTGGCGCGTCGTGGCCCGCAAGGCGGCTGCCTCGCCGGCCACCGGCTCGTCCAAGAAGCACGCGGTCGAGCAAGCCGAGCTGATGGAGCGTGCATTCGGCCGCTGAGGCGGCGTCCGCGCCACCAGCTCCTCGCGCATCCGGAGGGACCCTGCCACACCGGGAGGGTCCCTCCGTGCGTCAGCGGCGTGACGGCATACGCCCTCGGTGGCCTTCCCGGGAGCGGTGCCGCGCCGCTCGACGGCCGTTCCTCGGCCCGCCTCCGCGAGCCGTGGCCCGGCACGCGATAACCTCCCATCGTGTACTTCACCGACAGGGGCATCGAGGAGCTGGCGGCCCGGCGCGGCGAGGAGGACGTCACCCTCGGGTGGCTCGCCGAGCAGCTGCGCACGTTCGTCGACCTCAACCCCGAGTTCGAGGTGCCGGTCGAGCGACTCGCCACCTGGCTCGCCCGGCTGGACGACGACGAGGACTGAGCACGTGAGCGACCACAGCGACAGGGCCGAGACGCCCGCCGATGCACCGAGGCAGCCCTACGGCGCCGGCCCCGCCTACCCCTCGTCCCACACGCAGTTCAGCAGCGACGCCCCGGGCCGGTATGCCGCGGGCCAGGCTGCTGAGCCCGCCCACCCCGCCGAGGCCGCCGAGTCCGCCGGCGCAGCGCCCACCGAGGACCCCTACTACGTCCCCAGCGCGGAGTTCACGGTCGCCGAGGGCGTGCGCGACGTCGGCATGGTCTTCATGGGGGCTTCGCTGACGGCCGGCTACGGCGACCCCAAGGGCCTGGGCTGGGTCGGCCGGGTCGTCGCCCGCACGCAGCACCCGGACCTGGACCTGACCGCCTACAACCTGGGGGTCCGCGGCAACACGTCGGGAGACGTCGTGGCCCGCTGGGGCGCGGAGTGCCACCCACGGTGGAAGGGTCGCGCCGAGCGCCGGCTCGTGCTCAACGTCGGCGCCAACGACGTCCTGTCCGGCATGACGATGGCTCGGTCCCGGCTCAACCTCGCGAACGTCCTCGACGAGGCCACCAACGCCGGCATCGGCGTCTTCGTCGTCGGCCTGACGCCGACCCTCGACGACGAGCTGAACCGCAAGATCGAGGCCCTGGCGGAAGCCCAGGCCGACGTCTGTTCACGCCGTGGCATCACCTACGTCGACTGCTACCGGCCGCTCGCGACGCACGACCAGTGGATGGCCGACCTCGCCGCGAGCCCGGACCGCTCCCACCCTGGCCAGGCCGGCTACGGCCTGATCGCCTGGCTCGTGCTGCACAACGGCTGGAACGACTGGCTCTCGCTCAGCTGACGACGTCCCGGTCGCTGCTCCCGTCGCCCTCGCGTCCGGGCTCGTCGGACGTGCCGCGCCGTCCGGGCGCCGACACGGCGGCCGCGATGCTCGCCGCGGCGACGGCCGCAACGGCAACCGCCACGGCAGTGCGCCCGGCGTCGTGCAGCGACCACGCCACCGGCAGCAGGAGGGCGTTCCAGAGCACGGTCGGCGTGCGTGGCCAGCCGGCGGCGCGCCACCATGCCCGCGCGAGCGCCAGCAGTCCGAGCCCGAAGACGAGGATCAGCGCCCCCGAGGTCGCCGCACGCGTCACGTCGTCTGTGGCGCCCGTCACCATCTCGTAGACGTAGAAAACGACGAAGGCCAGGACGACGAGCGCCTCGACCAGCGTGAGCAGCCCTGCGGCGCGGTGGGATCCGCGCACCTGACGGCTGGCAGGGTTGTGTTCGGTCACTCCATCAGCCTACCGACGGGTCGGCGACGGCCCGGGGGAGCCCGCTGCACGCCCCGTCCGGGGGCCGAGGGTCTGGAACTGGGGGGCGTCTGCCGATAGACTCAATCCTTGGTGTGGTCCTCGCCCACGGCGTTGAACACGGACACGGTCGCTGGTCACACCGGATCATGGCTTCCAACGCGTACGGAACATATTCGTGCGCGTTTCCGTTGGTCAGGGGGTCATCCCCCGTGGCATGACGACCATGACTTGGCTCCGACAACGACGCTGGCGCCCGAGCACATGCACCACGACCGACACCCGGGCGTCGGTGCGAACCCACATACATGAAGGAGCACGATCCATGGATTGGCGCGACCGCGCTGCCTGCCTGGAGGCCGATCCGGAGCTGTTCTTCCCCATCGGGAACACCGGCCCGGCCATCCTGCAGATCGAGGAGGCGAAGGCAGTGTGCCGGACCTGTCCGGTCATCGACACCTGCCTCAAGTGGGCCATCGAGACCGGTCAGGATGCCGGCGTCTGGGGCGGCCTCTCCGAGGACGAGCGGCGAGCCCTCAAGCGCCGCAACGCAAGGGCCCGGCGGGCCGGCTGAGGCCCCGCACGACCACCGACCGCGAGCCCGGTGACCGTCAACGGTCGCCGGGCTTTTGGCTGCCCGCACGCACACACCCGGCGCAGCCGCCCTACGCCCGTGCGCGCGGCGGGTCAGCCGAGCGGGCGCAGGCTGGCCGTGAAGCGAGCTCTGGTGCCATGGGGGCTCAGCGGCTCCCACGAGATGCGCCCCTGCAGGTCACCGACCAGCGACTGGACGATCTGCGTGCCGAGGCCCGAGCCCGGGCGGCGGGCCGGATCGATGCCCTTGCCGTCGTCCTCGATCGAGACCACGACCATCGGCTGACCACGGTCGTCCGTGAGCCGCTCGACGTTGATGCGCACCTCCCCCCCGGCGTCGCCCAGACCGTGCTCGATGGCGTTCTGCACGAGCTCGCTCATGATCATGGCCAGGGAGGTGGCGTCCTCGGCCCGCAGCCGACCGAACGTCCCCCGGGTGACGGTGTGGACGGGGGCGCCGTTGGCCGACACCTCGACGACCGCGTTGAGGCCGCGCTGGGAGATCGAGTCGAAGTCGACGGTCTCGTCGAAGCCCTGGCTCAGCTGGTCGTGCACCATGGCGATCGTGCCCACGCGCCGCTCCGCCTCGGCGAGCGCGACCTTCGCCTCCCCCTCCGGGAGCCGGCGCGACTGCAGCCGCAGCAGCGCGGCAACCGACTGGAGGTTGTTCTTGACCCGGTGGTGGATCTCGCGGATCGTCGCGTCCTTGGTCATCAGCTCCCGCTCGCGGCGGCGCAGCTCCCCCACGTCCCGCATCAGCACGATGGCGCCGAAGCGCTGACCGGCCTCGGTCAGCGGGATCGCCCGCATCGACACCGTGGTGCCTCCCGCCACGACCTCGGTGCGCCACGGCTGGCGACCGGTGACCACGAGCGGCAGGCCCTCGTCGACGGGGTAGGACTCGCGCACGTTGTCGGTGACGATCTGCGCCAGGCTCGCACCGACCACCTCACCGAGGTGGCCGAGCCGGTGCAGGGCCGAGACGGCATTCGGGCTGGCATACGTGACGGTGCCGTCGACATCGAGCCGGATGACGCCATCACCGACGCGTGGTGCGCCCCGCCGTAGACCGGTGGGCGCGCCGCTGTGCGGGAACTCGCCGCCGGTGATCATGCGGCACAGGGCGTCAGCCGTCGCGAGGTACGTCAGCTCCAACCGGCTCGGCGTGCGCGTCGTCCAGAGGTGGGTGTGCCGGGTCAGCACCGCGACGACGTGCCCCCCGCGGACCACGGGGATGTACTCCTCGCGGACCGACTGGTCGGGCCCGTGCTCGTGCGGCACGACGACCTGGCGCACCCGCAGGATGCGTTGCTCGGCGGCCGCCTCGTCGAGCAGCTCGCACGTGCGCCCCGGGTCGGCGACGCGGCCCACCTGGTCCTCGACGAAGACGAGCTGACCGGTCGTCGGGCGCACGTGGGCGACCGCCTCCCAGCGCCCGCTGGTCGAGCGCACCCACAGCAGCAGGTCGGCGAACGAGAGGTCGGCCACGAGCTGCCAGTCGCCCACGAGCAGGTGCAGCCACTCGACGTCGTGGTCGGGCAGGTCGGTCTGCCCACGCAGGAGCTCGCTCAGGGTCGCCACGCCTCGAGCCTAGTGAGCACGACCGCCCGGAAGGGACGGCGCCCCACCGCCCCTCAGCGGCGGGACTCGGCCCGAACCCGAGCCGCGGCCTCCCGACCCGCCTCACGCTGCTCGTGGCTCCCGGCCCCGTTGCCGTCGGGGCCCGGGTCGGTCGCCTGCGCGTCCTCCTGCGCCGCCGCCTTCGCGGCTCGGTCGGCGGCCCGCTTCACGGCCTTGTCGGCTGCCTTCTTGGCCGTCCTCGTCGCCCTGGCGCGTTCGGGGACGGGCTCACGGCGCTGCGGCTCGGCCGGCGTCGACGCGGGCTGCACCGACGAGGCGGGCTTGGTGACCGTCCGCAGCGTGCGGAGCGCGACCGAGAGGGCCGCGATGCCGGCATGGCTCATCCGCTCGATGCCGCCGAGAGCGGCCCGGGCCCGGGCCAGCGCGTCGGCGTTGAGCTCCGACCACTCCGCCAGGCGGTCCACGGCGTCGTGCCGAGGGGTGCTGACCTCGAGGATCGACCGGGTCAGGCTCTCGAGGACGGCGTAGAGGTCGTCACGCAGGGCCCCGCGAGCCATGGCGTCCCAACGGTCGTCGCGCGGCAGCATCGTGACGCGGCTGAGCATGGCGTCGATGGAGAACGTCTCGGACGTCAGGAAGTAGACGCCCACGACGTCGTCGAGCTGCTCGCCCGTGTCCTCGGCGATCTCGATGCAGTCGAGCAGCGAGTAGAGGTCGAGCAGCGAGGCGGCGCCGAGCGCCAGCTCCTCGGGCACCCCCTTGCCCTCGAGCTCCCGGGCGCGACGGTGGAGGCGGGTGCGCTCGCTGCCCTGCAGCAGCTCGGTGATGCGGCCCGAGAACGCCTCGATGCCAGGTCGGAAACGGGCCACCTCGGCGGCGATGTCAAGGGCAGCCGGGCGGGAGGTGAGGAACCACCGCACCGACCGGTCGATGAGGCGACGGAACTCGAGGTAGAGGGCCGTCTGCGCGGTCGTGCTGACGACGTTGTCCGTCGCCTCCACCTGCCGCACGAAGCCGGCCAGGTCGAAGACCTCCCGGCAGACGACGTAGGCGCGCGCGACCTGCTCGGGCGTCGCGCCCGTCTCCTCTCCGGCGCGGTACGCGAACGTGATGCCGCCGCGGTTGACCATCGAGTTGGCGACGGAGTTCGTGATGATCTCGCGGCGCAGCGGGTGGGCGGCGATCTGCGCGGCGTACCTGGTGCGCAAGGGCTTCGGGAAGTACTCGGCGAGCGTCGACTCGAACCACGGGTCGTCGGGCAGCGACGTCATGACGAGCTGGTTCTTCAGGTAGAGCTTGGCGTAGGCGACGAGCACCGAGAACTCCGGCGATGTCAGCCCCAGGCCGTCCTTCTGGCGGCGGGCGATCTCCGCGTCGCTCGGGAGGAACTCGAGCGAACGGTCGAGGTCGCCGCCCGCCTCGAGGAACTGGATGAGCCGCTCGTGCACCCCGAGCATCGCGTGCTGCTGCGCCCGGGCGTTGCCGAGCAGCACGTTCTGCTCGTAGTTGTCGCGCAGCACCTGCTGGGCCACCTCGTCGGTCATCGAGGCGAGCAGGTTGTTGCGGCGCTTGGTCGTCAGCTCGCCGGACCGGGTCAGCCCGGTCAGCAGGATCTTGATGTTGACCTCGTGGTCGGAGGTGTCGACCCCGGCGCTGTTGTCGATGGCGTCGGTGTTGATGCGCACCCCCGCGAGGGCCGCCTCGATGCGGCCGAGCTGGCTCGCGCCGAGGTTGCCGCCCTCGCCGACGACCTTGCAGCGCAGCTCGCTGCCGTTGACGCGGATCGCGTCGTTGGCGCGGTCGCCGATCTCGGAGTTGGTCTCGGCGGTCGCCTTGACGTACGTGCCGATGCCACCGTTCCAGAGCAGGTCGACCGGCGCGAGCAGGATCGCCTTCATCAGCTGGGCGGGCGTCATGGCCTTGGTCCCGGCGCGCAGGCCGAGGGCGGCCACCATCTGCGGGCTCACGGGCACGGACTTGGCCCCGCGCGCGAAGACGCCGCCGCCCTTGCTGATCAGGGTCTCGTCGTAGTCGGCCCACGACGACCCGGGCAGGTCGAACATCCGCCGCCGCTCGGCATACGACGTCGCGGCGTCCGGGTCGGGGTCGACGAAGATGTGGCGGTGGTCGAAGGCCGCGACGAGACGGATGTGCTCGGAGAGCAGCATGCCGTTGCCGAAGACGTCGCCGCTCATGTCGCCCACGCCGACGACGGTGAACTCCTGCGACTGGGTGTCGACGTCGAGCTCGCGGAAGTGGCGCTTGACCGACTCCCAGGCACCACGGGCCGTGATGCCCATGCCCTTGTGGTCGTAGCCGGCAGACCCGCCCGACGCGAAGGCGTCGTCGAGCCAGAAGCCGTAGTCGGCCGACAGTCCGTTGGCGATGTCGGAGAACTTGGCGGTGCCCTTGTCGGCAGCCACCACGAGGTAGGTGTCGTCCTCGTCGTGGCGCACGACGCGGTGCGGCGGCACGGCCTCGCCGGACACGAGGTTGTCTGTGAGGTCGAGCAGCCCGGAGATGAAGAGCTTGTAGGACGCGATCCCCTCGTCGAGCCAGGCGGCACGATCGAGGGCCGGGTCGGGCAGCTGCTTGGCGTAGAAGCCGCCCTTGCTGCCGGTCGGCACGATGACGGCGTTCTTGACCATCTGCGCCTTGACGAGCCCGAGCACCTCGGTGCGGAAGTCCTCGCGGCGGTCGGACCAGCGCAGGCCGCCGCGCGCCACCTTGCCGAAGCGCAGGTGCACGCCCTCCACCCGAGGGCTGTAGACCCAGATCTCGAACATCGGGCGGGGTGCCGGGAGGTCCGGGACCTTCTTGGGGTTGAGCTTGAGCGAGACGTAGGACTTGTCGTGCCCGTTGGCGTCGGGCTGGTAGAAGTTCGTGCGCAGGCTCGCCAGGATGACGCCCAGCAGCGCGCGCACGATGCGGTCGTGGTCGAGGCTCGCGACGTCGTCCAGAGCCGCCTTGGCCTGCCCGACGAGGTGCTTCTCCTTGGACGCGCGCTTCTCCCGGCCGGCGTCGGTCTCGGGGAACGCGTCAGGGTCGAACCGCGCCTCGAAGAGCTCGACGAGGCTGCGGGCGATGTCGGTGTTGGCCGCCAGGGCCGACTCGACGTAGTCCTGGGAGAAGGTCGATCCCGTCTGGCGGAGGTACTTCGCGACGGTGCGCAGGATGACGACCTGGCGCCAGGTGAGCCCGGCCGCGAGCACCAGGGCGTTGAACCCGTCGGACTCGGCGCGTCCGTCCCAGACGGCCCGGAAGGCCTCCTCGAAGCGGACGCGAACGTCGGTGGCGACGTGCTCGTCGCCCGACCCCCACGCCTTCGCGTCGGCGCACAGCCCGAAGTCGAAGATGTGCAGCGTCCGCCCGTGCAGGCCCCGCACCTCGTAGGGCCGCTCGTCGGTGACCTCGACGCCGAGGTGGGTGAAGAGCGGCAGCACCTGCGTCAGCGAGAGATCGGCGCGACGGTAGAGCTTGAAACGGCGCTCGCGCTGGTTGTCCGAGGCCGGGTCGTCGTAGAGGTGCAGGGCGGTCGTGCGGGCCCCGTCACCGAGCGCCTCGATGCGGTCGAGGTCCTCGACGGCGGTCCTGACGTCGAAGTCCTCCTTGTACGCCTCGGGCAGCGCCTTGGCGTAGGCCGCCATCGTGCGCGCGGCACCCTCGAGGCCGCGCGCCTCGGCGAGCGCCTCAGAGAGGTCCTCGTCCCACGTGCGGGTGGCGTCGATGACTCGGCGCTCGAGTGCTGCCTCGTCGACCTCGGGGATGTCGACGCCGGACGGCATACGCACCACGAAGTGCAGGCGTGCGAGCGTCGACTCGCTGACGCGGGTCGTGTTGTCGATCGTCGCGCCGCCGTAGGCCTCGAGCAGGAGCGCCTCGATGCGCAGGCGCACCGTCGTGTTGTAGCGGTCGCGCGGCAGGTAGACGAGACAGGAGACGAAGCGGCCGAACTCGTCGCGGCGCGTGAAGAGCTTGGTCTTGCGGCGCTCCTGCAGGTGCAGCACGCTCGTCGCGACGTCGGCGAGCTGCTGCGCGCTGGTCTGGAAGAGCTCGTCGCGCGGATAGGTCTCGAGGATCTGGAGGATGTCCTTGCCCGAGTGGCTGTCGGGGCTGAGACCCGTGAGGCGCAGCACCTCCTGGGCCCGCACGTCGAGCAGCGGGATGTCATGAATCGTGTCGTTGTAGGCGGCCGAGGCGTAGAGCCCGAGGAAGCGCTGCTCACCGACGCACTCGCCGCGGGCGTCGAAGCGCTTGATCGAGATGTAGTCGAGGTAGACGTCGCGGTGGACCGTGGCTCGGGAGTTGGCCTTGGTGATGATGAGGATGCTGGAGTCCCTCGCGGCCCGGCTGGCAGCCGGCGTCAGCACGAGTCCCTTCCCGGCAGAAGGCCGGTCGTAGCGAAGCAGTCCCAGGCCGGTGCCCGGGACCTGCCGCGAGATGTCCTTGCCGTTCTCGTGGGCGAGGGAGTACTCGCGGTAGCCGAGGAAGGTGAAGTTGTTGTGCGCCAGCCACTCGAGGAAGCGGGCCGCCTCGCGTGCGTGGTGGGGGTCGGTCCCGGGCGGGGTCGCGGAGCGCAGCTCGCTCGCGATCGTCAACGCATGGGCCCGCATCTTGGGCCAGTCCTCGACGGAGTCGCGAACGTTCTCGAGCACGTGGCGCAGGCGCGCCTCGACCTCGGGCAGCGCGTCGGCCGGGAGCCGGTCGATCTCGAGGTGCATCCACGACTCGCGAACGAGACCCACGGAGCCCGACTGCACGGTGGTCGACCCGTCGGTGACGACCGACTTGAGCTCACCGGTGACGCTGCGCGACACCGTCATCTGCGGGTGCACGATGAGGTGCACGCCGCGGTCGAAGCCCCCGAGGGCGGCGACGACGGAGTCGACGAGGAAGGGCATGTCGTCGACGACCATCTGCACCACCGTGTGCGTGGTGGACCAGCCCTCGTCCTCGGCGGTCGGGTTGAAGACACGGACGTTGAAGGTGCCGACTGCCCGGTCCTGCGCGAAGGCGCGGTGCTCGGTGGCGATCGTCGCCAGCTCCCTCGCCGGCCGGGCGAGCAGGTCCTCGGTGGCGACGAGGCGGTAGTAGGCGAGGAGGAAGTCCTCCAGATCGCCAGCAGCCGAGCCGGCGGATCGGCCTCGACCCCGTCGCGGCGGAGGCGCCACGGCCGCGGCGGCGGCCTGGATGACGTCGATTCGAGACTGTTCGAGTGACGCTGACATGCGGTTCTCGGATTCCTCACCGTGCGGCCCGTGCGGCGGCACGTCGTTGTGCCGCCATCTCACGATGTGAGCCTATCCCCGACCCGTCCCGCGTCTGCACCAGACCCGCTCGGCACCTGGAGAACGCCGCACAGGACACGGCGCGGTGGAGAACTTCGCGGTCCCGGTCCGGCCAGTCCCTAGAGTGGTGCCATGACCGAGCGGACGTGCGGGCCGGGTACGGCGGACCCTGCGACGCTCCGCTCCCTGACGACCGCCCGCGCCACCACCCGGGCGCTCTCCGACGAGCTGCTGACGTACCTGCCCGACCTCGGCGACCTGCCCACCCAGCGTGCGCTGGACGCCTGGGTGGAGCAGGCGGCCGACACCCTCAGGGCCGTGTCCGAGTCCATGGAGGAGCGCCTGCTCGACCTCGGGTCCGGTCGGGCCCGCGACACCGATCCATCGTCGGACCCTGCGGGCCTGCCTGGCTCTGCCGTCGCTCCCCAGGCACCGTGCACCGGGCCGGGTCAGGCGGATCCGCGATGAGTCTCTCCGCCGGTGACCCCGGGTCGACCTCCGCGCTCGGCGGCGCCCTGCACTCCCAGGCGAACCGCGTCGCCGACCTCGTCGTGGACCTCGACTCCGCCGCCCGTCGTGCCGGACGCACCGGCGCACCGGACCCCACCGGCCACGAGCGCGACCTGCTGACCCGCGCCGCGAGCGAGCTCGACCGCGTCGGCAGCCTGCTGCAGTCGTGGACCATGACGGCCGTGGAGTCGGCTGCCCGGCTGCGCGCTCTGGAGCCCGCGCTCGCACGCTGTGACCTCGTCGTCGACGGCCAGCTCGTCGTCGAGCTCCCGGGCCCCAGCCGGGCCGAGCCGGGCGAGCGGCTGGCCGAGCGCGAGCGACTCCAGGAGCTGCTCAACCGCGTGACCGCCGTGCGCGCGCGAGAGCTGTCGCGCGTGCGCCGCGAGCTCGACCACTCGACCACGACGCTCGCCTCCGTCTCCGACCGGGCCCGCTCGGGTCGCTGACGCGCCCCGGCACGTGGCCCCGGCACCCGGGGGACGCCGCCGGACGGCATACGTCGTCAGGCGCACCTCTGGGGTGCAATAACGTGTCGGCCATGAAGATCACCGAGACGATCACGTATGCCGCCTCGCCCGAGGCCGTCTACGCCATGGTCACCGACCCGGCCTTCCAGGAGCGCAAGTGCGTCGAGGCCGGAGCCCAGCGGCACGAGGCCGCGGTGAGCCCGGCAGGCACGGGTACGCGAGTCGTGACGAAGCGCGACCTGCCGGCCGACAACCTCCCGGACTTCGCGAAGTCGGTCATCGGCCCGACTCTCTCTGTGACCGAGACCTACGAGTGGGATGGAGCGGGCGCCGACGCCTCGCGCTCCGGCACGCTGACCGTCGAGGTGGCGGGCGCACCGGTCGCGATGCGGTCGACGATCCGGCTGGCGCCCTCGGGCGGTGGCACGCAGATCACCATCGAGGGTGACCTCAAGGCGTCGATCCCGCTCTTCGGCGCCAAGGTCGAGAAGGCGGCCGCGCCGGCCGTCATCGGCGCGATCCGCAGCGAGCAGCGCACTGGCAACGCCTGGCTGGCCGGCCGCGCCTGACCCGCTCGACGCACCCCGACACGACGCCCCGACACGAGCTGGGCCCGCCTCCTGACGGAGACGGGCCCAGCGGCATACGGCCTCGGGAGCCCTGCGCGGCGTCAGCCCATGTGCGGGTAGGAGTGGTCGGTCGGCGGCACGAACGTCTCCTTGATCGAGCGGACGCTCGTCCAGCGCAGCAGGTTCTGGGCGGCGCCCGCCTTGTCGTTGGTGCCGGAGGCTCGGCCGCCGCCGAAGGGCTGCTGGCCGACGACGGCGCCGGTCGGCTTGTCGTTGACGTAGAAGTTGCCGGCAGCGAAGCGCAGGCGCTTGGTGGCGTCGGCGATGGCGCGGCGGTCCTGGGCGATGATCGAGCCGGTCAGGCCGTAGGGGGCGAAGCGCTCCATCTGGTCGAGCACCGCGTCGTACTCCTCGTCGGGGAAGACGTGGACCGACAGGATGGGGCCGAAGTACTCGGTGCGGAACGACTCGTCGCCCGCATCCTTCACCTCGAGGACCGTCGGGCGGACGAAGTAGCCGACGGAGTCGTCGTAGGTGCCGCCGGCCACGACGTCGATGCCCGCGGTCGCGTGGGCGCGGTCGATGGCGTCCTTGTGCTTGGCGAACGCCCGTTCGTCGATGACGGCGCCCATGAAGTTGGAGAAGTCGGTGACGTCGCCCTGGGTCAGCTCGTTGGTGATGTCGACGAGGTCGTCCTTGACCAGCCTCCAGACCGACGCCGGGACGTAGGCCCGCGACGCCGCCGAGCACTTCTGGCCCTGGAACTCGAAGGCGCCACGGATCATCGCCGTCCGCAGGACGGCCGGGTCGGCGCTCGGGTGGGCGAGGATGAAGTCCTTGCCGCCGGTCTCGCCGACGAGCCGCGGGTAGGTGCGGTAGCGGTCGAGGTTGGTGCCGACCTCGTGCCACAAACGTCTGAAGGTCGGCGTGGAGCCGGTGAAGTGGATGCCGGCGAGGTCCTCGTCGTTCAGGGCAGCCTTGCTGACCTCGATGCCGTCGCCGGTCACCAGGTTGATGACGCCCGGCGGCATCCCGGCCTCCTCGAGCAGCTCCATCGTCAGCTGCGCAGCGAGCTGCTGCGTGGGGCTGGGCTTCCACACCACGGTGTTGCCCATGAGCGCGGGCGCGGTGGGCAGGTTGCCGGCGATGGCGGTGAAGTTGAACGGCGTGATCGCGTAGACGAAGCCCTCGAGGGAGCGGTAGTCGGAGCGGTTCCAGATGCCCTTGGCGTTGAGCGGCGGCTGCTGCTCGAGGATCTGCCGGGCGAAGTGGACGTTGATCCGCCAGAAGTCGATGAGCTCGCACGCGGCGTCGATCTCCGCCTGGTAGGCGGTCTTGCTCTGTCCGAGCATGGTCGCCGCGTTGAGGCGGGCGCGCCACGGCCCGGACAGCAGCTCGGCCGCCTTGAGCAGCACGGCAGCGCGGTCGTCGAAGGAGAGCTCGCGCCACATCGGCGCGGCGGCCTTGGCAGCGTCGACGGCGGCCTGCCCCTCCTGCACCGTGGCGTTGCGCATCGTGCCGAGCACCTTGCGGTGAGCGTGCGGCTGGCGCACCTCGATGGCAGGGCCGGTCCCCGTGACGCGGTCACCGTTGATCGTGTGGGGCAGCTCGGTCTGGTCCGACCCCAGCTCGGCGAGCGCGACCTCGAGCGCGGCTCGCTCGGGCGAGCCCGGCGCGTAGTCGAGCACCGGCTCGTTGGCCGGGGCTGGCACGTGGGTCACGGCGTCCATCAAGTTCTCCTGCTGTTGGCACGGTCGACGCCCGATCGGGGCGTGTGGGGTGGCCGCCTCGTGGGCGAGCCACCCCATCGTTCCATGCCCCCACCAGTGCCCGTCAGCCGATCAGTGCAGGACCGGGATGCTCCACGGGTAGCGGAACGACTCACCGCGGTTCGCCGCCATGGCAGCTCGGACGTGGAACCACACGGCGGCCAGGACGGCCACGATCCATACGATGATGGCGAGCGGGATGAGGATCACGGTGAAGAGCATGATCCAGCCGACGATGATGGCAGCCCACACGGCGAGGTTGAAGTTGAAGGAGTCGGCGGCGGCCCGCCGCACGAACGCGCTGCGGTCCTTGTAGATGGCCCAGATCACCAGGGGGCCGACGAAGCTGAGCCAGCCGGCGGAGATGACGGCGGCGATGATGGCGGCGAGGTGGCCGAGGATGGCCCACGTGCGCTCTTCGCCCGTCGGGGTCAGGGCCTGGCCGTACGGGTTTGGAATCGGTTGTGTCATGACTCCATCGTCTCGCGCCGGGACCCCCGGCGCTGCCGGGAACAGCCCTGACCCGACCCTGATCCGACCCTGACCCGCGGGCGCCGCAGCGGACGGACCGCGGTCACGCGTCGGCGCCCACCGTGTCGTCGACGACGAGCGAGCAGACCTCGCTGGCCGGGTCCGCGATGCCGATGCTCGACAGCAGGGTGAGCGTCAGCTCGTGGTGTCCCCGCGCTCCCGGATGGAAGGTGTCGTCGAGCCACCCGGCGGGGGCGATGTCGTGACCGGCGTGCGCCGCCGCTGCCGCCCACGCCGCAGCGTGGTCGACGACGAGGACCCCGAGGTCACGCCCGACCTCGCGCACCGCCTCGGCATAGAGGCCCATGAGCCGCGGGCTGCGGTCGCCGTCCTCCAGGACCGGGGGCGGAGTCGCCAGCACGACGGTGGCCCCCACGTCGCGGGACCGCTGGACGATCTGGTCGAGGCGGTACCGGAAGCCCCGGACTCCGTCCTCTCCGGCAACGACGTCATTGGTGCCAAACATCACGAAGACGACGTCGGGCGCGAATCGTCCAGCGCGCCAGTGAAACTCAGGAAGGAGGTCCTCGGTCGTCGCTCCGGCCACCCCGGAGTTGACGACGGCGTCTCCACGGCGTCCGAGCTCGCCGCGTACGCGTTCGGCGAAGTGCTCGACGTAGCCGCGTCGCCCGTGCGTGTGCGTGACGCCCTGCGTGATGCTGTCGCCGAGGAAGACCCAGGTCACGGGCGGGCCGGAGAGGATCTCTCGGAGGCGCTCGGCATCGCGGCGGGCGTACTCGTCAGCGGTGAAGTCCATCTGCGCAACGTAACAAGGGATGCCTCGCCGGTGGCTCCCCCGGACCAGCACGTGGGACGGTCAGCCGACCGCGGCGCGGAACCACCGTCCGGCGTTCGTCGGAGCGGGGGTGACCTCGGCGGGGAGCGGCTGCGGCCGGTCATCACCGTGCAGGCTGGCCTCCACGGGGAGCCGGTCGACGAAGCGTGCCACCGCTCCCCCGACGGCAGCGTCCGCGAGCACCCGCCGATGCCCCAGGCCGGCGGTGGAGAGCAGCTGGGCCCCCGGCCAGCACCGCACGAGGTGGGTGGACGGCTCGTGCGGCACCTCTCGGTCGAGCAGGTCGTGGACGACGAGGAGCTTGGGCCGCTCGGGCGGAGCGAGGCCGGTCGCGATCGTCGCGAGGTCGAGCTCTTCGACCGTGTAGCCGGTGCGGCGACGAACCCGCTGGACCAGGCGCCGCGTCGTCCGCTCGCCCAGGGCGAGCTCGGTACGCAGCGCCGAGAACAGGTCGGGTATGCCGCTCGGCGGGGCGATGAGCACCAGCCGCTCCGCTGCGAGCCAGCCGTCGCGGATGGCCAGCAGGGAGGACAGACCTCCCATCGAGTGGGCGACGACCGCCCGTGCCGGCCCGAAGCGTGCGGCGACGGCGTCGAGGCAGTGCCCGAGCTCGACGGCGTCGGTGGAGGCGGCGCCATGGGCGCCGGGGTCCGAGCTGCCGTGGCTCAGCCCGTCGAACGCGACGACCTGCAGACCGCGGTCGAGCAGGGGCGCGACGAACGGCACGAGCTGCTCGAGGCTGCCGCCCCAGCCGTGGACGAGGTAGACGACCGGACCCTCGCCCCAGACCCAGCCCCGGACGGTGCGGCGGCGCAGCTGCACCTCGAACGGAGACCCCAGCCGCTCGCGGATCGGCGACCCGGCGACCGGGCCGGCGGCCGGGTGCCGCCCAGGCGGGAGCCGGAACCAGAGGGTCTCGGCAAGGCGGGCCGCGACCGAGGGAGCCGCGAGGTCGAGTGCTCCGAGGGCCAGTCGCGCAATAGAGCGAACGGTCGTGCTTTTCTATTGGGGCGACTTCGCCATGACAACTCCTGCTGCAGATGCCGGGTGGGTGCGGATGGGTGGACGTGGGCGTCGCGAGAGGGTCAGGTCGATCGCGCTGCGGGCCGGCAGCTGTCGACCAGGCGCTCGAAGGCCCGCCGCGCACGCTCCTCCGCCATCCCGTCGCGCATGAGCCGACGCGCGTGGTGGTGGGCGAGCACGATGCCCTCGAGCTCGTAGGCGAACTGCTCGGGGTCGACGTCCTCGCGGAAGTGCCCCTCGCTCACGGCAGTGCCGACGATGAGGGTCAGGGACTCGAGCTTGTCGCGCTCGGCGCGCACGAGCTCGTCGCGGACCGGACCCTCCTGGTCGTCGAACTCGCTTGCGGCGTCGACGAAGATGCAGCCCCCGCCAGAGCCCGTGGACTGCCAGGCGATCCAGCGGCCGAAGAACTCGCGCACCCGCGGCTCGCCGCGCCGCGCCGCGATGGTGGGGCGCAGGACGACGTCGGCGAACCGCTCACGGGCATGTGCCAGCACTTCGACCTGGAGCGACTCCTTGGACACGAAGTGGGCGTAGAGGCCGCTCTTGCTCAACTTCGTCGCGGCGGCGAGGGTGCCGATGGTCAGTCCGCCGAGCCCGACGAGCGACGCGAGCTCCGCGGCCTCGTCGAGAATGGCTGCCTTGGTGCTCTCACCCTTGCCCATGCGCCATATAAAAGCACGATCGATCGGTTGCGGCAAGAAACTCTTTCCAGCGTCGTCACTCCGACCCATGCGGTTGCGGCGAGCTCGCGAGCCACGAGTGCACCAGGCTCGACCACACGGCGACGCTGTCGGGCACGATGGTGTGCGCCTCCTCGTCCAGCCGGCGCACGAGCTCCTCCACCGTCACCCAGGCACCCCATGACACCTCCTCCGGCTGCCAACGGATGGGTCCGTCCCACGTCACGACGAAGCGGAAGGCGCGGTAGCGGGTGTGGTCGTCGGCGTAGTCGGCGACCCCCAGCGGCTCGAGCGGAACCCCGGCAACACCGAGCTCCTCCTCCAGCTCGCGCACCGCTCCCACCCCAGGGTCCTCCCCTGCCAGCACGACTCCGCCGGCGGCGAGGTCGAGCAGCCCCGGGTAGACATCCTTCATGGTGGTCCTGCGGTGCAGGTAGACCCGGCCCCGCGGGTCGCGCACCACGACCGACGAGGCCGCATGCCGCAGGTTGTGGGCCCGCATGACGGAGCGCGGCGCGGCCCCGACCACCTCGCCGGCGTCGTCGTAGAGGGCGACCACCTCGTCGTCGGCCATGGCGCGTGCCGGCTCAGCCGAAGAAGGAGCGTACGTCGTCGAGCTCGGTCACGTCGTACCACAGCAGTTCGTCGGCCTCCTCCTCGACGCCGTCCGTCACCTCGTCGTCGACGTGGAAGGAGGCCACTCTCGCGAGGGGCACGGGCGCGGTGAGCACGACGGATGACACGGGCACGCCGTGACGAGGCGCCACCCACGAGGGGTCGGCGTCCGCTGCCGCGACCACCCTTCGGTCCGACGGCGCCGAGCGCACCCCGGCCGCGGCCCGGACGGCATCGCTGAACGCGGCGTACTCGAGGTCCTCGACGTCGAGCCCCGGGGCGGCCTTCTCCAGACCCGGCGTGACGGCATACGCCGTGCGCGGGGTGCCGGGGCCGGCCGCGAGCGTCCCGGAGGTGGCGAGCTCCTCGAGGGCCGCCCGTCCCAGGGGGACGTAGACACGCACGACCGGCATCAGGACTCCCTCCCGCTCGTCAGCTCCGCGAGCGACTCGACGATCGACTGGCCGAGCACGTCGACGTCGGGCATCGCGTCGCGGTCGGCGTTGAGGCCGAAGTAGACGCAGCCGTTGTACGAAGTGATGCCGATCGAGAGTGCCTGCCCCTTGGCGAGCGGGGTCACGGGATAGGTCGAGAGCATCTCGGCGTCCCCGGCGTAGAGCGGCGTCTGCGGGCCCGGCACGTTGGTGATCATGACGTTGTAGAGCCGGCGGGACATGGCCGACCCGAGACGGGCCCCCAGCGCGTGCAGCGTCGGTGGCGCGAAGCCGGCGAGGTTGGCGAGCGAGGTCGCCCCCACTGCCTGGCCGCCCTCCATCTGCTGCCGCATCGCGAAGGCGATCTGGTGCAGCCGCATCGAGGCACCCGGCTCGCCCACCGGGAGGTTGACGACACACGCCATGACCTGGTTGGCGTACATGCCGGCCGGATCGTCACCATAGATGCTGACCGGCACCATGGCGCGCACAGCGGTGTGCGGGCTCACGGGCTCGCCGCGTCCGAGCAACCACGCGCGGAAGCCGCCGGCGATGGTCGCGAGGACGACGTCGTTGATCGTCACGTCCTCGGCGTACGCGCCACGGGCCAGGTGCTTGCGCACGCGTCGGTAGTCGTCCAGGTCGGTCGCGACCATCACCCATCGCCGGGCGGAGCCGATCTCGGCGTTGAGCGGTGAGTCGGGAGCCGGACGCGCAGCCGTCCGGGCGACGGTCGAGAGCACCTGACCGGCCGACTCGGCGGCGCGCAGGCCCACGTTGAACGCGTCGTTGAGGCCGCCTCGCACGAGGTCGAGGACCTGCGTGGGGCGCCGCACCGCGTCGACGACCGCGCCGGTCACCAGCTCGACGGAGGACGGCGCCCGGGTGGGCTCCCAGGGCGTGACGACGGCGCCGAGGTCCTCACCTCGCGTGGCGTCGACGATGACGTGGGCGATGTCGAGCGCGTTGACGCCGTCGATCAGGGCGTGGTGCGTCTTCGTGACGATCGCGAACCGGCCGTCGTGCAGGCCCTCGACGAGGTAGACCTCCCAGAGCGGACGGGTGCGGTCGAGCTTGCGCGGCTGCACGCGGGCGACGAAATCCTGCAGCTGCCGGTCGCTGCCGGGTTGCGGCAGGGCGGCGCGGCGCACGTGGTAGCCCATGTCGAAGGCCTCGTCGTCGACCCAGACGGGGTTGGCGATGCGTCCGGGGACGTCACGTACCTTCTGGCGGAAGCGCGGGATCGCCCCGATGCGGCTCTCGATGATCCGGACCAGCTGGTCGTGGTCGAAGCCCTCCTGCGGCGGCCGGAAGACCATGACCGACCCGACGTGCATCGACGTGGTCGACTCCTCGAGGTAGAGGAACGACGCGTCGAGCGAGGTCAGGCGGTCAGACATGCCCACACTCTGCCAGAAGGCCCCCACCTAGGATCGGTCCCATGCGTGCGTTTCGTGCCCTCCCGTATGCCGTGTGCGTGCTCGCCCTCGCGGGGCTGTCTGCCTGCTCCTCCAGCGGCCCCGGAGCGGGGCCCGGCGCTGCCACCGGCGTCGCCTCGACGGGCAACGTCAAACGCCTCGAGGTGAAGGTGACGGGCAGCACCGTGACGCCGGCGCCGGCCCAGGTCGACCTGCCCATCGGCTCGACCCTGGAGCTCGTCGTGACGAGCGACCACGACGACGAGCTGCACGCCCACGGCTTCGACGTCGAGGCAGCGCTCAAGGGTGGTGTCCCCACCACGCTTCGGCTGACGGGCCAGGAAGCCGGCGTCTACGAGATAGAGACCCACGAACCCGCCCTGACGCTGCTCACGGTGGCCGTGCGTTGACCGTGGCGATCCTGCCCGCCGTCGCCCCCGCGCACGGTGTCGGCAACCGGGGCGACCTGCCGCTGCCCTTCACGGCCCTGGTCATCGCCGCGGTCGCCGCGCTGCTCATCTCGTTCGTCGCGATCGGGACGCTGTGGCGCGAGCCGCGCCTCCGGGCGACGGACGGGATGCTGCTGCCGAGACCCCTCGCAGCCCTGCTCGACTCGCGGTGGCTGCGCGTGGTTGCCCGAGTGCTCGCTGCCGCCCTGACCCTGTGGACGCTGGCCGCGCTCTTCCTCGGCCCGGACTCGGCGCGCAACCCGGCGCCCTACGTCATGTACGTCTGGCTCTGGGTCGGTCTCGCCTTCGCGTCCATGCTGCTCGGGCCCGTGTGGCGGGTCGTCAACCCGGTCCGGGCGCTGCACACCGGCCTGCTGCGGCTCGCGCGCGTGTCACCCGACCTCGCCGCAGTGCCCTACCGCTGGGGCCTGTGGCCGGCGGCCGTCGGCCTCGGCACGTTCACCTGGGTCGAGCTCGTCGCCGAGGGCAACACGTCGCTGCCCTTCCTGCGGCTGCTCGTCGCCGGCTTCTTCGCCGTGTCGCTCCTCGGTGCGGCCGTCTTCGGCCGCACCTGGTTCGACCGTGCCGACCCCTTCGAGGCGTGGTCGCGGCTGCTCGGCCTGCTCTCGCCGCTGGGCCGGCGGCCCGACGGGCGCTGGGTGGTGCGCACTCCCCTGCACGGCGTCAACGGCTTGTGGGGCCAGCGGGGGCTCGTGCCCACCGTCGCCGTCATGCTCGGCGGCACGGCATACGACGGCTTCTCGGCCAACCTCTCGTGGTCGACGTTCGTGCAGTCCTCGCCCGTGCCGTCCTCGCTGCTCAAGACCGCGACCCTCCTCGCCTTCTTCGTGCTCGTGGCGGTGACGCTCTGGACCGCCTCGTTGGTCTCGGTGTGGATCGCCGGCGAGCCGGCCGCCCGCTCCTTCTCCTTCGTCAGCGACATCGCGCCCTCGCTGATCCCGATCGCCGGCGGCTACCTCGTCGCGCACTACTGGTCGCTCTGGGTCTACCAGGGGCAGTCCACCTGGCGGCTGCTGACCGACCCGCTCGGCACCGGCGCGGACCTGCTCGGGACCGCCCACCTCGTCCCGGACGACACACTGATCCAGCCGACGCTCATCGCCACGATCCAGGCCGTCAGCATCGTCGTCGGCCACCTGCTCGGGGTCCTTGCGGCGCACGAACGCGCCATCACCGTCCTCGACCGGCGCGCCGCCGTCATCGGGCAGGTGCCGCTCATGGCCGTCATGGTCTTCTACACCCTGGCCGGGCTCACGATCCTCTTCGCCCCCTGAGCGGGCCGACCGGAAGACGTGGCTCCCGACCACTCAGCCCACGGCTGCCCACGAGCGGCGCCCCAGCACGCCACGTCCCCGACGCTGCCTGCGCGCGCGGCGCTCCCGGGACGGCGCCGTCCAGGGCAGCAGGCCCGTCGCCAGGTCGGCGACCGCTCGGCGCACCGGCGAGTCGGGCGCATGCTCGACGAGCGAACGCCCCGCGAGCAGCGCGCCGTCGAGGGTCGTCGGGTCATCGGGCACGAACCGCACGGACGTCAAGCCCGCGAAGCGCAGCAGCGAGTCGGCGATGCGGGACTCCGGCCGGGAACCGACGGCGCCGCTGCGCACGCGGTTGACGACCGGGACCGGCTCACCGGAGGGCACGGTGCCCAGCTCCTGGAGACCCCGGACGAACCGCTGCAGGCCGACCGGGTCGGCGCCCCCGACGGCGACGACGAGGTCGGAGGCGGCCAGGGCGGTGAGTGTGGCCTCGTTGCGACGCGGCGCCATGGTGTCGTAGCTCAGCTCCTCGTCGTCCTCGAGGCAGAAGCCGCAGTCCACGACGACGACCCGGGCGAGCGACCTGCTGAGGTCGAGGACGCGTTCGAGCGCGGCGGCCCGAACCTCCGGCCAGCGCTCGGCCTTGGGAAGCCCGGTGAGAACCCGGAGCCCGGGCACCACCTCCGGTGCGATGCGCGACAGGGCCGGCAGGTCGAGCAGGCCCTGGTCCGCGGCCCGGCAGGCGGCAGCGACTCCGGGTGCCTCGTCCAACAGACCCAGCGACTGCGCCACGCAGCCGCCGTAGGTGTCGGCGTCGACGAGGAGAGTCGGCACCCCGCGACTGGCGACCTCGGCGGCCAGCGTCGTCGCGATGGTGGTGCGGCCCGGCGCGCCGGTCGGACCCCAGACCGCGATGACGGGTGTACGGGCCGGACCGTCCTGCGGGCCGCCGGGCGAGCTCTCCCCGCTCCGAGTCCCCGACTCATGGGAGGCGTGGGCCGCGATGCCGCGGGTGGCGGCGTGGGCTCCCTCAGGGAGCCACCCGGAGCCGCCCTCCGAGGCGCCCTCGAAGGTGCCCTGGGAGGCGGCCTGGGAGGCGTCCACGTCTGAGTTCTGCAGAGCCGCTTCCAGGTCGTCGCCCGGCGAGCCGTCGTCCTGCAGTGCCTGCACCCACCGGTCGGCGCCGGCATCGACCGGCACAGTCACCGAGATCGTGAGCTGGCGCAGCCGCCGCTCAGCGCCCTCGTCATCAGGCGGGTAGACGCCGATGACACGGATCCGGTTGGCACGCAAGCGATCGACGACGGCGAGATCGAGGCCACGGAGGTCCGAGGAGACCACGGCGGTCTCGCCCAGACCGGCTTCAGCGACAGACAGCAGCTCGGACACGTCGGCACAGCGACGGCTCACCGTGACGTCGCGCAGCCCCTCGAGCGCGGTGGCCACGACTGACTCCCACCGGTGACCGAGCGCGGTCAGCACCTCGGTCATGCCCCGCCTCCGGACACTGCCCCAACGGACGGCACGAGCGTGAGCTTGGCCTCGGCATCCACGGCCTCGACGAGCGGCTGGACCTTGTCGGCGGGCACGTAGATCTGCACCGATGTCATCGACCCGGAGCCGAAGCCCCCGGAGCTGGTCAGCACGGCGGCCACGGCGGCGGACTCGAGCAGCTTCTTCGTCGGCGCGGTGTCCGAGTCACGTGCGGTGGAGACCTTGGGCGTCACGAAGACGTCGACCCTGCTGCCCCGCGCGAGACCCGTCGTGGCCAGGGCATCGGCCCGCACGGTGACCCGTTGCACCTCCACCGCGTCGGGGCTGCCGACCGCCGACGACGGGACCAGCTCGCCGGCACGCACGTCCCGCACCATGAACGACCCCGTGGGGACAGGGGCGTCGGCCGCGAGGTAGCCGCCCATGCGGTCCGCCAGCTGCACGTCCGCCCGGACGAAGGAAGCCTCGTCCACCGTGTCACCGGCGACGAGGTTGCTCGCCGCGACCCACACCGGCACGCGGTCGTCGGCGCTCGCGACAACCCTCGCACCCAGGGTCGCCGCCAGGACGATGAGCAGCACCCCGACCACGAGGCGGCTGTCACGCCAGGAGGGTCGCTGGAGTCGCTTGGCGCTGGGACTGGCCAGCTCGGTCATGGGGCCCCCTGTGGTCCGCGAGTCGATGGCTGCGCCGCCGCGGCCCTCGAGCTTGCACGTCGTCACGGGCGCCGGGCGTCGCGGCAACATCCTGCATCAAACCGACGTGAACCGCCCGTCCAGACCCACAGCCGGGGACAACGGACGAGGACCGCCGCATCGCTGCCTAGGATGAGGGCGTCCCCGGTCCGCACCACACGGTCGGCCGGACACGGTTCGCCGGCCCGTCCAAGCGGCCGTCGGGCTGCTCACGGCCGTGTCCGGACGCGGCGAGTCGGGGTACGAGTGAGGTCGAGGGTCGTCGGTGAGGCGGTCAGAGGAGGAGTGAGCGTGGCCCAGCGGTTCCTGCAGCTCGCCGAGGTGTCGGAGATCCTCAACATCTCCTCCGCCCAGGCGTACGCCCTCGTGCGTTCGGGTGAGCTGCCCGCCATCAAGATCGGCGGCCGCGGGCAGTGGCGGGTCGAGGCGACCGAGCTCGAGAGCTACATCCAGAGGATGTACGCCGAGACGAAGTCGTTCGTGCAGGCGCACCCGTTCGGCGGCGCCGGCGAGGAGTGAGCCCTCGACCGGCGTCCTTCCACCCGAGGCCGCGAGTCAGAGGCGGCGCACCGACCCGACCGACCAGAAGGGCACGAGCAGCCGGCCGGTGAGGTTCGCCGTGCGCCGCGTCTCGTCAGGGGCGTGCTCAGCCAGCTCGAGGTGGTCCGCGCCCACGACGTCGATGGTGCCAGTGGCCGTCCTGGCGTCGAGGTCGCAGATCTCGACCGCCGCACGGTCACGGCTCACGGCCCGAAGCGCCGCTCCCAGCCCGAAGCGCCTGGCCACGAGCGACGGGGTGCGGGCGCCGGGCCCGAGTCCCGACACGGCCCGCACCGCGCCCAGCGCCACGAGGACGGGACGCTCGGGGGCAGGCTCCACGAGAGCCCAGTCCGGGCCGACGTCGACAAGGCGACCGGACACGACCCGGCCGGGCAGGCGCAGCGCGACCTGCACGGTGGCGAGGTTGGCGAGAAGGCGCGTATGGAGGTCGATGAGTGCCCTCTCGCGCCGAACGCGGTCGGCGACCTCCGAGTCCAGCTCACGGACCTCCTCGATGGCCAGCTGTGCCTCGAGGTCATCGAAGAGGCGGTCCCAACGCATGCGCACAGCCTCCCCCTGACCACGGTCGATCGGCCATTCGACGGAATCTTGACCATCATCATACTTGACCAAACGCAAGCAAACTGCATTAAATAGACGCATGCACAGGGGTACAGGCTCAACGACAACCGCGGCGGCGCGCGAGCGCTCGCAGCAGCCGCCGAGCATCCATCGAGGTGGTCGGGACCAGACTCGCCATGACACGCCGCGAACCGAACATGTCGGCCGCGTCCCGGCCCGAGCGGTGCTCGGGCTGGCCGTCGCCATGGTCGCCCTCTTCGTCCTCGTGGCTGTCGCCCGCCGGTCGGTCCCCCCGCCCTCCGCGACGGAGAGACCGGACGAGGTCCTGCTGCGCATGCTGGCGTGGGTCGGAGCGGCGCTTGCGGCCTGGCTGGCTCTCGGTTCGATCCTGGCCGTGCTGGCCCTCCTCCCCGGCGCCGCGGGTCGTCTCGCAGGAGAGGTCGCGGACCGCGTCACCCCACTCGCCGTGCGCAGGCTGCTGACGCTGGTGCTCGGGGCCTCGGTCGGCTCCCTCGCCCTCCCCGCTGCTCCCGTCTCCGCGACCGGCTCGGCAGCAGGCCTCGGCTCCGGTAGTTCGGGACCGACTGCCGGGACGCCGCAGGAGCTGGTCCCGGGGTACTCCCCGACGTCGGACTCGACGTCCGTCCCGACAGCCACACCGCCTCCGACCGCGGGTCGCGGGCGCTCGACGATGCCGTCCGACATCGCCGTGCCGAGGCACGCACCAGGACCGGGCTTCGCGCCCTCGGCCGCCCCGTCGCGCCCAACCACCGGCGGCAGCTC
This sequence comes from Terrabacter sp. FW104-15G4B, assembly GCF_058790095.1. Classification (NCBI taxonomy): domain Bacteria; kingdom Bacillati; phylum Actinomycetota; class Actinomycetes; order Micrococcales; family Intrasporangiaceae; genus Terrabacter; species Terrabacter sp. FW104-15G4B. The sequence goes on along the minus strand of NZ_JBYTCI010000001.1, from coordinate 88,475 downwards.
CCCCGGCTACCTGCCGACGGCGCCCCTGCGCGTCCACGACACTGAGCGCACGCGACTGCTCGCTCCCGCACCCCGGATCGCGAGCTCCTCCCACGACCTGGTGACCGTCCGCCGTGGCGACACCCTCTGGTCGATCGCCGCCCGCCACCTCGGTCCCGGGGCCAGCGACGCCGAGATCGCGCACGAGTGGCCGCGCTGGTATGCCGCGAACCGTGACGCCGTGGGTGAGGACCCCGACCTGCTCCTGCCCGGGCAGCAGCTGAGGCCACCCACCGTCCCCACCGAGCAGGGAGTGCAGCGATGAGCGACACGACGACACCGGCCACGGGCGCGGCGGCGACCGAGCCCCACACCTTCACCGTGCGACGCATCCCGCAGACGGCACCGCGCATCATCAGTGCCGACGAGGCCTGGGACGGCGAGCAGCCCTACGCCCAGGACGCGCTGGCCCTGGACTTCTTCGGGCCGCGCGACGACGAGGACTTCGGTCGTCAGCCCACCCGCACCAGCCTGCTCCCCGATCCCGTGCCGTTCGTCGCGCGCCTGTCGCAGGCGGTCGTCGAGGTGGTCTCCGGGCAGCGGCCGGCGCCGCAGCTCATCAGGCACACGGCACCCACCATCTACTCGGTGATCGCCCGGCAGGCGATGGTTGCCGGTCGCCGCCGCACCCCTGGCCCGCGCCGGCCCGCCGTCGTGCGTCGCGTCCGGGTGTGCGAGCCGGCCGACGGCATCGTCGAGGCCTGCGCAGTCGTCGTGTCGCACGGAAGGGTGCGGGCCCTCGCCCTTCGGCTCGAGGGTCTCGACGGGCGCTGGCTCGTCACCGCCCTGACGATCGGCTGACCCGACCCGACCACCAGCCGTTGGCCCTCCGCATCGTCAGATGGTCATCGGATCATCCGTGGCACGGCGACGGCCCGGACACCATGGGTGTCCGGGCCGCCGTCTGCTCCTCGGGTCAGCGGCGCTTCCGCTTGACCTTCTTGCCACGGCGGTCCGCCTGGCGCTCGACCGTCTGCTGGCCACCGGACTCCACAGCCCGACCGTCCTCGCCCGGCGCCGTGTAGCGCAGGCCCGCGGGACGCTGTCCGTCGGCGTCGAGGTCGACACCCGAGACGCGGACGCCCGAGCCGAAGGGGCGACGCCCGGTCGCGATGCCCTCGGCCTCCTCGTCCACCTCGGCTGCAGCACCGGTCGCGTCGTCGGGCACCGGCGGCGCCGCGGAGAGGTCACGAACGAGGTCGCCGACCGACATGGGCGCTGCCCCGACAGCGGCAGCGGCCGGCTCGGGCACCGAGACCTCGACGGAGAACAGGTGCGAGACCGACTCCTCCTTGATCGCCTCCATCATCGCCTCGAAGAGCTGGTAGCCCTCGCGCTGGTACTCGATGAGCGGGTCGCGCTGGGCCATCGCCCGCAGGCCGATGCCCTCCTGGAGGTAGTCCATCTCGTAGAGGTGCTCGCGCCACTTGCGGTCCAGGACCGACAGGACAACCCGGCGCTCGACCTCGCGCATGGTCTCGGCGCCGAGCGACTCCTCGCGGAGGTCGTACGCGTGGTGGGCGTCGGACATCAGCTGCTCGCGCAGGAGGTCGGCCGTGATCGCCTGGCGCCCGCCGGCCATGTCCTCGACCTCCTCGATGGTGAGCGAGACCGGATAGACCTGGCGCATCGCCTCCCAGAGCTTCTCGAGGTCCCAGTCGGCGGCGAAGCCCTCGCCGGTCGCGGCGTCGACGTAGGAGTTCACGACGTCGTTGACGAAGAGGCGCAGCTGCTCGTGGAGGTCCTCGCCCATGAGCACGGCACGACGCTCGTCGTAGATGACCTGGCGCTGGCGGTTCATGACGTCGTCGTACTTCAGGACGTTCTTGCGGATCTCGTAGTTCTGCGCCTCGACCGATCCCTGCGCCTTCTGGATCGAGTTCGTGACCATCTTGGACTCGATCGGCACGTCGTCCTCCATGCCGGCCGTCTGCATGAAGCGGTCGACGAGGCCGGCGTTGAACAGGCGCATGAGGTCGTCGTTGAGCGAGAGGTAGAAGCGGGACTCGCCGGGGTCACCCTGACGACCGGAGCGACCACGCAGCTGGTTGTCGATGCGGCGCGACTCGTGGCGCTCGGTGCCGAGGACGTAGAGGCCGCCCAGCTCGGTGACCTCCTCGTGCTCGGCCGCCACCTCCTCCTCCGCCTTGGCGAGAGCCTCGTCCCAGGCGGCTTCGTACTCCTCCGGGGTCTCGTGCGGGTCGAGACCGCGCTTCTTCAGCTCGGCCACCGCCCGGAACTCGGAGTTGCCGCCGAGCATGATGTCGGTGCCTCGACCGGCCATGTTGGTCGCGACGGTGACGGCGCCCTTCCGGCCGGCCTCGGCGACGATCGCCGCCTCGCGCTCGTGCTGCTTCGCGTTGAGCACCTCGTGCTTGATGCCGCGCTTCTTCAGCTGCTGGGACAGGTACTCGCTCTTCTCGACCGAGACCGTGCCCACGAGCACCGGCTGCCCCAGCGCGTGCCGCTCGGCGATGTCGTCGACGACGGCGTCGTACTTGGCCACCTCGGTGCGGTAGACGAGGTCGGCCTGGTCCTTGCGGATCATCGGGCGGTTCGTCGGGATCGGGATGACGCCGAGCTTGTAGATCGAGTTGAGCTCGGCGGCCTCGGTCTGGGCCGTTCCGGTCATTCCGGAGAGCTTGTCGTACATGCGGAAGTAGTTCTGCAGGGTGATCGTGGCGAGCGTCTGGTTCTCGTTCTTGATCTCGACGCCCTCCTTCGCCTCGATGGCCTGGTGCATGCCCTCGTTGTAGCGGCGGCCGGGCAGCATACGGCCGGTGTGCTCGTCGACGATGAGGATCTCGCCGTTCATGACGACGTAGTCCTTGTCCTTCTTGAACAGCTCCTTGGCCTTGATGGAGTTGTTGAGGTAGCCGATGAGCGGCGTGTTGACCGTGTCGTAGAGGTTGTCGATGCCGAGGAGGTCCTCGACGCGGGCGATGCCGGACTCGAGCACGCCGACCGTGCGCTTCTTCTCGTCGACCTCGTAGTCACCGCGGCCGTCCTCGCCGCGGGTCAGGCGCGCTGCGATGCGCGCGAACTCCACGTACCACTTCGTGGCGAGGTCGGCCGGGCCGGAGATGATGAGCGGCGTGCGAGCCTCGTCGATGAGGATGGAGTCGACCTCGTCGACGATGCAGAAGTTGTGGCCGCGCTGGACGAGCTCCGCGGGGTCCCAGGCCATGTTGTCGCGCAGGTAGTCGAAGCCGAACTCGTTGTTCGTGCCGTAGGTGATGTCCTTGGCGTACTCGGCGCGCCGCTGCTCGGGCGTCATGGACGCGAGGATGCAGCCGGTCTCCATGCCGAGGGCGCGGTGCACGCGGCCCATCAGCTCGGACTGGTACTCGGCGAGGAAGTCGTTGACGGTGATGACGTGCACGCCCTGGCCGGACAGCGCGTTGAGGTAGCTCGGGAGGGTCGCGACGAGCGTCTTGCCCTCACCGGTCTTCATCTCGGCCACGTTGCCCATGTGCAGGGCCGCACCGCCCATCAGCTGGACGTCGAAGTGGCGCTTGCCGAGGGTCCGCTTGCTCGCCTCACGGACGGCCGCGAAGGCCTCCGGGAGCAGCATGTCGAGCGTCTCGCCGTTGTCGAGCCGCTCGCGGAAACCCTTGGTCTCGTCGCGCAGCTCCTCGTCGGTGAGCTTCTCGAAGTCGGCCTCGAGGGCGTTGACCTGCCTGGCGAGGCCCTGGAGCTTCTTCAGGGTCCGGCCTTCGCCGGCGCGAAGCAGCTTCTCGATGACGGCCATCTGGTGATCTCACTCCCGACTGAACGTGTGGACGCGCCCGGTGGGCGGGCTCCATCGCCCGTGATGGGTCACGGGACCCGCCTAGGCTAGCCGCCTTGCGGACACAACGACCAACGCACCGGCGACGAGGTCGGTTCCGGACCCCCTCTCCCGAGGACGTATGCCGTGTGGCCGGCGGCGCTCAGCCGGCCGGCGAGGTCCTCGCCTCCTGCGCCAGATCGACCCGGGCGAGGCCGAGCCACTGCGCCATCGACTCCAGGTTGGCGAGCAACGCGGCCCGTGCCTCGACAGGGGCGCCCGGCTCCCACGAGACACGGTGGCAGCGCAGCGTGCCGGCGGTGCGGTCGGCCTTGAGGTCGCAGCGTGCCACGAGTGCGTCCCCGTAGAGGAAGGGCAGCACGTAGTAGCCGTGCACCCGCTGGTGCGGCGGGGTGTAGATCTCGAGGCGGTAGTGGAAGTCCCACAGCGCATGGATGCGCTCTCGTTGCCAGACCAGCGAGTCGAAGGGGCTCACCAGTGCTTCGGCGTGCACCCGTCGGGGCACCCGCGCCTCTGCGTGCATCCAGGCGGGCTTCCACCCCGGGACCGTCACCGGGACCAGCTCCCCCTCGGCGACGAGGCGCGCGATGGCCGGGCGCGCATCCTCCCGCTTGATCCGGAAGTAGTCGGCGAGGCAGAGCTCGGTGGCCACGCCGTGCGCGCGGGCCGCGATGCGGACGAGCTGAACGTAGCGGTCGGGGTCCGCCTCGGGGCCCGGTCGCCCCGTCCACGCGGTGCGTAGCGCGGGCGGCGCGGTGGCGGTCAGCGCGGCATACCTGCGCTCGAACTGCGTGGTCCGACCGGCGGAGCTGATCTGCCCGGCCCAGAAGAGGTACTCGAGCGCCTGCTTGACCTCCGACCAGTTCCAGCCCCAGTGGTCGGTGCGTCGCGGCTGGTCGTGCGCGAGGGCGACCTCGACCTCGCGTGCGGTCATCGGGCCACGTGCCTCGACCTCCGCCCGTACGAGGTCGACGTAGTCGGGACGCTCCTGGAGGATCCGGCGCATGCCACCCCAGGCCTTCTCGGCGGCCGCCCGCATCCGGAAGTCGAGCAGCGGCCACGTCGACGGCGGGACGAGGCTCGCCTCGTGCGCCCAGTACTCGACGAGTCGCCGGGGCGCCCGGTCACGGGCCCGGTCGAGCAGGGTCGTGTCGTAGGGCCCGAGACGGGAGAAGAACGGGAGGTAGTGGCTGCGGGCGAGCACGTTGACGCTGTCGATCTGGACGACGCCCACGCGGTCGACGACACGTTGCAGGTGGCGCGTCGTCGCGGTGAACGGCGCGGGGCGAGGGTCGAGGAAGCCCTGGGCAGTGATGGCGACCCGCTTGGCCTGCGCGCGTGAGAGCGTGCGGCTGGCTCCGGTCATGCCTCGGTCACCGGACGCTCACTCACCGGGGTCGATGAGCCGCTGGCGGACGGCATACATCGCCGCCTCCATGCGCGAGTGCATCTGCAGCTTGTCGAGGATGTTGCGGATGTGGTTGCGCACGGTGTTCTCGGAGATGAACAGCTCCCCAGCGATCTCGCGGTTGAGCCGACCACGCGCCACGAGCCGGAGGATCTCGAGCTCCCGTTCGGTCAGGCGGGGCAGCTCCAGGCCCGGTGTGGGGCCCGGCGCCGAGGCTCCCTGGCTGATCTGGGCGAACTCCGTCAGCAGCTTGGACGCCATCAACGGCGAGAGCAGCGACTGGCCGTGGAAGACCCCACGGATGCCGGCCGCCACCTCCTCGGGCGGCACGTCCTTGAGCAGGTAGCCGTTGGCCCCGGCACGGACCGCCTCGAAGAGGTTCACCTCGTCGTCGGAGCTGGTCAGCATGATGATGCGGGCGGACGGGACGCGTTGCTTGATCACGCGGCAGGCGTCGATCCCGCCGCGCTTGGGCATGCCGACGTCCATGACGATGACGTCCGGCAGCATCTCCTCGGCCTGGTCGACCGCCTCCACCCCGTCGGCCGCCTCACCGACGACCTCGATGCCCTCCTCGACGGCCAGCACCGTCTGCAGGCCCCGGCGGTAGAGGGCGTGGTCGTCGACGATGAGGACGCGGATGACGTCGGGGGGCAGGTTCACGGCTCCATCTTGGCCCACCGCATGGACAGACGGCCGTCGGCACCCCCTCCGTGGTGACCGGCGCGCCGCCGGGCGGTCGCGTCCACGCGACGGGGCGCCGCCCGCTGTGGGAGGCGCCCCGGAGGGGTGTCGCTGGGTGCTGCCGACCCTCAGCCGGTGGCGGCGACGGATGCCTCGGCATCCGTCTCGAGGTACAGCACGCCGTAGCTCCAGCCGCGGCGCCGGTAGACCACGCTGGGTCGGTCGGTGTCGGCGTCGTGGAAGAGGAAGAAGTCGTGCCCGACGAGCTCCATCTGGTTGACGGCGTCCTCGAGCGACATGGGCGCGGCCGTGTGGATCTTCTCCCGGACCTCGATCGGCGAGTTACCGAGCGCACCGAACCGCTCGAGGTCGTCGACCCGGCCGCCACGGTCGGCTCCGGGCTCGGACGCGCCGGGGGCCGAGCCGTTCGAGGAGATGTCGACGCGGGCCGTCGCCTGCGCGACCGATTCAGGGATCCGCCGTCCGCGGCTGACGCGTCGCTTGTCGTGCACCCGCCTGAGACGCTCCATGAGCTTGTCCACTGCCGCGTCGAGAGCTGCGAACTTGTCGTCGAGACAAGCCTCAGCCCGGATGACGGGGCCCTTTGCGTGGCAGGTGATCTCGACCTTCTCGGACCCACGGGCAACCCGCTCGTGGGTGACGACGACGTCGATGCGGTGCACCTTGGGGGCGAGCGCCTGGACCTTGGCCAGTCGCTCGTCGAGCTGCTCACGGAATCGGTCGGGGATCTGGACGTGGCGTCCAGTGACGACAATCTCCACGGTTCCTCCTTGATCGCGCACGCCTTCTGCGTGCAGTGCAGTGAGAGTGGTTCCGGGCCTCTGGATACCCAGGACGGGCCCGCCGGTGAGGCGGCACCACCCCTTCCTGTCGATCGTCGCCCCCGGGACGGCCGGATGGTCGCACCCCGCAGGACGAGGGTCCATGCCATCGACCCTAGTGGGGCCACGCGCCCACTGGAAGGCGTGCCTCCCACCCGTCGGGACCCGCCGCCCACGCGATCCGAGGACCTCGGGTGGCCGGTCACCCGCGCGTACGTTGCGTGGCGGCCAAGGACGCGCCCACGACGTCCGCCGCCCCTGCGCTGCGCAACGCCCGCGCGGCCTCGGCGAGCGTGGCGCCGGTCGTCACGACGTCGTCGACGAGCACACAGCGGCGGCCGGCCACCACCCTCCGCCACGACGGGTGCACCGCGAGCGCGCCATCGAGGTTGCCGCGCCGCTCCAGCGTGCCGAGCCCCGACTGGTCCTCGACGCGGCGGACGTGACGCAGCGCCGGGGCCACTCGGAGCAGGGATCCAGGCCGCCCGGCGAGCGCCGCGACGGCCGACTCGCAGAGCCCGACCATCGGCGTGTCGCCGCGCTCTCGCACCGCGCGTCGGGACGAGGGCGCCGGGACGACCAGCAGGGTTCCGCGGTCCCAGCCTGCACCCCGCAGCGCTCCGACGAGGGAGGTCGTGAGCAGGGGTCCGAGCACCGCCACGAGGTCTCGACGGCCGGCGTCCTTCCAGGCCGACACGGCGGCCCGCAGCGGGTCGGCGTAGACACCCCACGCGTACACGGGCGGCATCCCGTCGGGCACGGGGTGCGGCACGACCCAGGGACCACCACCGTGACCACCACCGTGACCACCGCCCTGACCACCGCCCTGACCGGGTGACGGCCCCCCCGACTCGGGAAAGGCGAGGGTCGCGAGCGCCTGATCGCAGCGCCGGCACCAGTTCGCCCCGGCGCGGAGGCAGCCACCACACTCACGCGGCAGCACGAGGTCGAGCAGCTCGCTCGCCTGCAGCCGCGACAGCAGGCTCGGGCCGGCGGCCAGCGGATTTTCGGCACGTCCGTGGCCGGGGGCGCGGCTCGCGCCGCCGAGCTTGCCCCGCGCGCCGCGTGCGCCACGTCCCATGCAACCACCCGTCCGTCCAGCCATGCGGTCCAGCACACCGCCCCTGCGGGCGTCGCGCGAGCCGGATCCGTCGGGGTGTGGATCCGGTGACCGGTTGGCCCGGGGGTGTGGACGGCCGCGGCGGGCCAAGCCGGCCGGTGGCCTCAGCCGCCTGGCACGAGGACGTCGCTGCCTCGCTCGATGAGGGGCCAGTTGGAGCCGGCCCGCGCAAGCACCCGGTTGTCGCTCGTGACGAGGAGGATCCCGCGCGGGCCGCCCACCGTCGTGATGGTGACCGCCCCCGGTACCGCGCTCAGGCGCCCGATACCGGGCCGCGTGCCGTCGACGCCGGCTCCGACGGTCGCGACCCAGGGGCGCATGGCGTCGCCGGCGCGGGCCTGTCCCAGCACGGCGTAGTTCGTCGGGTCGAGCCACGTGACGTCCTGCAGCAGCAGCAGCGACTGCGCCTGGCGCAGCGGCTTGGCCAGGGCCTGCGGCTCGCCGTTCGTGGCGCGCACGATGCCGCTGAGGCCGAGCTGGTGGTCGCCGCCGGAGCGGTCGGTCGTGATGACGAGCACCCTCGACGCGTCCGGGGCGACGGTCAGGGCCTTGATGCGGCGGTCGCCCAGCCACGGGGTGCGGATCGGCTTGGGTGCTACCGCGGGGTCGGTCGACACGGAGTCGAGGACGAAGACCCGGTCGTTGCCCTGATCGTCGCCGCCCGCGACCCACAGGTAGCCCTTGGCGTCGTAGGCCGGACGCGTGAGCGACGAGGCGAACGCCGGGATCGACCTGGTCTGCGCGGTGGCGCGCCACAGGGACAGGGACCGCCCGTTCGCCGACACCGCCGCCACCTGCTTGCCGTCCACCGACAGGGCGAGGTCGCGCCACGTGTCGGGGATGCGCCCGACGTCGCCGTCCTTCGGCTTGAGGTCCGGACGCTTGGCAGCGTCGATGTCTGGCACGTAGCGCGAGGGGATCCGCCGGATCACGTCGCCGGTGCGCAGCAGGGCGGTGTCGAGCGTGCCTTTCGGCACGACGTCGTAGCCCAGGTCCGCGGCCGACGACACGGTCGTCAGGCCGCCGGGCAGCTCCAGCTGCGTGTTGTCCACGGCGAGCGACACGGAGCTCACGGACGAGACCTGGCTCAGCGTCTTGGTCAGCTGCGCCCACATCGCGGCGCGAGCGGCCGGGTCGGCCGACAGCGCCTCGCTGCTGAGGTTGACCTGGGCCTTGCCAACGGTGACCGGCACGGCGTTCACCGCCAGGCGGGTGCCGGCGGGCACGCCGGTGGTGACGGCGCCGGCGAGGTAGTCGGGGACTCCGCTCAGCTGTGCCCGGGCCAGGGTCGTCGCCAGACGGGTGCCGATGGGGAACCACCGCGAGTCGGGGACGAGGTCGCGGCCGTTGCGCGTCACGTAGTAGAGGAGGCGGTTGACGTAGACGCGGTTGAACTGGTCGCTGTCGAGCCACAGCCCGAACCCGCCCTGCGGCAGCTCCACCCGCCACTCCCCGCCGACCTTGGTCACGCCGAAGGTCACCTTCTCGCGGGCACCGAGCGGCTGCTCGACGTAGCGACCCTCGGGCGTGAGCCGGGCCAGGGCGGCGGCGCTCACCTCGACGGTGTCCTCACTGACCCGGCGCACCTTGAGGTCCCCGTCGTAGATGACGACGTCCTCGTTGGACCACCGCCACAGGTCGACCGACTGGGGGGCCAGGAAGGCGCGGCCGGTGGCGTGCGTCTCGTCGGTGTCCTCCCCCGCGCGCAGGAAGCCACGCACGACCGCCTCCTGGCTCGCACCGGCGACGGGACCCACCGCCACGACCCTGATGGGCTCGTTCAGGACCTCCCCGAGCGCACGGCCCTCGAGCACCGGACCGGTGCCCGGCAGGCCGCCGCCACAGCCGGCGAGAACGGCGCAGGCGGCGAGGACCAGCCCGACCACGAGGCGCCGGGTCACGGCGCGCGCTCCACGACGATGCGCCGCAGCCGCACGGTGTCGTCGTCGGCCGGACCGGTGCCGGAGGACGGGGTGTCGCCGGTCGTCGTCGAGCCGGCGCCAGCAGCCCTCGCACGCGCGGCCTCGGCGGCCAGCGGGCTGAGCGGCAACGGCGAGCTGGTGATGGTGGACTCCGCCCGACGGGGCAGCGTGAGGCGGAAACAAGAGCCCTCGCCCAACGCCCCCCAGGCCTCCAACCGACCGGCATGCAGGCGGGCGTCCTCGAGCGCGATGGCGAGCCCCAGCCCCGTCCCACCGGTGGTGCGGGCACGGGCAGGATCGGCCCGCCAGAAGCGTGTGAAGACGAGCGCAGCCTCACCCGCGCGCAGCCCGACACCGTGGTCACGGACGGTGACGGCGACGGCGCTGTCGTTGGCGCCGATGGTGACCTCGACCGGCTTGCCCTCTCCGTGCTCGATGGCGTTGGAGACGAGGTTGCGCAGGATGCGCTCGATCCGGCGCGAGTCCATGTCCGCGATGACCGGTCCGGGAGGCGTCGAGACGACGAGCTGGGTGCCCTTGCGTGCCGCGAGGGTGCGATGGGCATCGACCGCGCGTTCGACGCAGGCACGCAGGTCGGTCGCCTCGACCTCGAGCTCGGCGGCGCCGGCGTCGAAGCGCGAGATCTCCAGCAGGTCACTCAGCAGGGACTCGAAGCGGTCCAGCTCGCCGCGCAGCAGCTCCGCGGAGCGCGCCACGGTGGGCTCGAAGTCGCCGCGCGAGTCGTGGATGAGGTCGCCGGCCATGCGGATCGTCGTCAGCGGCGTGCGCAGCTCGTGGGAAACGTCAGAGACGAACCGCTGCTGGACGCGGGAGAGGTTCTCCAGCTGGGCGATCTGCTGCTGGATCGAGGCGGCCATGCCGTTGAAGGAGGTGCCCAGCCGCGCCAGGTCGTCCTCGCCCTTGGCCCGCATGCGCTCGTTGAGGTTGCCCTCCGCGAAGCGCTCGGCGACCGCGGCCGCACGTCGCACCGGGTCGGCCACGAGCCGCGTCACGACGAAGGCGATGGCCCCGATGAGCAGGATCAGGGCCGCCCCGCCGAAGAGGAAGGTCTGGCCGATGAAGCTGATGATCTCGCGCTCGCGGTCCATCGGGTAGATGAAGTAGAGGCCGTAGTTGCCCGCCACGGGCAGCTCGACCTTCTGGCCGACGATGACGGCCGAGATGCTGTCGTTGCCCTCCTCGATGGTGGCCACCTGAAGGTGCTGGCGGTCCGGCTGGGCAGCGACCTGCTGGCGCAGATCGTCGGGGATGTACCGCACCCCGACGCTGCCGCTCTCGATGGGCCCGACGATGACGGGTGAGCTGTTGTTGTCGAAGCGCGTCAGCACGACGTAGCGGGTCTCGTTGCCGGCATCGCGTCGGTAGGTGTTGATCAGCGTCGTGGCGAACTGCGTGAGCTTGGCCTGCGTGTCGGTCTGGTCAGTGGCGTCGAAGGCCTTCTGCGCGTCGGTGGCGTCGCGCAGGCTGTCCTCGGATGCGATGCGCTGGCGGCTGTCGACGAGGCCCTGTGCGATGGAACCGTAGAGGTAGGTGCCGACGGCGGTGAGCACGAGGATGCCGAGGAGCATCGTCACGACGACCACGCGGAAGCCGAGCGAGGCCCGCCACAGGTGCAGGACCCGGGGCCGGACGGAGCGCAGCGCAGCGCCCACCCGCGTGGCCAGGCCCGCGGGTCCGCTTCGGGCCGAGCGCTCCGTCATGTCAGGAGGGACCGGCCTTGTAGCCGACGCCACGGACGGTCACGACGATCTCCGGGCGTTCGGGGTCGTGCTCGATCTTGGAGCGCAGCCGCTGCACGTGGACGTTGACCAGCCGGGTGTCGCCCGCGTGACGGTAGCCCCACACCTGCTCGAGGAGGACCTCACGGGTGAAGACCTGCCAGGGCTTGCGGGCGAGCGCGACGAGCAGGTCGAACTCGAGGGGCGTCAGCGACAGCGACTGGTTGTCGCGCTTGACCGAGTGGCCCGCCACGTCGATCTCGAGGTCGCCGATGGACAGCTTCTCGGGCGCCGGCTCGTCTCCCCGGCGCAGCCGGGCGCGGACCCGCGCAATGAGTTCCTGCGGCTTGAACGGCTTGACGACGTAGTCGTCGGCGCCGGACTCGAGGCCGACGACGACGTCGACGGTGTCGGTGCGGGCCGTCAGCATGACGATGGGGACGCCGCTCTCGGCGCGGATGCGGCGGCAGACCTCCATCCCGTCGAGCCCGGGCAGCATGACGTCGAGCAGCACGAGGTCGGGCCGCGACTCGCGGAAGGCGCCGACCGCCTCGGAGCCGTCAGCCACGTGCGTGACGTCGAGCCCCTCGTTGCGCAGCACGATCCCGAGCATCTCGGCGAGTGCGAGGTCGTCGTCGACGACCAGTACCCGACCCTTCACGACGCGCTCCTTCCCGGGACCGCGGACCACGCGCCCCGTACGTCCTGACCAAATCATCACACACGGTTGACCAGCCACTGACGTGACGAGCGCTGACCGCGCGTCGCACCCTCATGGCGTATGCCGTCGGGCGCAGCCCCGCTGGCAGCCACAGCGGGCGCCCACCTGGCGCCGGGCAGGCCGCCGGACGGCATACCCCGGCGGTGGACGGTGCGCGTCAGCGGCTGGGATCAGCCCTGTGTGACGTACCACTTGCCGTTGATCCGGACGGCCTTGAAGCTCGACACGACCTCGGCGGCGATGGCCGGCTCGGTGGTGACGCCCTCGAAGGAGGCGTTGTCCCCGGTCACGGTTGCCCCGCTGATCTTCAGGCCCTTGAAGGCGGCTCCCAGCTCCTTGATCTGGTCGAGCATCGGGGTGATCGACGTGCCACAGGCCGCGGCGGCGCCCGGGATGCTCGTGATGGCCTTGCCCTTGGAGGCCATCAGCTCGCAGACCGCCTTGCCGTCACCGGCCACCATGGCCCCCAGCCAGGACGTCATCGCGGTCTCCGGCGTGGTCTGGTCGACCGGCGCGGCGGGGGCGGACGTGCCGCTGCCGGAGCTGGTGCCCGAGCCGGCGCTCGGGAGGTTCCCGGAGTCGTCCGTGGTGCCTGACGACATCGCCTCGGTCGGTGTCGCCGAGCTCGAGCCCGCGCTCGAGCTCCCTGCGGCGGGCGGGGTCGCCGAGGGCTGCGGCTCCGGCGCCTTGGAGCAGGCAGCGAGAGAGACGGACAGCGCCAGTGCCACGGCACCGGTCAGGAGTTTCTTCATGGAGGGATCCCTGCCAGACGGGTGGTCGGTGAGTGCCGCAATCCTGCCACGGGGTCGGTCCGTCGGCTCCTCGTGCAGCACCCCGAGTTGACCCGGCAATCCGCCCAAAAGCCCCCGGTTCCGCGCTCGAGCATGGATGATCGCCCGGTGACGAGCGACACGAGGGGTACGCCAGGAGCTCCGGAGCTGGCGCCGGCGCCCACCGTGTCGGCTGGCGACCACGAGGTCTCCCCCGCGCCTCCGGCCCGGCGCGGTCCGCTCCCCCTCGCGGTGCGCCAGGCGCTGCCGGGGCTGGTCCTGCTCGCGGCGGTCGTGCAGGTGGCGCGACCCATCGGTGACCCCGACACCTTCTGGCACCTCTCCGCCGGCGACCGGCTGCGCGCGACGTGGACCTTCAACGGCCCCGACCCCTGGAGCACCATGTCCACGCAGCCGTGGCGGCTGCACGAGTGGCTGCCCGAACTGCTGATGAGCGCCGTGCAGCAGCTGCTCGGGCTGCCCGGCGTCGCGTGGCTGCTCCCGCTCGGTGGTGCCGCGATCGGGTTCACGCTGTGGCGGGCCACCCGGGCGCAGGCGTCGCTGCTGGCGTCGGCCGCGGTCACCTCGGTGTCTCTCGTGGCCATGAGCCAGAGCCTGTCGCTGCGCCCGCACCTGCTCTCGTTCGCCTTCGCCGTCGCCTTCACGGCGGCGTGGCTGCGCTCCGCGCATGACGGCCGCCCTCGCTGGTGGCTCGTGCCGGTCACGTGGGTCTGGGCATGCTCGCACGGCATGTGGTTCTTCGGGGTCGTCATCGGCGTGGTGACGCTCGTCGGCGTCGCGCTCGACCGCGCCGTCACCCTGCAGCAGTGGCTGCGGCTCGGTCTCGTCCCGCTCGGCTGCCTCGCGGTCGCCGCCCTCACCCCGACCGGGCCCGAGCTGCTCCTGTCGCCCCTCGCCGTGAACGAGACGACGCAGTACATCGAGGAGTGGATGCCGCCGTCGCTGCACCAGCCCGGCTTCCTCGGCTTCCTCGCGCTGGCCGGCACCGTGGCGCTCGTGTGGGCGCGCTCACGCCATCGCGCCCGCTGGACCGACATCCTGCTCGTCGGCCTCGCGATCGGGCTGGCCCTGCTCTACAGCCGGACCGTCGCCGTCGGCGCGGCCGTCATCGCGCCGGTGGCCGCAGCCACCATCCAGGGACTGCTGCCGGCAACCCGGGAACCCGTGACGCGGCGGGAGGTCGGTCTGACGGTGGGCCTGGTCACGCTCGGCCTCGTCATCGCCGCCCTCATCCTGCCCAGTCGGGCGGCCGTGCCGACCTGGGGCGCCGACGACCTCGACACCCGCCTCGCCGCCCTGCCCCACGACACGGTCGTGTGCAACGACTACGGCGTGGGCGGCTGGCTGATCTGGCGCCACCCGAACGTGCGCCCGACGATCGATGGGCGCACCGAGATCTACGCGACCAGCCACGTCACGCAGCACCTCGACTTCCAACGAGCTGCTCCCGGGTGGCAGACCTACCTGCGCCGAACGGGCTGCCGCTACGCCCTGCTCGCCAAGGACGCCCCGGTCGTCGAGGCCCTGGAGCAGCAGCAGCGCTGGTCCGTGGTGCAGCACGGAGCTGCCTACGTGCTGCTGCGCGCCCCGAGCTGAGCTCGCGGACAACTCGCCTCGCCCCGGACGGACGTATGCCGCCCACCCGGCGGGGAGGACGGCATACGTACGCGGTGGCGGACCGAGCCCGAGCGGGCGCGTCGCTCAGTAGCGGTAGTGCTCCGGCTTGTACGGTCCGGCGACGTCGACGCCGAGGTACTCGGCCTGGCCCTTGCTCAGCTCGGTGAGCCGGACGCCGAGGGCGTCGAGGTGCAGGCGAGCGACCTTCTCGTCGAGGTACTTGGGCAGGGTGTAGACCTGCTTGGCGTACTCGCCGGTCTTGGTGAACAGCTCGATCTGGGCGATCGTCTGGTTGCTGAAGCTGTTGCTCATGACGAAGCTCGGGTGACCCGTGGCGTTGCCGAGGTTCATCAGGCGGCCCTCGGACAGGACGATGATCGAGCTGCCGGAGGTGAAGGTCCACTCGTGGACCTGCGGCTTGATCTCGGTCTTCGTGATGCCGGGCACGCGAGCCAGGCCCGCCATGTCGATCTCGTTGTCGAAGTGGCCGATGTTGGCCACGATCGCCTTGTTCTTCATCTTCGTCATGTGCTCGGCGGTGATCACGTCGAAGCAGCCGGTCGTCGTGATGAAGATGTCGGCGGTCTCGACGACGTCCTCGAGGCGCGCGACCTGGAAGCCCTCCATCGCGGCCTGCAGCGCGCAGATCGGGTCGATCTCCGTGACGATGACGCGAGCGCCCTGCCCGCGCAGGGACTCGGCGCAGCCCTTGCCCACGTCGCCGTAGCCGGCGACGACGGCGACCTTGCCGCCGATGAGGACGTCGGTCGCGCGGTTGAGGCCGTCGATGAGCGAGTGGCGGCAGCCGTAGGTGTTGTCGAACTTGCTCTTGGTCACCGAGTCGTTGACGTTGATGGCCGGGAAGAGCAGCTCGCCGGCCTCGGCCAGCTGGTAGAGGCGGTGGACGCCGGTCGTGGTCTCCTCGGTGACGCCCTTGATGCCGGCGGCGACCGTGGTCCACTTCTGCGGGTCGGTGGCCATCGTCTGGCGCACGAGCTCCTTGAAGACGCCGAACTCCTCGGAGTCCTCCTCGGTGGTCGGCGGCACCTGGCCGGCCTTCTCCCACTCGAGGCCCTTGTGGACGAGCATCGTGGCGTCGCCACCGTCGTCGAGGATCATGTTGGGGCCCTCGCCGCCGGGCCAGGTGAGGATCTGGTCGGTGCACCACCAGTACTCGGGGAGGGTCTCGCCCTTCCACGCGAAGACGGGCACGCCCTGCAGGTCGTCGGCCGACCCGTTGGCGCCGACGACGACGGCCGCGGCGGCCTCGTCCTGGGTCGAGTAGATGTTGCAGGAGGCCCAGCGGACCTCGGCACCGAGAGCGGTGAGGGTCTCGATGAGCACAGCCGTCTGGACGGTCATGTGCAGCGAGCCGGCGATGCGGGCACCCTTGAGCGGCTGCGTCGCGGCGTACTCCTCGCGGATCGCCATCAGGCCGGGCATCTCGTGCTCGGCGAGTCGGAGCTGGTGTCGGCCGGCCTCGGCGAGGCTCAGGTCGGCAACCTTGTAGTCGAAGGACATGAGTGATCGTTTCCTTTGATCGTCGGTGTGCAGACCCGGCGCGCCCCTCTGGGCTCATCTGGCGGGTCATCACCCACGCCGGCAGTCCCCCAGTCTAGCGGCGGCGACCCGGGGTCTCGAACTGTCGCGTCGAGGGTGGGCCACTCCGCCGCTCCGGATCACTGCACCTGTGACCGGACGAGCCGTACGATCTCGTAGCGCCCGACGCGGATCGCGCCTTCGCGCAGCTTCTCGGCGAACAGCGGGTCAGCGGCACGGGGCATACGCGGTGTCGACCGCCCCAGGTGTCCGGCTGCGCGACGCGGTCAGTGCGCGCCGGCGGCCTCGTCCTGCCTGCCGCGCCGCGGCATGACGTGCAGCACCCCCACGACGACCGCACCGACGACGAGACCGATGAGCGCCGAGGCCAGCGTGTTGACCAGCCAGCCCAGCAGCCCCCCGATGCCGGCGATGCCGGCCACGCCCTCCTCGAGGTGGTGCACGAGGTCGTAGGGAGCGTGCCAGCCCAGCTCGTCGACGCCGACGAGCAGGATGTGGCCACCGACCCAGAGCATCGCGGCGATGCCGACCGTGGACAGGACCGAGAGCAGCTTGGGCATGCCCTTGACCAGGCCCCGGCCTATGCGCTGGGAGGCGCCGGAGTCACGCCCGGCAAGTGAGAGACCGACGTCGTCCATCTTGACGATGAGCCCGACGACGCCGTAGACGAGCGCCGTGATGAGCACTGCGACGATGGCCAGGATGATGAGCCGCGAGAGGAACGGCTCGGTCTCGACCTCGTTGAGCGCGATGACCATGATCTCGGCCGAGAGGATGAAGTCGGTGCGGATCGCGCCGGAGACGACCGAGTCCTCGTCGACCGCGCCGCCCCCGCCCTCTTCCTCGTGGTGCCCGGAGAGCAGCTCCCAGACCTTCTCGGCCCCTTCGTAGGCGAGGTAGGTGCCGCCGACCATGAGGATCGGCGTCAGCAGCCAGGGCACGAACTGGCTGAGGACCATGATGACCGGCAGGATCACGAGCAGCTTGTTGCGAAGGGACCCGACGGCGATGCGCTTGATGATCGGCAGCTCCCGTTCGGGGGCCAGCCCCTCGACGTAGCGAGGCGTCACGGCGGTGTCGTCGACGACGACGCCGGTCGCCTTGATGCTCGCCTTGGTGGCAGCCGCCCCGACGTCGTCGACGGACGCCGCCGCGAGCTTCACGAGCGCTGCGACGTCGTCGAGTAGGGCTACGAGTCCGCCTGCCATGGCGTCATCCTAGGGCGGTCTGGGAACGCGCTGGGAACGCGCTCAGGCGGGGTCACCGAGGCGCAGGCCCAGCAGGGCGTTCTCGACCACCTCGGCGAGGGCGGGGTGGATCCAGTACTGCCCGCGCGCCAGCTGGGCCACGGTGGTGCCGAAGGCCATGCCCTGCACGAGTGGCTGGATGAGCGAGGTCGCCTGCGGACCCATCACGTGGGCGCCGAGCAGCAGACCGGTGCGGGGGTCGGCGACGAGCTTGCAGACGCCCGTGGTGTCCTCCATGGCCCAGCCGTATGCCGTGTCACCGTAGGCCTGCACGTAGGTGGCGTGTGCGAGCCCGAGGTCGACGCACTCCTGCTCGGTGAGTCCGACCGTGGCGATCTGCGGGTGGCTGAAGATCCCGGAGGGCACGTGCGCGTGCGGCAGCGGTCGCAGGTCGTCGGGGTGCACGAGGTTGTGGGCGATGGTGCGCGCCTCCGCGTTGGCAACGTGCTTGAGCTGGTAGGGCGCGCTGATGTCGCCGAGGGCCCAGACCCCTGCGGCGGCCGTCCGGCCGAACTCGTCGACCTCGATGCGGCCGTCCTCGAGCAGCCGCAGACCGGCGGCCTCGACCCCGAGCCCGTCGCTGTTGGGCTCGCGTCCGGTCGCGACCAGCAGCAGGTCGGCATCCACCACGGCCGTGCTGTCGAGGCGCAGCCGCACGCCCGTCGCGCCACTGCCCCGTTCGACCGCCACGACGTTCGTGCTGGTGCGCACGTCCCACTGCTCGCCGGCGAGGTCGGTGAAACGCTGGGCGATGTCGGTGTCCAGGTGCCGCAGCAGGAGCGAGCCGCGTGCCACGACCGTGACGTGGACGCCGAACGAGGCGAAGACGTGGGCCATCTCGGCCGCGATGAACCCGCCGCCGATGATGGCGAGGCGCTCGGGCAGCTCGTCGATGCGCATCACGGTGTCGGAGGTGTGGAAGGGCACCCCCGAGTCGCGGACGACGTCGGGAACGACCGGGTGCGCGCCGGCGGCCACGACGACCTGGTCCGCTGTCAGCGTCTCCTCCCCTCCGTCGTGACACCGCACCGTGAGGGTGCGCTCGCCGGT
This sequence comes from Terrabacter sp. FW104-15G4B, assembly GCF_058790095.1. NCBI lineage: Bacteria > Bacillati > Actinomycetota > Actinomycetes > Micrococcales > Intrasporangiaceae > Terrabacter > Terrabacter sp. FW104-15G4B. Next base: position 69,945 of record NZ_JBYTCI010000001.1, on the reverse strand, counting down.
GAAGCTCGCGTGCCCGAGGTAGGCGGTGGTGTTGGGCCCCTCGACTCGATATCGACGACCACCCTCGGAGATGGGGTCGATGCGCCCGAAGATCCGGTCGCGCACGTCGGTCCAGCGGACCCCGTGAAGCGTGGCGTCGACGCCGTAGCGTCCCGCCTCGCGGACGTCGCGGGCCACGTCCGCGGCGTAGACGAACATCTTGGTCGGGATGCAGCCGTTGTTGAGGCAGGTGCCACCGAAGATCCCGCCCTCGATGACAGCGACACGCTTGTCGTCGAAGTCGGCCGTCACGAGCGCGTTGCCCGAACCGCTGCCGATGATGGCCAGGTCGTAGTGCTGCGTCACCGTCGCAGCGTACGTGGGAGAACGCACGCCCTCGGACGGGCGCCGTCCGGCGGTCGCGGTGCGCCCACGGCATACGCCAGGGGCGGGAGTCTCAGATGCCCCGCGAGCCGCGCAACAGGCGCACGTGCGGCGAGGTGGCCGGGTCGAAGCCGAAGCCGAGGGCGAGGTAGCTGGCTGCGAAGTCGGTCAGGGCGACGTGCTGCGCCAGGCGCACCAAGGGGTCGGTCGCCGGAGCGTCGACGAGCGAGACCCGGACACCGGCGTCCTCGGCCACCGAGACGACGGTGTCCGCGAGGCCGTGGCTGTCCGGTACCGACGTGTCGCGCAGCATGACCAGCCGCAGGGGCGTCCGGCTCGGGCCATCGAGAAAGGGGTCGGCGAAGATGTCGTCGTCCCCACCGCCCCCGGACTGGCCCGGGGCGAGGGGACCGTCGAAGCACGCGACGATCTGACTCGCTGCATCAGGCAGGCAGCCGTGCGCGACGGGAACCCGCCCCGTCCGGCCGAACATCGCGGCCGCGCGCCTGGCGGTGGCCTCCCCGAAGGGGCCGTCACCGAGGACGATCGGCGTGGACTCGGCGACCTCGGTGGCGAGCAGCTTGGCCGGGTTGACGAAGGACTCGGACGACGGTCGAGCGTCGGTGGCCGTGCGGTCGAGCACGTCGGCGAGCTCGGCGAGAGTCGCGTGGCTCACCGAGGCGATGCCCATGGCGTCGGCCGCGAGCAGGGCGGGCGTGGCCTGGGCCCACACCGAGGTGCGCGAGGAGGACCCTTCGACGGCGATCGGGACGTGCACACCGCGGGCGCGGGCACACACCTCGGCCAGCGGCGACTCGGCGGCACCGACGGTCACGAGGAAGGCACCTCGGCGGGCTGCCTCCGCGGCGAGCGCCAGCGTGCCGGCGGCACGACCCGACTGCGAGACCGCGATGACGACGTCGAGGGCGCCGACCCAACCGGGCAGCGAGCCCGACGAACAGCTCTGCACCGGCAGGGCGGAGGCGCCTCGCGAGACGGCTTCGAAGAGCTCCGCGACGGCTGCCGACCCACCGGCGGCCGCCACGACGACACCACGGGGGCCGACGTCGCGCAGGCGGTCCAGTCCTGCCTCACCTGCGGCCGCGACGGTGCGCCGGACCTGGGCGCCGGCCCCGGCGAGGGACCGGAGCGTCTCGCTGGAGTCGAGGGACGCCAGGGCATGCTCGTCGTCGAGGCGACCCTCTTCGAACACGGCGCCCACGGCCGGTCAGCCGTCGGTGCGGCGGGCGAGGTCGACGAGCAGGACCGGGACGCCACCCTCGACCGCGTAGGCGAGATGGCAGGTGTCACAACGCAGCTCGGCAACCTCGGCGCCGTCGACGGTGTGCACGGCGTCGATGACTTCACCCTTGCACTGCGGGCACCGGATGATGCCGCGCAGCCACGGCTCGATGGTCGACTGGCTCTGGCTCACGAAGCGTCTCCTGCGTCCTGGACGGGGATGGACCCGGGCTGGCCGGGGGTGTCGGTGCGGTCGGCGTGATCGCTGTTGTCGTTGTCGGCGTTGTCGCCGCTGTCGGCACCCTCGGTGCCGGAACGGATCAGGGCGAGCAGCTCGTCGCGCACGTCGTGCATCGTCTCACGGTCGGATGCCTCGACGTTGAGCCGCAGCAGCGGCTCGGTGTTGGAGGCGCGGACGTTGAACCACCAGCTCGGGACCTGCCCCTCCGGACACGTCACGGTGAGTCCGTCGAGCTCGTCGGTGCCGGCGCCACGAACCTGCGCCCAGGCGCGGACCTGCTCGACGACGGCAGCCTGGTCGGTGACCGTGGAGTTGATCTCACCGGAGGCGACGTAGCGCTCGTACTCGGCGCAGAGCTGGGACAGCGGGCGCTCCTGCTCGCCGAGCGCAGCGAGGACGTGCAGGGCTGCCAGCATGCCGGTGTCGGCGAACCAGAAGTCGCGGAAGTAGTAGTGGGCAGAGTGCTCGCCGCCGAAGACGGCGCCGACGCGGGCCATCTCGGCCTTGATGAAGGAGTGCCCGACGCGGGTGCGCACCGGGGTGGCGTCCGACTCGAGGATGATCTCGCGCACCGCGGCGCTGGAGATGACGTTGTGCACGATGGAGACGTCGGTGTCGCCGCCCTCCCGGGCGCGGGCGATCTCGCGGACCGCGACGAGTCCTGTGACCGCGCTCGGCGAGACGGGGTCACCGTCGGCGTCGACGACGAAGCACCGGTCGGCGTCGCCGTCGAAGGCGAGGCCCAGGTCTGCGCCGTGGTCGCGCACGGCGGCCTGCAGGTCGACCAGGTTGGCGGGGTCGAGCGGGTTGGCCTCGTGGTTGGGGAAGGTGCCGTCGAGCTCGAAGTAGAGCGGGACGATCTCGAGCGGCAGCTCGGGCAGTCCTGCGCCCGTGCCGAGCACGGCCGGGACGGTGTGGCCGCCCATGCCGTTGCCGGCGTCGACGACGACCTTGAGGGGCCGCGAGCCGGAGAGGTCGACCAGGCCGCGCAGGAACCCTGCGTAGTCGGCCAGGATGTCGCGCTCCGTCACCGAGCCGGGCCCGCCGGCCGGCTGGGCCAGTCCGGTGCTGCCGTCGAGCATCCACTGCGCGAGGTCGCGGACCTCGGTGAGGCCGGAGTCCTGTCCCACGGGACGCGCCGCCGAGCGGCACAGCTTGATGCCGTTGTACTGCGCGGGGTTGTGGCTGGCGGTGAACATGGCGCCGGGCAGGTCGAGGGCGCCGCTCGCGTAGTAGAGGCCGTCGGTGGAGCACAGGCCGATGACCGTGACGTCGACGCCCCGCGAGGTCACGCCCTCGGCGAAGGCCGCCGTCAGCTCCGGCGAGCTGGGCCGCATGTCGTGCCCCACGACCACACCGCTCGCACCGTCGGGCACGGCCACGACCTCGGCGAACGCGGCCCCGATGGCGCGGGCCACCTGCGTCGAGAGCTGGTCGGGCACGAGTCCACGGACGTCGTAGGCCTTGACGAATTCAGCGAGCTGGGGCACGGCGATCACCCTAGTGCTCAGGAGTCCTTGAGGATGCGCAGGTGTCCGCGGCGGCCGGACTCGACGGCTCCGGAGTCGGCCTCGGCAGTGGCCTGCCCGCGGGAGGCGGTGCGAGCATCTGCCGGACGGCTCGAGCGCGGACGGCCCGCCTCGCGCACGGCGTCGGCCAGCGCCAGCAGGTCGTCGGCCGCGAGCGCCGGCTCCGGGAACTCGCCCCCGACGCGCACGACCTCCCAGCCGCGGGGCGCGGTCATGCGTTCGGCGTGCTCGAGGCACAGGTCGTAGGTGTGTGGCTCGGCATATGTCGCAAGCGGGCCCACGACGACGGCGCGGTCGGCGTACGCGTAGGTGAGGGTTGCGACGGCGGGACGGGCGCATCCCATCTTCGAGCAACCACGTGTCAGACCCACGATCCGGGACTCTAGCCCGCCCTCGCGAGCAGGACGAATCACCACGCCGTTCGAGCCCGGCGACACCGACTGCGTATGCCGTCAGGTGGGCCCGCGATCGGCCTCCCTCCACGCGCCGACCGGCCGTGCCGGGCCGCTGCCGGGAGCAGCAGCGGATCTAGAGTGGTGTCGTGGACACCCTGGAGCCCCGCAGTCCCGGCAACGCCGGCCGTCGCGGTCGTCGTGACCGGCACGGTCGCGGCCGTCGCGGGCCGATGGCCTGGCCACCGGTCCCCGCGATGACCTCACGCCGTGACGAGTTCGACGACTTCGTGCTCGATGCGGCTGCGCGGTTGGAGGCCACGTGCGGGCAGGCTTTCCCAGCAGTCGAGTTCGCCGTCGAGGACGTCCCGCGTGGGCCGGCGCCGTGGGACCACCGTGAGGTGCCGCTGGGTCGCCTCTACCCGGCGACGGGCTCGCGTCCGGCCCGCATCGTGGTCTACCGCCGACCCGTCGAGACCCGCGTCTCGGACCGGCGTGACGTGGCCGCCCTCGTGGCCGACATCGTCACGGAGCAGGTCGCGGGGCTCCTCGGGGTCTCCCCCGACGAGCTCGACCCCGGCTTCGGGGAGTGACGGGCTCGGACGGCCCGACCACCCACCCCGACGCCGTCGTCAGTTGCGGACCTGGCGCACCGGTACGGACAGTGCGCGCACCGGCGCATCGGTGAGCTGGGCCACCGAGAAGAACGGCACGCCGCCGTCGGCTCCGGCGACGGAGACCGCGGCCCGGACCTCGCCGGTGTCGGGCACGACCCAGACGGCGTCGGCGTCGCCGGCGTCGACGGCCACGGTCGAGTCGGCGGCCACCGTGACGGTCGAGACCTTCGCCCGGCTGCCCGAGCCGAGGCGGACCTCGACGCTCGCAGGGCTCGATCCGGCGGTCAGCAGCAGGCGTTTCGTGGTGCCGGCGAGGCCGGGGAGCAGGACCCCGGCCACGCCTCGCAGGGCTGGCGTTGCCGCGGTCCAGGCGAAGTCACCCATGCGGTCGGCGGTGGTCGCGCGACGCTCGGTCCAGGCCGCGGCGACGAGGGGCTGGTCGGACCGGACACCGAGGCCCATGGCGGTAGGGGCGGAGGGGACCGTCACGTCGACGGTCGAGCCGGGCGGGACCCGAACTGCTCTGAGGTCGTCGGGCTGGGTCCGGCCCTTGTCGGTGAGCAGCCGCACCTGCGCCAGCGCCTCGCTCTCGCCGGGGTTGGCCAGGCGCAGCAGCACCGGACCGCCGGCCTCGACCCCGGGGACGACCAGGTCGGTGCTCGGTGACGCCGCGCGCGTGGCGTCGTCGATGCCGCGGCCGGTGGCGCCGAGGATCCACTGGTCGTCGAGGACGGCGGAGACGACACCCCCCGTCGCGGTGACGTGCACGACGGGGCTCCCCTCGTCGGGGGCGATGGCATCGAGGGAGACGACCTCGCGCGACAGGGGCGGGATGGAGACGCTGCGGTCGTCGGCCGCCTGGATGCGACCCTCACCGCCGAGGACCTCGAACGACACCGAGACGGCGTTGGCTCCGGGGTTGCTGACGAGGATGCGCTCCGTGCGGGACGGCCCGCCGCCGCCGCCCACCAGCCACACGTCCGAGGACGGCAGCTGGCACGGCGTGACCGCCAGGCCCCGGTCGTCGTCGCCGGCGTGTCGCCACACCTGGGTGGCGACGAGGCCGGGAGCGAGCGCGCCCCGGGCCGAAGCGATGACGACGTCGGGCTTGCCCACCGTGGCTGCGGTGGCGACCCCGCGGACGGTGGTCCGGGCCAGTCCGGTGGAGCCGGAGCCTCCGAGCAGCTGGATCGTCCCGGAGCCCCCGTCCGGCGCGCCGGCGACGACACCGGCCTCGGGGGATGCAGCGGCAACGGTGACGGTGCCCCGCACGTCCCGCAGACCGGTGGCGCCGAGGCGCTGTTGACCCGGGCACACCAGGGCTGACTGGTCGAGCAGCACGGTCGAGGACTCGGGCAGGCCGGCACGGCCGCCGGGAGTCGCCAGCTGCACGGAGCCGCTGACGCGGGTCGCGCCGACGGCGAGGGCAGCAGCCACGAGGGCCACGGCCCCTGCCCTCACGATCCCGGTCGCGGTGGTCGTCGTCGTCACTGGCGTCTCCTCGAGCGTCGGTTGCCGAAGGGCACGGCCATGAAGACGACGAAGCCGAGCAGGACCGCCTGAGCGAACCGCCACCAGGGCTGCGCCGCGGCGAGGTCCACCTCGAGGTCTCCGGAGGTGAGCGGCACGGCATACGTCGGTTGGGTGGCGCCGGCCTCGGGCTCGAGCTCACGTCCGTCGAAGGTGACGAGCGCCTGCTGCGACCACTCGCTGGGCTCGGCGAGCACGAGCAGGCGGGTGGTGTCGCTGGCTGGAAGCGTCGTCGACACTGCGGCGTGCGGGCCGGTGGTCGGCACGACCTGCAGCAGTGCGCCGTCGGCGTCGACGAGCCGGGCCCGAGACGGGGCGTTCGCCGGACGGCCACCGCCGGCCGCGGCCGGCGGTTGCACCTTCCAGAGGATGCCGCGCTCGCTCGTGCCGAGCCGGCTCAGGCCTTCGGAGGAGTCGAGTCGCCGGGCGAGGGGGGAGTCAGCCGTGGATCGCACCTGCACGAAGCCGATGCCGAGACGGGCCAGGGCCGTCGAGTCGAGGGAGTCGGCGCCGCGGCCCCCGACGATGTTGGCGACGGCGTCGACCAGCGATGCGTCGTCCACGTCCGGCGCGCGGTCCAGGTCGCGCAGCAGCTCCCCGGGCTCCTGTCCGGCCAGCACGAAGTCGACCACGTCGTCCGACGGGCGCAGCAGCAGGAGTCGGTTGCCGAGCGGACCACTGCCCTGCTCGAGCGCGACGGCCGGAAGCGTGGCCTGTCCCACCGAGAGCGTCCGGCCGATGCCCTCGACGCCCCAGACGGCGGCGCCGGCGACCACCGGGAGGACGGCGAGGGCCGCGGCGACGGTCGCGGCGACGAAGCCCCACCGGCGTGACGGGTGGCCCAGTGCGGCCAGCACCGGACGACTGCCGGCCAGCACGCCGACGAGAAGGCCGGCCAGCCACAGCTGGACGCCGAGTCCGGCCCAGGGGTGCGCTGGCGCCGACTGCCCCACGCCGGTCTCGGCGGAGCCGAGAACCAGGCGCTCGGAGCCGAGGGCGAGCGCGAGCCCCAGGATCGCGACGATCCCGCCGGACAGCATCCCCACCGACTCGCCCCGGGTGTGCGCGCGCACCGCGAGGCCGAGCACGCCGAGGACGACGAGGGGGGCCCCGAGCCACACGGCCCAGCTGGAGCCGCCCGGCTCGCCCAGCAGGTGCGCCAGCACGCCCCACGGCCCGCGGTCGTCGGAGGTCGACACGAGCCCCGGACCCGACAGGAGCAGACGGGGGTCGTCGACGAACCGCACGACCCAGGGCCCTAGCAGCGCGGTGGGCACGAGGAGGAGCACGAGGGCGCGGGCCCGGCGCAGGCCAGGGCCGAGGAGGAGCAGGAGCAGCGCCGCTATGACGGACAGGGCGAGCAACGCAGGTGCGAAGGCGCCCATGACGGCGGTGGCGAGCGCTGTGGCGAACGTGGCCGTGAAGGTGCCGTCGCGGCGGGCGGCGAGGCAGAAGCCGGCAAGGACGAAGGGCAGCAGGACCTGCACGACCGCCACCGTCAGGCGGCCCTGCGCCACCGCGGAGGCGGCGACACCGGCGGTCCCCCACGCGAGTGCGGCGAGCGCCCGAGCCAGCCGGGAGGAGGTGACGACGCGCGCGGCGAGGTAGGCCGACCAGGCGGCCAGGACGGGGGTGAGGAAGAGCAGCCAGGCGATCGTGACGCCGGCGCTCGACCGACTCTCGGCGACGCCGGGGAGCCGCTCGGCCAGCCAGGTCAGGGCGGACAGCACTGCCAGGTGCGGGCCCGAGTCGGCGCCGGTGCCCAGCCCGGCACCGTGCCAGGCGTCGCGGAACGCGTGCCAGAGGCCGGAGGAGTCGGTGGTGACGGGGCGCAGCTCGCCGCCCGCGACGCCGGCGTTGGTCGGCGACAGCGCGCCGGCGCGGATCGCGTCGCGCCAGGCAGCCGTCGTCGCGACGAGGACGGCCGCCACTGCGAGGAAGCCGGGGTGGGTCCCGATCCGGCGGGGCAGCGAGGCCGGAAGGTGGTCCAGCGACTCGGAGTCGTCAGCAACGGGGCCGGTTTCGGTGGTGGCCACCGTCTCTCGCCGGATGCGGGCGCGCTCGGGGGTGATGGCGTCCTGGATGTGGTCGATGGTCGTGCGAGCGGCCACGGTGGGCGCGACGAACAGGGTGGCCAGGTGGTCGCGTCGCAGGCGCTTGGTGCCCCGTCCACGCCACCGCGCGGCGAGGGTCGCGAACGGATGCAGCAGGGCGGTCACGTCGGTGAGCTCCCGCCAGGCCTGGCGGGGGCGCTTGGCGACGAGCAGGGTCAGCGACGCGAGGACGGCGGACAGCGCCATCCAGAGGCCGAGGAACGGCGCCGCGAACGGCGAGCACCGGGCCAGCGTCACCTGCCGCGCGGCCCGGCGGCTGCGGCGCTCGAGCTCGCGGGGTCGCGCCACCCCCGGGCGCTGGCCGTCGATCCCCGCGGACGCGTCGCGCACGACGGCGCCGGGGACCACCACGACCCGATGGCCCGCCAGCTGGGCCCGCCAGCCGAAGTCCAGGTCTGCGCCGTGCTCGACGAACGCAGGGTCGAAGCCGCCGAGGTCGTCGTAGGCGGAGCGCCGCACGAGCATGCCGCTCGTGCTCACGGCAAGCACGTCGGCGCGGTGGTCGTACTGCCCCTGGTCGGCCTCGCCGCGCCTGGGCGAGGCGAGGCGGCGGCCCGTGCGGGTGATCTGGATCCCCATCTCGACGAGCTGTCGGGGGTCCTCCCAGCTGACGATCTTGGGACCGGCGACTCCGACGGACTTGGATCTCAGCCCGGCCTGGAGCAGCTGGGCCAGGGCGTTGGCGCGCGGCACCGTGTCGTCGTGCAGGACCCACACCCAGCTCGACGCGGTGTCTGCGTCCACGGGAAGGGCCTCGATGCCGTGCTCGATGGCGCGCCCGAGGGGCTCGCGACTTTCCAGCCGCAGGATCGCGACGGACGGGATCACCCGACGGACACCGCTGTGGGCCCGCGCGATGGCGCCCGACGTGTCGGTGCTCGCCACGTCGACGATGACGAGCCGCGCCGGCGGCAGCGTCTGGGCGGCGACGCCGTCGAGACACTGCGCCAGCCACGCAGCTCCGTTGTGCACGACGACGACTGCGTCGACCTGTGCGTTCGGCCGTTGCCCGGTGGAGGGAGGGGCGGACAACGACGCGGACGACAGCGCACTTCCCGCAGCGGCGGGGGTGCCCAGGTCCAGGGCTAGCTCATCGGGCACAGCGACCACCTTCACCCGGACACCTGCCGGTGCCGGGCTCGAACCTCACGATCAGACCGCGCGCTTCTTCAGCTTGCGGCGCTCCCGCTCGGACAGTCCGCCCCAGATGCCGAACCTCTCGTCATTGGACAGGGCGTACTCGAGGCACTCGGACCGCACCTCGCAACCCACGCAGACCTTCTTGGCCTCGCGCGTGGAGCCGCCCTTCTCCGGGAAGAACGCCTCCGGGTCGGTCTGGGCGCAGAGTGAACGCTCCTGCCAGGAGAGCTCACCCTCCTGCTCACCCGTGTCCGACCAAACCACCATCAAATCGTGCATGACCCCTCCTCGACCCTGACTGCACCTTTGTGTCAGCACTGTCGCACCGAGCGGCAGCGTTCTCCGGAGGTTCTGGACAATTGCATCCATTCGTCCCAGGGATCGTCCCGACCGTACAACAATGAAATTACATGCGTGTCATACCCCCCGCGTCAAGCGGGTTGGTGATATTCGCTGGTTTGGGGTTCCGGAGCACCCCGCGGGATAGCTCTCGGCCAGCCGGCTGAGAGGATCGGCGCATGCGCATCACCGCTTTGGCCGGAGGAGTCGGCGGCGCCCGGTTCCTCCGCGGCCTCCTCCACCACGCCCGTCAGACCTACCCGCTCGGGGTCGGCCACGATCGCTCCGAGCCGTCCGACCCCATTGAGCTGACGGTGATCGGGAACACCGGCGACGACATCACCCTCTTCGGGCTGCGGGTCTGTCCCGACATCGACACGCTGCTCTACACCCTCGGCGGCGGCATCCACGAGGGCCAGGGCTGGGGGCGCGCGAACGAGTCCCACCACCTTGCCGAGGAGCTCGCCGCGCTCGGCGCCGAGCCGCGGTGGTTCACCCTCGGGGACAAGGACTTCGCCACCCACGTCTTCCGTTCGCAGCTGCTCGGACAGGGTATGCCGCTCAGCGGCGTCGTCGACCGGCTCGCCGCGCGCTGGGGCCTGGACGCGCTCGGGGTCCGACTGCTGCCGATGACCGACACCCCGGTCGAGACGCACGTCGTCGTGGAACAGGCCGGCGAGCAGCGGGCGATCCACTTCCAGGAGTGGTGGGTGCGGCACCGGGCTGAGCTGCCCGCCGAGCGGTTCGTCGTCGCGGGGCTCGACCGGGCGGCGCCCGCCCCCGGCGTGCTCGACGCGATCCGGGGCGCGGACGTCGTGCTGTTACCTCCCAGCAACCCGGTCGTGTCGATCGGCATCATCCTCGGCGTCCCGGGTGTACGAGACGCGCTGCGCGGCACTCGGGCGCCCGTCGTCGGCGTCTCGCCCCTCGTCGGCGGCCGGCCGGTCCGCGGCCACGCCGACGTGTGCCTGCGCACGATCGGCGTCGAGGAGTCGAGCGACGGCGTCGCCGGCCTCTACGCCGACTTCCTCGACGGCTGGCTCGTCGACGAGGACGACCCGATGCCCGACCGGCGCGGCCTGGAGGTGGTGCGCCGGCCACTGCTCATGGGCTCCGTCGAGGCCGCCTCCGACCTGGCCGGGGCCGCCCTCGACCTGGGCCTGCGGCTGCGCCCGGAGCGGGCGCCGGCGTGACCGCGCCGATCACGATCACCCCGCTCACCGGCATACCGGAGGTGGCCGAGGGCGATGACCTGGTCGAGCTCGTGCAGGTCGGCCTCGACCACGCCGGAGTGCATCTTGCCGACGGTGACGTCCTCGTCGTGTCGAGCAAGATCGCGAGCAAGGCGCTGGGCTTGATCACGCACGACGCCGACAAGGACCGGGTCGTCCGCGGGGAGAGCGAGTACGTCGTCGCCGAGCGCTCGGTGGGCGACCGGTTCACGCGCGTCGTGCGGGCCAAGGCGGGGCCGGTCATGGCGGCAGCCGGCGTCGACGGATCCAACACGGGCGGGCGCGGCGGCTGGCTGCTCCTCCCCCACGACCCGGACGGCATCTGCCAGCGGCTGCACGACGCCCTCCTGGCCCGGCACGGGGTACGCGTCGGCGTCGTGCTGAGCGACACGGCCGGACGTGCCTGGCGCGTCGGGCAGGTCGACTTCGCCCTCGGGGCCCACGGCCTGCGCGTGCTGGACGACCTGCGCGGCGGCAGCGACGCCGACGGCCGGCCGCTCGAGGTCACGAGCCGCGCCCTGGCCGACGAGATCGCCGCCGCCGCCGACCTCGCCAAGGGCAAGGTCTCGGCCGTGCCGGCGGCAGTGCTCCGCGGGCTGTCCGACATCCTCGTCGACGAGCCGCTCGAGTCGCACCCGCGCGGACGGGACCTCGTGCGCACGGGGCCCGGCGACTGGTTCGGCTACGGCCGGGTCGAGGCGGTGCGCGCGGCGCTCGGCATCGAGCCCGGCAGTCCCGAGGCCGAAGCCGTCGGAGTCGCTCCGGCGGGCCCCGACACGCGGCTGGACGCGGTCTCGCGTGCCGCCCGGGCGGCCCTGCACGGAGTCGAGTCCGGCACGGCGGACGTGGGCCGGCTCTCGGTCACCCTGGGCGCCGACGGCCCCTACGAGCTGGGCCGGCTCGTCACCAGGCTGTGCACGGCCCTGTGGTGCGAGTGGCTCGTCGGACGACCGGACCCGCCGTCCGCCGACGGCCTCTCGACGGTCGTCCACGTCTCCGGCGCGCCGATGCCCTGAGCTGCCGGGCGAGGTTGGCTCAGACGGAGAAGACGACCTTGCCGAAGACGTCGCCGTCGACCATGCGGGCGAAGCCGTCCCGCGCCTGTGCCAGCGGCACCACCGAGTCGACGACGGGCTGGATGGCGAGCTGCTCGACGAGGCGGGCGAGCTGGGCGAGCTCCTCGCGGCTGCCCATCGTGGAGCCGACGACCCGCAGCTGCTTGAAGAAGATCTTCGTCAGCTCCGCCTTCGCCGGGGCGTCCCCCGACGTCGCGCCCGAGATGACGACCGTGCCGCCGGGCCGAAGCGAGTTCACCGAGTGCGACCACGTCGCCGCCCCGACCGTCTCCATGACCGCGTCGACGCGTTCCGGCAGGCGCTCGCCCGAGGCGAAGACGCGATCGGCACCGATCTCGAGCGCGCGCTGACCGCGGGCCTCGTCGCGCGAGGTCGCCCACATCCGGTAGCCCGCGGCAGAGCCGAGCTGGATGAGCGCCGTCGCGACCCCTCCCCCGGCGCCCTGCACCAGCACGGTGCCGCCGGGCTGGACCCCCGAGTTGGTGAACAACATCCGGTAGGCGGTGAGCCAGGCCGTGGAGAGGCACGCGGCCGTCTCCCACGGCATCGACGCCGGCTTGGGCACGACGTTGCCGACCGGCACCAGCACCTTCTCGGCCAGCGTCCCGTCGTGCAGCTCCGAGAGAAGCGTGCGGCGGGGGTCGAGCGTCTCGTCGCCACGCCAGCCCTCGGAGGGGACGACTGCGTGCACGATGACCTCGTTCCCCTCGGCGTCCACGCCTGCGCCGTCGCAGCCGAGCACCATCGGCAGCCGGTCGGGCGCCAGACCCACGCCGCGCAGGGACCATACGTCGTGGTGGTTGAGCGCTGCGGCCCGCAGGTCGACGACCATCCACCCCGGTCGTTGCCGGGGATCGGGACGGTCACCGACGACGAGACCGGAGAGGGGGTCGGACGCGGACTGACTGGCAGCGTAGGCAGCGAGCATCCCAGCACCATAGTGACCAGGGGCTCCGATCCGCCCCGGTAGGGTCTGGCCCGTGAGTCACAACACGCCCGCACACAGCGGGGTCCCGTCCGCTCGGTCAGCGGCTGTCGAGCCCGTCGCCACCGCCGCCGCTCCTGACCGGACGCCAGCCCGTGGCGTCGACGCCCAGTCGGTTGCGCTGGTGGCCGTCTTCACGGCCCTGCTCGTGGCTGCGGCGGTCGTGCCGGGCGTACCTGTCGGCGGTTTCGGTGTGCCGATCACCCTGCAGACCCTCGCGGTCGTGCTCACCGGACTGGTCCTGGGACCCGCCCGCGGCGGCGTCGCCGTCGCCGTCTACCTGCTCCTCGGACTCGTCGGGCTGCCGGTGTTCAGCAGGGGCCAGTCGGGCCTGCAGGTGCTCGCCGGACCGACCGGCGGCTACCTCGTCTCCTTCCTCCTGGCCGCCGTCGTCGTCGGAGCCGGCGCCCGGACCGTCGTCCGGCGCACGCGCCAGACCTCCTGGGTGCCGCTCCTGGTCGCCGCGTCCTTCCTCACGACGGTCGCGGTCGTCCACGTGCTCGGCGTGCTGGGGCTCATGGTCAACCTGAGGCTCCCGCTGTCCGCCGCGATCACGGCTGACCTTCCGTTCCTGCCGGGCGACCTGCTCAAGGACGTCCTGGCCGTCGTGGCGGCGGTCGCGGTGCACCGCGCCTTTCCCGACGTGCTCGTCCGCCCGCGCCGACCGCGTACGTGAGCCCTGCGTGACGGAGGTCCACCTGGACGCGGCCACGGTCACGGTGCCGGTCGACCGCCCCGGCGAACGACCGCACCGCGCGATCCTCGGACCGGTCGACCTGCATCTCACCGAGCCACGGGTCACCGTCATCGGTGCGAACGGGTCGGGCAAGTCGACCCTGCTGCGCCTGCTCAACGGGCTCGTCACCCCCACATCAGGGTCCGTGACCGTCGACGGGCTCGACACCGTCCGGCAGGGACCGCGCGTGCGCCGAAGGGTCGCCTTCGCCTTCACCGACCCGCTCTCCCAGCTCGTCATGCCCACCGGCCGGGAGGACGTCGAGCTGTCGCTGCGACGCGTGCACCGGTCGCGGGCGGACCGCCGTCGCGAGGCCGAGCGCGTGCTCACGCGTTTCGGGCTGACACACCTGGCCGACCAGAGCGTCTACGACCTGTCGGGCGGGGAACGCCAGCTGATGGCCCTTGCGGTCGTGCTCGCGACCGACCCGGGGCTGCTCGTCCTCGACGAGCCGACGACGCTGCTGGACCGCCGCAACACGCTGCGGCTGCGTGAGCTGCTCGAGTCCCTGCCCCAGTCGGTCGTGCTGGCCACCCATGACCTCGAGCTGGCACTGTCCGGGGACCGCACCCTCGTGGTCGACGCCGGGCGGGTGGTCTTCGACGGCGCCCCGGCCGAGGCGGTGCAGCACTACGTGAGGCTGGTCGACGGGACATGACGAGCGCGGGCCTGTTCGCCGCACACATCCCCGGCACGTCCGTCGTGCACCGAACGCCGTTGTGGCTCAAGCTCATCGGGGTCCTTGCGGTGGGCGTCTCACCCTGGCTGGCTCGGTCAGTGTGGCCTCTGGCGCTGGTGACGGTCGCCCTGACGGGGCTCGTGCTGCTCGCCCGGCTGCCCCTGCGACGACTGCTGCGGTCACTGCGCGGCCTGCTGCCGGTTCTGCTCGTGCTGCTCGCCTTCCAGTGGTGGTCACGGGACCTGGCGTATGCCGTCCGCGTCCTTCTCGGGATCGTCAACGCCGTGGTCGCGGCCGGCATCCTCACCGCGACGACCCCGGTCAACGACCTGCTCGACGGGGCCGTCCGTGCCGCTGGGCCCGTGCGTCGGTTCGTCGACCCGGAGGTGGTGGCGCTCACCCTCGGCGTGGTGGTGCGCTCGGTTCCGTGGGTTGCAGGGTCCTTCTCGAGCGTGCGGGAGTCGGCCAGGGCCCGGGGCCTGGACCGAAGCCCCAGGGCCGTCGTCGTGCCGACCGTGGTGCACATCGTGGCCTTCGCCCGGTCGACCGGTGAGGCGCTGGCGGCTCGGGGACTCACCGACACCGCCGACGGGGCCCACCGCGACGCTCCTGGCCCGGACGAGGGCGGGAGCGGCGCGCCACGCTGATCGAGCGCTGGGGGCCGGGAGACGCCCTCAGGCGTTTGCGGGGGCGGTGTCGATCGACTTGAGCAGGGCGTCGACGACCCGGGGGTCGTACTCGTAGCCGAGCCCGAGGTAGATCCGCTCCACGGCGGCCTCACGCGCCCGCACGCTCCGCGCGCCGGCAGTGAGGTCCTCGTAGGCGTTGACGACCTTCACGATCCGGCTGGTGAGGGGGATCTCCTCCCCCAGCTCGCGGACCTGGCGGTACGGGGTCGTCTGGTGCTCGAGGATGTGCGCCACACCGTCCAGGACGCCGGTCTCGCGGACGATCGCGACGGTGTCGGCCTCGATGCGCCGCTGGTCGGCGGGAGCAGCCAGCACGGTGGCACCACCCGGGATGGGCTCGACCAGGGCCACCTGCCCGATGTCGTGCAGCAGGGCGGCGTACTCGAGGTCGAGCAGCTCACGCTCGGAGAGGCCGAGCTCGCGCCCCACCCGCACCGACAGCGCGGCGACGCGCTCGGAGTGCCCGGACGGGGTGTAGCCGGCGGCATCGGTCAGGCGAGAGAGGGTGCGAATGCTCTGGAGGTAGGTCGCGCGGATGCTGACGTAACGGCGGAAGGCGAAGAGCGTCAGCACCAGCGGGATCAGGAAGAGCGGCAGGGCCGCGATGCCCAGTGGCGGGGCGGCGAGGGCGATGAGGACGCCCGTGACTGCCACCGCGATGGACAGGGCGAGGGACGAACGCAGCTCCTCGACGAAGATCCGACGCACGTCGACCCGAGCGGTCAGCCCGCGCAGCAGGGAGGTGAAGAGGGCGTCGGTCACGAGCGCCAGCAGACAGATCCCCAGCAGCAGGACGGCGTGCAGCCACGGCGGGTTGGACGTGTCGGGCGCCGAGGACCCGGGACGCTGACCCAGCACGGCGACCCGGTAGACCAGAGTGACCACGACGATGGCCACGAACCGACCGACGGCGTCGACGACGCTGGTGTCGCGCCGAGCGGCGACGCGGACCGTCGTGCCCAGGGCCATGGAGGTCGCCGTGACCGCGAGCACGAAGGGAGCGCCGTAGGGAAGGTGATTCTCCCCCGGCAGCTCGGTGGTCAGCGCGAGCCCGAAGGCCGCCGCCATCGCGATGGGTGATGCCTCGCGGAAGCCTGGTGCGGAGATGTGGAACCACTCGCCGAGGATGATCGTGACGCCGAACACGACGGCGACCCAGATCGCCAGCTGGTCGTGCCACGACGGGACGTCTCCGGTCTGGATCGCCACGACGACGAGGACCAGGAGGGCCACGACGCCGAACACACCGGCCAGCGGCTCCCGGCGTAGGGCCCCGTTCACGAGGCGACCTCAGCGGGCACGGACGCCGGCCAGCCGTGCTTCTCGAGGGCCGCGACGGCCGCTGCCACGACGTCGGGGTCGAAGCGCCCGGCGTCCGACCCCAGTCGACGCGCCACCTCGGGGACCGTCACGACCGGTGCGGCCTCGGCCGAGCGCACGACCTCCTCGACCGCCGTGGTGACGGCGACGATGCGGGCCGCGATGGGGATGTCCGGACCAGTGAGGCCATCAGGTCGCCCCTGGCCGTCCACACGCTCGTGCTGGTGACGGATGCCGGACCGCGCGTCCTCGAGGAAGTCGATGCCCTCGATCATGCGCGCGCCCACGACGCAGTGGCCGTCGATCACGCGGCGTTCGGTCTGGCTCAAGCTCTCCGGAGCGCGGCGCAGCAACCGCGTGGCGACGCCGAGGTGGCCGATCTCGTGAAGGGTGGCGGCGTAGCGGACGGTGCCGATCTGGCCGGGTGTCAGGCCCAGCTCTTCGGCGATCCACTCGGCCAGGGCCGCAGCCCGCCGACTGCGGTCGACGGCTGCGGGCTCCTTCGTCCCGAGGGCGGTGACCAGGGTGTCCACCGTGCGTTCGTGGGAGCGCAGCTCCTCGCCGTACTGGACGAAGGCCCAGCGGGCGGCAAGCAGCGGGATCAGGACGAGCAGGGCGCTGAACGCGCCGAGGCCCGCCGGGTACCAGAGGATGACGAAGAGCAGACCGATGATGCCGTAGCCGACGTAGGCGACGCCGGAGCCACTGAGGACGCGGCGCAGCTGGATCCAGAAGGGGACGCCCTGGTCGAAGTGGATGACACCGGACAGCATGGCCGCGTTGAGCAGGCAGGCGACGACATCCGCCGCGAGGAGCGGCCAGCCCAGGTGGCGAGCGAGCCCAAAAGGGTCCATTCCCATCGTCCCAGAGCCTTCGACCCCGCCCAGCATCGCGTACACCCAGGCACTCGTTGCCCCGACGAGGCCACTCATGGCGGCGTTGAACATCGTCGCAGTCCATCTCGGTTGCCGCCTGTCGATGAGCATCGAGATGCTGCCTACGACCCAGGCGCCGAGCGTGCCGACGATAGCCGCCGACGCGACCAGGATGATGGACAAGAAGGAGAAGCTGACGCGTAATCCGACGTCGGGCTCGCGGATCTGAAAACTGAGGATCCCCATCAAGCACAACAGCACCAGAGGCCCGGGGTCCGGCCGACTGGCTGTGAACCACAAGAACACGCCGGTCAGGAGCGACCCGGCGATAACGGTGGTGAGGTAGGCGGGCAACCACGGTGACCGGCTACTCGCGGCTGGAACCTGGCTCACGTCGTCCACGGTAGTGCGACGGCGCCACGGACGCTGTGCGTCCGTGGCGCCGTCGAAAGTCTTTCGCTCAGCCGCCCCATCCCCAGATGCTGCTGAACGCGAGGACGGCCCGCGAGGCGTAGTCGGTGGATGCGAGGGCCGAAAGCAGGGCAGCGAACATGTGGGGGCTCCTTGGTTACATGGATGTTCCGGATGCGTGCGCCATGGAGGGGCGGCATTGCTGCGGCAGCACAGAACAACTGAGGTTTCCCTCAGGGGTCACAATGCCTTGAGTGGCTGGCGCACGGAAGCAGACCCGGCCATATTGGACGGATCTATACAAAGATTTTAAGGTCTGCAGACCATCCCTGCGACCAGATTGGGCGCAACACGTCCGGTGTGGAAGAATTGCCACTTCGTGTGCCGCATCGGCCTCGAGACCACTGTACGACCCACCAAGGAGCCGACGATGAGCAAGCGCGCCCGCAAGCGCCGCTCCCGCAAGGGCAACGCCGCCAACCACGGCCGCAAGCCCAACGCCTGAGCCGCAGACGTCAAAGGCCCGCACCCGATCACTCGGGGCGGGCCTTCGTCGTACCTGGTCGCGGGGACGGCTCCCGGTCTGGCTCCGTGGCTCTCAGTGGCCCTCGACCTGGATGACGGTCATCGAGATGCGCGACATGATCGTCAGCCGGAGTGTCTCTGGCGCTTGCTCGGACTCGCAGGAGCGCTTGATGAGCGACTTCAGCGTGGTGTCGAGGTCGTACTCCTTGAGGCACGGCCCGCACTCGTCGAGGTGTGCCTGGATCTTGGCGCACTCGTCGGGACCCAGCTCGCCGTCGAGGTACTCGTAGACACGCAGGAGCGCCTCCGAGCAGTCGGTACGGCTCCCCTCGGGCTCCGGGGCAACCGGTCCATCCGTCGTGTGGTCGTTCACGACCGGCCTCCTTCCGTGCCCGCGCCGTCGGACGCGCCGGCCGCGACGAAACCACGCTCAGCGGCATACCCCGAGAGCAGCTCGCGCAGCTGGCGCCGGCCGCGGTGCAGGCGGCTCATGACGGTGCCGATGGGCGTCTCCATGATCTCGGCGATCTCCTTGTAGGAGTAGCCCTCCACGTCGGCGAAGTACACCGCGAGGCGGAACTCCTCGGGGATCGACTGCAGGGCTCGCTTCACGTCGCTGTCGGGCAGGTGGTCGAGCGCCTCCGCCTCGGCGGAGCGCAGTCCGACGGAGGTGTGCGACTCCGCGCGCGCCAGCTGGTAGTCCTCGATCTGGGCAGCGTCCGACTCGAGCGGCTGACGCTGCTTCTTGCGGTAGCTGTTGATGTAGGTGTTGGTGAGGATGCGGTACATCCACGCCTTGAGGTTGGTGCCCGGCTTGTACTGGTGGAAGGCGGCGTATGCCTTTGCGAACGTCTCCTGGACGAGGTCCTCGGCGTCGCTCGGGTTGCGGGTGGTGCGCAGCGCCGCGCTGTAGAGCTGGTCCAGCAGCGGCATCGCCTCGCGCTCGAAGCGCGCCCGACGGTCGGGCTCACTCTCGCTCGACACGTCGACGGACGCGTCGGCGCGCGCGACGTCCTCGAGGTCGGTGCTCGGGGAGGTACTGGTGCCGGTGCTCTGGTCGGTGCTCGGGTCGGCGAGCCGCAGGGTCGCGCCGGGATCGGTCTTCTTGTCCTTTGCCATCGCCTCCCAGCCTAGACCGGTGGGCGTGAGCCGACCGCTTGCGGCCGGCGCGATCGTGAGGCTCTCGGGCACTCGGGTGGGGCAGATGACCATGCCCGCTTCAACGACACCTAGCCGGGGAGCATTCCCGCGATCGTCGTGACCGCCTCGGTAAGGGCGCTGCGCGAGCCCTTCGGGAAGCTGTGGGCGCCGGGTACCTCGAGGAGCATGGCGCCGGTCGGCAGGTGGGGGCGCACCTCGTCCGGCGTCCCGAAAGCGTCGGAGCTGCCCTGCACCACCCAGCAGGGGTCGGGCGCAAGGGCCAGCTCGTGGGCGCGCAACGTGTCGGGCCGGCCGGGCGGGTGCAGGGGAAAGCTGAGCAGCAGGGCGGCGTCGGCCTCGAGCGGTCCTGCCGTGCGGCAGGCGACGCGGGCGCCGGCGCTGCGCCCGCCGAGGACGAGGGGGCGCGGCAGGCGGCCGCGCCCACCCAGCAGCGCCTCGACCACCGGCACCCACGCCGCGTCGAGCGTGGGCGGACGTCCGGCCACCCGCCGTCCGGCGACCAGCCAGGGCTGCTCGACGAGCACCACGGCCCAGCCGGCGCCCGCGAGGACCTCTCGCGCGATCTCGAGGTCGAGAGCGTGCAGCCCTCCCCCGGCTCCGTGGCCGAGCACGACGGTGCCGCGCGCACGGGCCGGTCGCTGCACGTGGGCCCGCGCCGGACCTCCCGGCGTGTCGATCACTCGGACCGTGTCGCGGACGGGAGCGCTCACCCGCCGACCAGCTCGCCGGTCATCGGGTCGACGACGCCCTCGAGCTCCGACTCCGGGACCGGCGCCAGCAGGCCGGGGCCGTTGTTGCTCGTCGCGCCGACGGACCGGCTCACCGGGTAGGCCTCGAAACGGCCGGGCGCCGCGAAGTCGAGGACGCTCTGGACCCAGCCCGGGTCCTTCTCGTCGGGGTCGAGCCACTGCCCCCACTGCTCGCGCTCAAGGACGAGCGGCTGGCGGTCGTGAATGGGGTCCATGCCGGGATCGGCCGCGGTCGTGATGATGGTGAAGGTCGTGAGCCAGGCCGCCGGGTCGCCCTCCGGCAGCTCACGGTCGCGCCAGAACTCGTAGAGCCCGGCGAAGGCGACCGGGTCCCCGTCGGCCCGGTGGATGAAGAAGGGCTGCTTGCGCGGCTTGCCCTTGGCGTCGACCGCGGTCGGCGAGGCCTGCCACTCGTACCACCCGTCGGCCGGCACGAGGCAGCGGCGGGCGAGCGCCGCCTTGGCGAAGGCGCCCTTGCCCAGGACCGACTCGGCCCGCGCGTTGGTCATCCGCAGCCCCATCTTGACGTCCTTGGACCACGCCGGCACCAGGCCCCACGTCAGCAGGCGCAGCTGGCGCGTGGGCTCGACGTCCTCAGCCGCGCCGTCGTCGCCTCGCGGCCGGCGGGCGAGCACGACGGGCGCCTGCTTGGAGGGCGCCATGTTCCAGTCGGGCTCGCCTGCAGGCGGGGCCTGCGGGCTCTTCAGCACACTCCGAGCCGGCTCCTCGGTGTGGTCCTCGTCGACGTCGAAGGCCTCGATGAGCTCGTCGGGCCGCGCGCTCGCGGCATACCTCCCGCACATGCGGCACAGCGTATGCCGCGTGCGCCGTGCGGGGGCACGACGCCCGACACGTCGTCCACCCGGGCGGCGGCTCCCGCCGCCGGGGTATGTCGATACCGTAGGTGTCCACAGGCCCACGATGGCCACGGCGTGCCCCGGCCCGCCGCGCGCCAGAGGAGGAAATCGCATGCTCGTCCGCCGTCTCGCCCGTCCGCTGCTCGCGTCCGTCTTCGTCGCGGCAGGGGCTGAAGCGCTGCGCAACCCCGCAGCGCGCACCGACCAGGCCGCCCACCTGCTCCAGAAGGTGCCCGGACAGGTCCCGGGGGCCGAGGTCGCCGCCAAGGACCCCGACCTCTTCGTCCGCGTGAACGGGGCGGCGCTGCTCGGCGGTGGACTGCTGCTCGCCACCGGTCGCCTGCCCAGGCTGGCCTCGACGCTGCTGGCCGCGTCGGTCGTTCCGACGACCGCGATCGAGCACGCTTTCTGGGAGGAGTCCGACCCGGCCCGCAAGTCGCAGAGCCGCAGCCTCTTCCTCAAGAACGTCGGACTGCTCGGTGGAGTGCTCCTCGCGGCCGTCGACACGGAGGGCAAGCCAGGTCTGGCCTGGCGCGCCCAGCACGCCACGAAGACGACGCGCCGCGAGGCCCGTCGTGCCCAGCGGACCGCGAAGCGTGAGGCGCGCCTGCTGGCGCATCGAGCCCAGGACGTCGTGAGCTGACTTGAGTCGCGCCGAGCCATCGCCCCATCCCTCGTCGCCGACGGCGGCCGCGCCACCCGCCACCTCCGCTGAGGCCGACTGGCCGGCACCGGTGGCCACGGAACCTCTGGACTCGACCGTCGTGCTCCCTGGGAGCAAGTCGCTGACGAACCGCTACCTCGTCCTGGCCGCACTCGCCGGCGACCGTTCACGCCTGCGGGCGCCGTTGCGGTCGCGCGACACGCTGCTCATGGCGGAGGCCCTGCGATCGCTGGGCGTACGCATCGACGACGTCGCGACCGAGGGCGAGTCGGCGGCCGGCGGGGACCTCGACTGGGTGATCACGCCGCCCGAGCGGCTGCGCGGCGACGTCTCGGTCGACTGCGGGCTGGCCGGCACGGTGATGCGCTTCCTGCCGGCCGTGGCCGCCCTGGCCGAGGGTCCCGTCCGGCTCGACGGCGACCCGCAGGCCCGCGTGCGGCCGATGGGGCCGGTCATCGACGCGCTGCGCGCGCTCGGCGCCGACGTCGACGACGATGCCGGGCACCTGCCCCTCACGGTCAACGGGCGGGGACGCGTACGCGGCGGCGCGGTGACGATGGACGCCTCCGCCTCCTCGCAGTACATCTCGGCGCTGCTGCTCGCCGGCGCGCGCTACGACGACGGGGTCACCGTCCACCACGACGGCAAACCGGTGCCCAGCGAGCCGCACATCCTGATGACCGTCGAGACGCTGCGCGACGCGGGCGCCGTCGTCGACGACAGCGAGCCGAACACGTGGCGGGTGGAGCCGTCAGAGATCAACGCGCTCGACGTGTCGGTCGAGCCGGACCTGTCCAACGCCGGGCCCTTCGTGGCGGCCGCGCTCGTCGCCGGGGGCACGGTGCACGTACCCGGCTGGCCGCAGCACACCACCCAGGCGGGCGACCTGCTGCGCGAGATCCTCGACACGATGGGCGCCGACGTGCGCCTCGACCGGTCCGGGCTGACCGTCGTCGGCAGCGGGGAGCTCGTCGGCATCGACATCGACCTGCACGACGCGGCCGAGCTGACCCCCACGGTGGCAGCCCTGGCAGCGTTGGCCTCGACTCCCACCTGGATCCGCGGTGTGGCCCACATCCGTGGCCACGAGACCGACCGCCTGGCCGCGCTGACCACCGAGCTCGGGCGCGTGGGATCCCACGTCACCGAGACCGAGGACGGCCTGCGCATCTCGCCGGCACCCTTGCACGGCGGGCGTTTCCGCAGCTACCACGACCACCGCATGGCCACCGCCGGAGCCATCCTCGGCCTCCGGGTGCCGGGCATCGAAGTAGAGGACATCGGCACGACCCGCAAGACGCTGCCCGACTTCGTCGGCCTCTGGCGCGGGATGCTGGAGCGTGCCGACCTGGTGCTGCCGCGATGAGCTGGCGGGACCTCGACGAGGGGGACGTCCGGGTCCGCCCGAGCCGCAAGGGTTCTCGCCCGCGCACCAAGGAGCGCCCAGCCCACGCCGACGCGGTGGTGGCCATGGTGATCGGCGTCGACCGGGGGCGCTACACGTGCCTCATCCCCCGGGGCTCGCTCGGCAAGAAGGAGCCGGAGCGCGTCGTCACGGCGATGAAGGCCCGGGAGATCGGGCGCACCAGGGTCGTCGTCGGCGACGACGTCGCGCTCGTGGGCGACCTCGCGGGAGGACCGGACGCGCTGGCGCGCATCGTGCGCATCGAGGAACGCCGCTCGGTGCTGCGCCGCACGGCCGACGACACGGACCCCTTCGAGCGGATCATCGTCGCCAACGCCGACCAGCTCGTCATCGTCACGGCGCTCGCCGACCCCGAGCCGCGGCCCCGGATGGTCGACCGGTGCCTCGTGGCGGCCTACGACGCCGACCTCGAGCCGCTGCTCGCTCTCACGAAGGCCGACCTCGTCGACCCCGCCGACTTTCTCGCGCACTACACACCGCTCGAGGTCGACCACGTCGTCACCTCCTGGAAGGACGGCGACTTCTCGGGCCTCGACGAGCTGCGCGCCAAGCTCTCCGGCAAGGTATCCGTCCTCGTCGGGCACTCGGGCGTCGGCAAGAGCACCCTCGTCAACGGTCTCGTCCCGGGGGCCCTGCGCGCCACCGGAATCGTCAACGACACCACCGGCCGGGGCAGGCACACCTCGACGAACGCCGTCGCCCTCCGGCTGCGCAGTCCGGACGGTTCGGACGACGGCTGGGTCATCGACACGCCGGGCATCCGCTCGTTCGGCCTCGCGCACATCGACGTCGACCACATCATCGACCACTTCCCGGACCTTGCCGCGGGCACCGACAACTGCCCCCGCGGCTGCACCCACGACGAGGAGGAGTGCGCCCTGGACGCCTGGGTCGCCGAGGGCCACGCCGGCCCGGCGGGCGCGTCCCGGCTCACCTCCCTGCGCCGCCTGCTGTCGAGCAGGTCGGGCGAGGAGTACTGAACGGCACACGGCATCCGCGGTGCCATGGTCCGGGAGGCTGCCGCTAGGTTGACCCGGTGACCTCCTTCGACGACGACCTCCGTCTCGCCCACGTCCTCGCCGATGCCGTCGAGCGCGTGACCATGGCCCGGTTTCGGGCCGCCGACCTCGTCGTCGAGAGCAAGCCCGACCTGACCCCGGTCACCGACGCCGACCGCGCCGCGGAGGAGCTGATCCGCGCCCAGCTGGGGCGTACCCGTCCGCGGGACGCCGTCCAGGGCGAGGAGTTCGACACAACAGGACACGGCCGGCGCCGCTGGATCGTCGACCCGATCGACGGCACGAAGAACTTCGTCCGCGGCGTGCCGGTCTGGGCCACACTCATCGGACTCGTCGTCGACGAAACGCCCGTGCTGGGACTCGTCGCGGCTCCGGCACTGCAGCGCCGCTGGTGGGCGGCGACCGGGTCCGGCGCGTGGACCGGCCGGTCGCTGTCGTCCGCCCGCCGCATGGCCGTCTCGCAGGTGGGCCGCCTCGGCGACGCCTCCCTGTCGTACTCCTCGCTCTCCGGTTGGCGCGTGCGTGGCCGCCGCGACGACTTCCTCGACCTCATGGACGACTGCTGGCGCACTCGGGCCTACGGTGACTTCTGGTCCTACATGCTCGTCGCCGAGGGAGCCGCGGACATCGCCGCCGAGCCCGAGCTCGCGGTGCACGACATGGCCGCCCTCGTCACGATCGTGCAGGAGGCCGGCGGGCGGTTCACCGGCCTCGACGGCCGGGACGGGTGCTGGAGCGGGAACGCGCTCGCGACCAACGGAACGCTGCACGACGAGGTGCTGTCGCGCATCGGGATGCCGTCTGCCCTGACCGCGTAGTGGGCGGACCGCCCTGCGGGGCATAGCCTTTCGCCATGCGCCCCGATGCAGTCGATGCCCGTGTCCCCCTCCCCGTGCCGGAGGCGAGGGTCCGTCCCGCCGACACTCCCGATGTGCCGGTGCTGGCCGACGTCGCGGCGGCGACCTTCGAGCTGGCGTGCCCTGCGTCGATGGCGAGGGAGCGGGTGGACGCGTTCGTCGCCGAGGTCCTCTCTGCCGAGCGTTTCGCCGGCTATCTCGCCGACCCCGCCCGTCACGTGCTGCTGGCCGAGCGCGACGGGAGCGCGCTCGGCTACGCAATGCTCGTCGCCGGCGAGCCGCACGACGTCGACGTCCGTGCTGCCATCCGGGTGCGTCCGACGGTCGAGCTCTCCAAGATCTACGTCCTGCCGCAGGCGCACGGCACTGGTGCTGCCGCCCTGCTGATGGCGCGGGCCCTCGAGTGGGCGGCCGAGGCGGGCGCGGCGGGGGTCTGGCTGGGCGTCAACCAGCAGAACGAGCGCGCCCAGCGCTTCTACGCCAAGAGCGGCTTCGAGCGGGTCGGCACCAAGCGGTTCCTCGTCGGCGGACAGCACGAGGACGACTACGTCATGGAGCGCGCCGTCGCCCCCCTCCCCTGACCGAGGAGACGGGGCGTCGGGGGCGGGTGCTCAGGGGTCGGTGACGACGGTGACGTCGCCGAGACCGAGCGACTCGATGGCCGCGAGGTGCTCGCTCGCATCGCCGACCACGACGATCGTCCACCCGGCGCCGGGATCACCCGTGCCGATGCCGGCACCTTGGGCGAAGCGAACGTATGCCGTGTCGACCCGGTGGCGGTCGACGGTGGCCAGGTCCCGCAGGTTGGCCGTCGTGAAGTCGGTGGTGCGGCCGTCGAGTGCCATGCCGACCGCCTCGTCCGAGATCGTGTCGGCGGTGGCGTAGCGACCGGGAGCGGTCTTCGAGATGAAGTCGACCCCCGAGCGGACCTCCTTGTCGCGAAAACCGTCCCGGCCGCTCTCGAGGATCTCGACGAGCAGCCGCAGCGACTCGGCCGTGGAGTCGGCGCGCACGGAGCCGGAGGTGAGGAAGACCCCGCCTCGGCGGCGTGGCCGAAAGCTCGACCGGATGCCGTAGGTGTAGCCCTTCTCCTCGCGCAGGACCGCGTCGATCCGCGCGTTCGGCGAGCCGCCGAGGACGAAGCCGAGCACCGGGTACGGCGCCCACCCGCCCTCGACGGAGCGGTCAGGGCCGGGGGCCCCGATGACGAACTCGGTCTGGACCGATCCGGGGCGCGACACCAGCACGATCCGGCCCCGGTCGGGCGCGAGGACGGCGGCGTGCTGCAGGTGGTGCCCACGGTCGCGGGGGCCCTTGGCCCAACCGCCGAGGGCCGCCTCGACGAGCGCCGGCACGTCGAGGCCCTCGAGGTCGCCTGCCACGACGGCGGTCACGCCTGCCGCGACGACGTGCTCGGCGTGGAACGCCGCGACGTCGTCGCGGGTGATGGCGGAGACGGACTCACGGGTGCCCCCGGTGGGGCGCGACGAGCGGTCCTCTGCGGCGTAGAACGTGCGCACGAACTCCAGCCCGGCCCGGTGTGCCGCGACCGAACGCTCCTGCTCGATCTCGGCGATCCGGGTACGGACCTGGCGCGCGACCTCGACCTGCGGAAAGGCCGGCTCGGTGAGGATCTGGCGCAGCAGGTCGAGAGCCGGCTCGAGGTTGCCCTTGACGACGTCGAGGTCGACCGACAGGCCGGCGTCGGCCATGCCGGCGCCGAAGCTCACGCCCTTGCGCTCGAGCAGGCGCGCGAACTCCTCGGCGCTGTGCTTCTCGGTGCCCTCGTCGAGGGTGCGCGCCATGATCGAGGCGACTCCCTCGCGGTCGCGCGGCTCGTCCCGCAGGGAGACAGGCACGCCCAGCCGCACCGACACGACGTACTGGCCGGGGACGTCGTAGGTGATGAGGCGGAGACCGTTGGGCAGCTCGACGGTGTCACCCTCGGGGAACTCCCACGGCTCCGGTGGTGCGACGACGGGGCGGGCAACGGCACTCATGCGGCCTCCTCCGAGTTGTTGGCGGCGTCGGTGAGGTAGCGCACCACGGCGCGCGAGCCCGGATCCAGCCACGCCTGCGCGGCCGCACGGGCCTGATCTGCCGTGACAGCGCGGATCTGGTCGACGAACGCGTTGACGTAGCCCGGGTCGTCGGCGAGAAGGGCGTAGTGACTGATGTGGTCGGCGCGCTCCTCGATGCTTGCCAGGGCGCTGAGCCAGGATCGCTCGGTGTCGGCGATGACCGACTCGAGCTCCGCGGCGTCGGGCCCCTCGGCGATGAAGCGGCGGAGCTCCTCGCAGACGGCCGTCTCGACCTGCTCGACGTCGGCGCCGGCGGACACGTCGACGGTGAAGGTGCCCAGTCCCGAGCCGTCGACCAGACCCATGGTCCAGCCGCCGACCGCGACCGCGGTCTCCTCCGTCCGCACGAGCCGGCGGACGAGTCGCGAGCTGGCGAGCCCGCCGAGGACGTCGACGGCGACCTGGCACGCCAGGTAGTCGGGGGTGCTGTCGACCGGAAGCCGGAAGGAGACGTAGATGCGGTCGTTCGGCACGTCGCCGACCCGGTCGAGCCGCGCCGGCTGCTGCAGCGGCTGCAGCTGTGGGCGGGGCTCGCGGGGGCTCAGCTCGATGGCCGGGAGCGGTCCGAAGTACTTCTCGGCGGCCGCGAAACCCTCCTCGGGCGTCACGTCACCGACGAGCGTGAGGACGGTGTTGTTGGGACCGTAGTGCGCCCGGAAGAACGCATGGACGTCCTCGAGGGTGGCGGCGTCGAGGTCCTCCATCGAGCCGATGGTCGGGTGGTGGTACGGGTGGTCCTCGGGGAAGACGGTCGCGTAGATGTCGATGAGCGCCGCGCCGTAGGGCACGTTGTCGTAGCGTTGGCGCTTCTCCTCCTTGACGACGTCGCGCTGGTTGTCGAGGTTCTCCTGGGTGACCGCGTCGAGGAGGTGGCCGTGCCGGTCGCCCTCGAGCCAGAGCGCGAGCTCCAGGGCGCCGGTCGGCACCGTCTCGAAGTAGTTGGTGCGGTCGAACCACGTCGTCGCGTTGAGCCGCGCACCCTCGTCCATCAGGGCCGAGAAGTGCTCGCCCGAGGCGACGTTGCGGCTGCCCTGGAACATCAGGTGCTCGAAGAGGTGGGCGAATCCGGTGCGGCCCGGGGACTCGTGCCGCGAGCCGACACCGACCCAGAGGTTCACTGCGACGTTGGGCACCGTGTGGTCCTCGCTGACGATGACGCGTAGCCCGTTGGGCAGGCTGCGTTCGGCGAGCGGGTAGGAGATCGCTGTCACGGGCTCGACCCTATGCGACGAAGCCGCGATGATGAGGGGCCGCGCATCACTGCGCCGACCTGGCGGACCCGGAGAACGCCGGCGTCGCCCCCCTCAACGCCCCACCCGGCAGGAGCCGCCCCGTGACCGACGTGCCCTCCGACGGCTCGCGCCGACAGGCAGCCCCCGTCCCGACGATCAAGCGCTTGCGCTGGGTGCTCCTGGCGGTGTTCGCCTTTCTGGTGTTTCGTGCGCTGACGAGCGATGCCGGCACCCGGGACATCACGACCGGTCAGTGCGTCACCGCCGTCGCAGGCGACGACGTACGGGCTGTGGGCTGCGACGACGCCTCCGCGCTGGGCAAGGTGGTGCACGTCGAGCGCAACGCCTTCACCGACGACGCGTCGGTGCGCCGGTTGTGCGCGAGCCATGGCTCGACCCGCGCCGTCACCAGTGCCGACTCCTCCGGGGGCACGGGGACCGTGATCTGCATCGTCGACTCCAGGTAGCGGCCGCCGGCGCCGGCCCGGTTCGGTCACCGCGGGCTCGGAGAGGAGGTATGCCGGGTCATGACGACTTCGGTAACGGTGCGTTATGCTCTTTGCAGATAGCATCACTGATCGCTATGTTGGATGCATGGGTGCAGCATCGCAGGACGACCTGCTGGCCACGATCCGTGCGAGCGTCATCGGCGAGGACCAGGTCATGCACGGGCCGTACGGCCCCCGCCGCGTCACGTACGCCGACTACACCGCCTCCGGTCGCGGCCTCAGCTTCATCGAGGACTTCATCCGCGAGGAGGTGCTCCCCCGCTACGCCAACACGCACACAGAGAGCTCCGGTACCGGCCTGCAGACGACCCGGCTGCGCGAGGACGCCCGACGCACCATCCGTGACGCGGTCGGCGGTGACGACGAGACCGTGGTGGTCTTCGCCGGGTCCGGCTGCACCGGCGCCATCGACAAGCTCGTCGGCATCCTCGGGCTGCGCATCCCGTCGAACTTCGAGGACCATTGGCACGCAAGCGATCTCGTGCCTGCCGGTGAGCGGCCGGTCATCTTCATCGGGCCCTACGAGCACCACTCCAACGAGGTGATGTGGCGCGAGTGCGTCGCGGACGTCGTCGTGATCCCGCAGGACCTCGACGGCCACGTCGACATCGAGGTGCTGCGCCGGCGCCTCATCGAGCACGCCGACCGTCCGCTGCTCATCGGCTCCTTCTCCGCCGCGAGCAACGTGACCGGCATCGTGACCGACGCGGACGCCATCTCCTCCCTCCTGCACGAGCACGGCGCACTGGCGTTCTGGGACTACGCCGCGGCGGCGCCCTATGTCGACATCGAGATGTACGGCCGCGGCGGCCGCGGCGTGGCAGAGCCCACGGCATACAAGGACGCCGTCTTCCTCAGCCCGCACAAGTTCATCGGCGGGCCCAGCACTCCCGGAGTCCTCGTCGTGCGTCGCGAGCTCATGGCCAACCGGGTGCCCGACGTGCCCGGCGGCGGCACCGTCGCCTACGTCAACCCCGACTCGCACGACTACCTGACCGACCCCGCCCATCGCGAGGAGGGCGGCACCCCGGCGATCATCGAGGCCATCCGGGCAGGGCTTGTCTTCAAGCTCAAGCAGGCCGTCGGCGTGGCGACGATCCGCGCCCGGGAGGACTACTTCCTCCAACGCGCGGTGCAGGCCTGGCGCGGCGAGCCGGCCATCGAGATCCTGGGCAACCTTCAGGCCGAGCGTCTCTCGATCGTCTCCTTCGTCGTGCGCGCGCATCGCGAGCGCTACCTGCACCACAACTTCGTCGTCGCCGTCCTCAACGACCTCTTCGGCATCCAGGCCCGTGGCGGCTGCTCCTGCGCCGGTCCCTACGGCCACTACCTGCTGGGCATCGACCTCGAGCGGTCCCATGCGTTCGAGCGGGAGATCGGGCGCGGGTGCGAGGGGATCAAGCCGGGATGGGTGCGGGTCAACTTCAACTACTTCATCTCCGACACCGTCGCCGACTACGTCATCGAGGCCGTCCGGATCGTCGCCCGCGACGGGTGGCGTCTGCTCGGCGACTACCACTTCGAGCCCGCGACGGGCCTCTGGCGCCACCGGAACGGCCCGGTCGAGCCGCCCCTGCGCCTGCACCAGGTGAGCTTCGAGCCCGATGGGCTCAGCTACCCCGCCCAGCTCGACCGCGCCGGCGAGGGCGCGCTGGCGGGCTACCTCGACGAAGCGCGCAGGTTGCTTGCCGCTGCGACGCCCGAGCGCTCTGAGGAGCCCCACGTCAACGTCGACTTCGACCACCTGCGGTGGTTCGAGCTGCCCGTACGCAGCCTCTCGGGTTGAGCTGGGCTGAGCGGCAGCTTGAACGGGGCATGCTGGGGTCCATGGACCAGCATCCCCTTCTCACCGGTGCCCGGCTCGCTGAGCTGACAGGTGCCGCGTTGACCTATCCCGAGGTCGGCGCGACGGTGCGAGCCGGGGATCTTCCCGCGGGCTACCACCACCTGCGCCGGGATCTCGGCGTGGGGCAGGGCGCGGGGTGCTTCCACCGCGCGACCGAGGCGCTCCTGAGCTGGAGCGTGCACCGCGGCGCCGGCCTCCGGGTCGCCCCGTCGAGCCCTCGAGCGGCTGCGGACGTCGTCGCCGACCTGCGCCTCGGGCTCGGACCGCTCGGCCTCCGGGCCCCCGTACGCGTCGTCGACGTCGTCGAGGGGCCGCGCAGTCGCGGCTTCGCCTACGGCACCCTCCCCGGTCACCCGGAGACGGGAGAGGAGTCCTTCGTCGTCACGATCGACGAGGTCGGGGCCGTGACGTTCACCGTGCAGGCCTTCTCACGCCCGGGGTCGCTCCTGACGCGGGCTGTCGGCCCGGCGGGCCGGTGGGCGCAGCGCGGGATGACCCGCCGCTACGCGCGCTCCCTCCACCGGCTCGTTCGAGACTGCGCCTGACACCGACGCCAACGGGCCGGGCGGGGGCGCCCACTGCATACGCCCCTGCGGGTCAGTGCAGGAGCGTCTTGGCCAGGACCATGACGAGGCCGAGCAAGGCGGCCGCGAACGACTCACCTGCGGCGCTCCTGCGGCCGGCGCCGACGTAGCGTGCGGCGAGGTAGCCGACGGCGCCGAGCTCGAGGACGGTGAGCCACAGGGCGAGGTCGACGGCCAGCTCCGTTCCGGCGCCGAGGAGCGAGGCCACGGCGGCGACCACGAGAGCCGGGGCGCCCCCGACCAGCACCCGCGACTCGTGCCGCGCCGCCGTCAGCACCCGGCGCGGAAGCGGAGACCGCCCGTGGAGGAACTGGTCGGCGAAGGCGCGCACGTAGACGTCAGCGAGCCAGTAGACGCCGAGGACGAAGACAGTGGCCACGATGACGCGGGCGGTGGAGGGCGCGTGGTTGCCCGTCGCGCTCATGACCGCGCCGGTGATGATGGCGCCATAGAGCAGTCCTGACGGGTTGCTTCGTGCGATGCGGCGGGACAAACGACCGACGCGCGTCGCCATGAAGGCGCTGGGTCCACCGGCCTCCGCGCTCACCTCCACCTCCCCGGAGCAGGGTGCCACCGGACGCGGCACTCCGACCTCCAAGACTGCCGCACCCTTGCCATCGGTGTCATCCGATCAACACCGGCTCTGGCAGCAGACTTGACGAGCGCACGTGGCGGCTGGAGCGACCGCCGCTGGCCCCGGATGCCTCAGGGCAGGACCGGTGGTCTGGGTACGCCGCCGCTCCCGGTAGGTGAGGCGACGGTCGAGCCATGGCCGGTCGCGATCTGTGCGATCGCGTGCAGTGAACCCGTGCCGGCGACGAGGTAGCCGTTGTGCCCGTCGGCGGCGTCGACCGGCAGTGGCTTCGCGCCGAAGCCGGGGGCGGTGGGGTCGGCGGCGTGGCCGAAACCGTCGACGCGGGTGTGGGGGACCATCCCGATCGGGTCGTCGGGGGCGATGCCGGCCCACACGGTCGCTGGCGTGTGCAGGTCGGACCGGCTCCACACGTCCATCCCCGGCGAACCGATGACGACGAGGGCCGGGATGTGCAGGTGTGGTGCGGCGTGGGCACAGACCACCGAGCCGTAGCTGTGGCACACCACGCTGACCCTTGCCGACCGCGAGAGGTGGTCGACGAACGCGGCCAGCCGAGGGGCGCCTTCGACGGCGCGGTCCGAGCGAGCGGCGTCGGCGTCGAGTCCGGCCGGCGCGTCGTAGTCGACCCACACCACCACCGCGGCCGGCGTGCGGGGAGCCGACCGCTCCATCTCGGCGAGAAGGGTGCGAGCCTGCACGGCCGGATGTCGGCGTCCCGCACCATGTTCATCACTGAGCAGCGGGCCCGTCCAGCCCACGCCGGGGACGATGACGGCGATGTTGCGCGCTCGGCGCACGTCGCCGAACGCCTCGACGAGGCGACCCTGCCCGTGCGAGTCGGCGCTGAGCACGGTGGCCGCCGGCCCGGCGACGTACACCGCAGCCCCGTCGCTGATCGACTGGCCGACGGCGGGCGCGGCTCCGACGAGCAGGGTCGCGATGGTGACGGCGGCGAGGGCGAGCCGGTCGCGGAGCCTCCCCTGTGAGGGCCGGCGGCCCGCTGCGGCGGGTCGCCGGTCACGGTGAGGTCGTGATTTCACTCAGCATCCTTGTCGTCGGTCCGGAAAGCGCAGGCCCCAGTGTGGCCAACCAGGCTGTGAGCCCCTTGGGGTGCCGGTGGGATCTCCGTGCCGCGCCTACCCGCCCTGTGGAGGAGATGCCGGCGATCGTCTGCTCGGGTTCGAGTGGATCGACCTCGCAGGTACGTCCTCGACCGGGTGACGCTGCTCGACCACGGCGAGAGTCACGATTATCGCGGCGACGACGACCTGCGCGACGTACGCGGGCTTCGAACGTCAGCCCGGATCCACCGACGATGGCGGACAGCGCAACCAGCTGCGGTGGGGGACGTCGTCCAGCAGGTCGCGCGGTGCCAGGTTTGCGCGACGAGGGATGCCCCGCCGAACAGGAGAAGGTTCGTCGTGATGTCGGACGGCGCGACGGGGTTGACGATGACGCGCGCGTAGCCGGCCGGGCGGTCGAGGCTGATGCGAGCGCCCAGGATCCCGAAGCGCTGGCCACCCTCGTCAGCGACACCCTGCTGCACGGCGTGGGACCGCGCCGCTGAGCTCCGGCCCGGCATGGCATCGGTGAAGTACGGGCATTGTGCCGGGGAACGGCGAAAGCCCCTCAGGCGAACCTGAGGGGCTTTCGACTGCACACGCGTTCGTAGCGGGGGCAGGATTTGAACCTGCGACCTCCGGGTTATGAGCCCGGCGAGCTACCGAGCTGCTCCACCCCGCGTCGGCAAGAGCAACGTTACGCGAAACCTCACGCAGGACCAAATCGAGCGACCTGCCTACTCGGACAGGACCGGTCAAAGAGGGTGCAAACAGGGAAACGACCTGTGCCAGCACGCGATTCGCGCACTGCCACAGGTCGTCTCCAGCATCTCCTGCTCAGGGAGCCTTGGTGGGCACCGACTGCGGAGAGGCGTCGGCGGCCCGCTTGAGGGCGTCCTTCAGCTTGGACTGTGCCTCGCCGTAGGCCGCGAAGTCACCGCGCTTGAGCGCTGCCTCGCCCTCGACATATGCCGACTGCGCATCCTTGAGCGCCTTGGAGAGCGCAGCCGCGTCGGGCGCCCCGGCGGGAGGAGGCGTCGTCGTGGCCGACGGGCTCGGCGTGGCGGTGCTGCCCGGCGTGGGAGTCGGGGTGGGCACCGGGGTCGGTGTGGTCCCGTTGTCGCCCGCCTGTGCTCCCGAGGAGCCACCGAAGAGGTCGTTGAGTGCCCCGTCGAGCGAGCCGGCCCAAGCGATCTTGTCGCCGAAGGCCACGGCGACGGCCGAGAGCCGGGGGTAGGTACCCGACCCGCTCGAGCGGGCCTGGACGTAGATCGGCTGGACGTAGAGCAGTCCGCCGCCGACCGGCAAGGTCAGCTGGTTGCCGAAGATGACGCTGGCGCCCGTGGACGAGGTCGTCGAGATGAACTGTGCCAGCGTCAGCTGCCGACCCAGGGAGGCGTCGTTGGAGGTGACGGTCGAGGTGCGCATGTCGTTGAAGACCTGACCCGGCCCGTTGACGGACCCGCCCGTCGTCTCGAGCAGCCGCATCTTGCCGTAGTTCTCGGACTTCTTGCCGTCCTGCGAACCGGCGTCGCCGTCGACCGCGAGGAACCCGGACAGGACGTTGCGGTCACCGGTGGGCATGAACGTGGACGTCAGCGAGAAGGCAGGGCTGCTCTGGCCCGGCATGGCGAGCGAGAGGTAGTACGGCGGTTGGAGCAGCGCGTTGGTGGACTGCGTCGGGTCGTCCGGGATCTGCCAGAAGTTCTGACCGCCGTAGAAGGAGGACGCCGCAGTGTCGTGGTAGCGCTTGAGCAGCTCGCGCTGCACCTTGAAGAGGTCCTCCGGGTAGCGCAGGTGCGACATGAGTGACCCCTTGATGGCGCTGAGTGGCTGGACGGTGCCGGGGAAGATCGACATCCACGCCTTGAGCACCGGGTCGTTCTCGTCCCACTGGTAGAGCGAGACCGTGCCGTCGTAGGCGTCGACCGTCGCCTTGACCGAGTTGCGCACGTAGTTCACCTGGCCGGCCTGCACGGCGCGCACGGAGGTACGCGTGCTCGTCACGGAGTCCTCCGTGGCCTGGTCCAGCGTGGTCGTCTGCGAGTAGGGGTAGTCCGCCGACGTCGTGTAACCGTCGAGGATCCACACCACCCGCCCGTCGACCACGGCGGGATAGGCGTTGCCGTCGAGCGTCAGCCACGGCGCGACCCGCTGCACGCGCTCCCGAGGGGTGCGGTGGTCGAGCACGCGCGAGTCGTTGGTCACGGCGTCGGAGAGCAGGAAGTTGATCTCGCGGTACTTCACGGCATAGGCGAGACGCTTGACGGCGTCGAGCTGGACGCCGCCCTTGCCCTCGTACGTGTAGTTGATCTGCCCGGTGCCCTTCGGGTCCGGGTAGTCGAACTCCTGCTTGTTGCCACCCACGACGGAGTACTCCGGCGAGCTCTCACCGAAGTAGATGCGCGGTTCGTACTTGCCGAGCGCACCCTCCGTCCCGATCTGCGACTCGAAGAACGTGGGGCGACCGTCGCTCTCTCGGGTGTTGCCCTTGGCCGCCACGACGCCGTAGCCGTGGGTGTAGACGGTGTGGTCGTTGAGCCAGTTGCGCTGGGCCTCGGGCACCCCCCGCAGGTCGAGCTCGCGGGCGGCGATGACGGTGTCCTGGGACTTGCTGTCTATCTGGTAGCGGTCGACGTCGAGGACGTCCGCGAACTGGTAGTAGCCCTTGCTCGCCTCGAGCTGCTTGAAGGTCGGGCCCACGACGTTGGGGTCGATCAGGCGGATGCCTGGCACCGTGGCTGCGTCGCCGCGCAGCTGCCCCGGCGCCGCCACCGTCTTGGTGTCGTAGGAGGAGGGCATGATCTTGTCGAAGCCGTATGCCGCCCGTGTCGCGTTGATGTTGCGCTGGATGTACGGGATCTCGAGGGACTTCTCGGACGGGACGACCTTGAGCGACTGCACCAGCGCCGGGTAGATGCCACCCACGGCGACGACGATGACCGCCAGGACCGCGACGCCGACGAGTGGCAGGCGCCAGGATCGTGTCCAGATGGTGGTGAGAAAGAGGATCGCGCACATGACGGCCGCGACGGCGAGGATGCCCTTGGTCGGGATGATGGCGTGCGACTCGGTGTACTGGATGCCGGTGATCTTCGTCGACTGGGCGGTGGCCAGGTTGTATCGGTCGACCCAGAAGGCGACGGCGCGCACGAGCACGAGGGCCGCGGCGATCACCGAGAGATGCACCCGGGCGGACTGGGTGGAGCGCATCTTGTTGCCGACGACGATGCCGCCGTAGAGGTAGTGCGTGAACGCGGCCGTGATGAAGCCGATGACGAGGATCATCGTCAGGAACGCCACGACGAAGTTGATCCACGGCAGGTCGAAGACGAAGAAGCCGATGTCGAGGCTGAACTCGGCGTCCTTGGAGTTGAAGGGGCTGCCGTTGCGCCAGAGCAGGAAGGTGTCCCACTGGGTGGCAGCCGACAGGCCGGCGAAGAGGCCGACGGCCAGCGGCGCCGCGATCGTCGCGGTACGCCGCATCGGCTCCACGAGCTGGCGGTAGTGCTCCATCGCCTGGGTGTCCGGCGACGGGGCGTAGATGGGCCGGTTGCGGTAGGCGAAGTGGATGCTGGACCAGACCATCGCGGCCGTCAGCAGGCCGCCGAGCAGGCCCAGCAGGATCTTGGTGACGATCTGGGTGGTGAAGACGCCGGCGAAGCCGACCGACTGGTACCAGAGCACCTCGGTCCAGAACTGTGCGGCGATCGCGATGACCACGAGGAGGGCCGCGGCCACGACGAGAGAGGTCACCAGTGGCCGCCGAGTCGGCGGCAGGGCCGCACCTTCGGGACGCCGGGGCGTGCCGGAGTCGTCGTCGTTGAAGTTGCCCGGCGGTGGGCCGAAGTTGCTGTCGCTCACGTGGAGTGCCTTGCATGCTGGGGCGGGCAGGTGGTCGGGCGGACCCGGGACGGCCCCCTGGAGCCGTCTGCGGCAACCATAACCCGGCGCCGCGCGAGTACCCCGGAGTGCGGCAGCAACGTGACCGGCACGATACAAGGGCCGCCAGGGCTGCGGACGGGACCGCTGTGGACGGGCTGTGTCCGGGCCAGGACGCCGGCGGGCCCGGGGGGCGTCCGACCGGCACGGACGGCGGCGACGGCATACGGCAGCATGGGGTCGTGACCTCGCAGCCTGTCATCGACCCCCTCGCCATCGCCGCGCTCGATACCGAGCGCCATGTCGCGGCCTCCGGCTGGGACCAGCCGGCCCGCCTCTTCGCGCTCGTGCGCACGGCCGACCTGCTCGAGCGCGAGCCGCAGCTGCGTCAGCAGATGGGTCCGTCCGACCTGGCCGACGGCGCCCTCACCGCGATCGAGCAGGAGGGTCTGCCCACGACGAGCTCGCTCGAGACGCTGCTCGGGCGGCTCGCCTGGCCCGACGAGGTCGACGGCTGCGCTTTCGCCATCGAACGGATGGTCGTGCCGCCCGAGGCCGAACGTGACCTCCCCTCGCACGGTGAGGACGCGGTGGACCAGCTGGCCGCGCACCCCGACCGCAAGGACGTGCGGCTCGTCGTGGCGGTCCTGCGCGACGGGTCCTCGATCTGCCTGCTCCGGCAGCGTGACCACGACTCCGACGACGCGGTGGCCACGGGCAAGGACATCGCGCCGGGTCTCGTGGAGGCACTGAAGGCGACCTTCGAGGACTGACGGGGTTGCCGTCGCGGTCGACGTGACGGTCGACGGCCCGAGCGTCAGCAGCGCGGCAGCGAGCCGGTCCGCCCCTTGGCGATGGCCTCGACGGCCGTGCGCGCCTGGTCGAAGGTGCCGACCTTGAAGACGTCGAGCCCGTCGGGCACGTGCCCGACCACCTCGTCGCAGTTGCCCGCGGGCGCCAGGAAGTACTGGGCCCCGTCGGAGCGCGCGCCCGCCAGCTTCTGCCGGATGCCCCCGATGGGGCCCACGGTCCCCTCGTCGTCGATGGTGCCGGTGCCGGCGATCTGACGGCCCCCTGCGAGCGGTCCGGGGGTCAGCTTGTCGTAGATGCCGAGCGAGAACATAAGTCCGGCCGAGGGTCCTCCGATGGAGCCGGCATCGACGGTGACCTTGGCCGGGAAGTCGTGGTCGAGGCCGAGCAGGACCCCAAGCGCCGTGCGGCCCCCCTGTCCCGTGATGGTCGGGACCTGCACGGTCTGCTCCTTGCCCTTGCGGGTCACCGTCATGGAGACGCCGTCACCGGGCGAGGCCTTCTGGAGGGCGTCGCGCACCGTCTGGGTCGTCGTGATGGCGACGTCGCCGATGCGCTCGAGCCGGTCGCCGACCTGCAGCAGACCCTTGGCCTTGGACGTGTCGGTGATGCCCGCGATGGCCACGTGGGTCGGGACGTCCTTGCCGATGGCGCGCAGGGCCACGGCGGTCGCCTCCTCCTGCGAGCCCTCCATCTGGATGGCGTTCTCCTCCGCCACCTGCTCCTGGGTGACCTGCGGGTCGAAGACCTGGTCGACCGGGAGGACGTCACGGGCCGGGTCGACCCAGGCCTGCAGGACGTCCCACGCGTCGACCGGATAGCCCGGCCCCCCCTCGACCCGGACGGTCGTGAACCGCAGGGCACCGTCGGTCGGGTAGGTGGGCAGCCCCGAGACGGCGATGATCGGCGCCTTCTTGTCACCCGAGCTGCCCAGGGTGTCCTGGGTGGGACCGGGGCTCATCACGGCATACGGCAGGTGGACGACCGAGCCGACGACCATGACGGCGAGGAAGAGGAAGAACAGCGCTAGGACGAGCTTGTTGCCCCGGCTCAACCTGCCGCGCTGATCGGCCTCCAGCACGTCGGCGCGCGTCGGCAGGTCGGTATCGGCGGGCTGCTCCGGCACGCGCTTGATCGTCCTCATGGAAGGCCGACCCACTCGTCGGCGCCGTCGGCGAACCTCTGGTGCTTCCAGATCGGGACCGTAGCCTTGAACTCGTCGATGAGCTCGCGGCAGACGTCGAAGGCCTCGCCGCGGTGCTCGGCGCTCACCCCGACGACGACGGCGAGATCGCCCACCTCGAGGTGGCCGACCCGGTGCACGACGGCGAGCCGCACGGCTCGGCCGTCGGCCGCGAGCCGGTCGGCGAGGGCGCGCGCCGCCTCGACCGCCTGCGGGTGGGCGGAGTAGTCGAGGGCGGTGACCGTAGGGTCGGATCCCGGCTCGGCGTCGTGAGCGCCGTCCTGAGCCCCGTGGGCGCCGTCGTGGTCACGGACGGTCCCCACGAAGAGGCACACCCCGCCGGCCCGGGCCGAGGACACGCTGGCGAGCACTTCGTCCACCGACAGGGGCGTCTCGCGGATCTCGGCAAGGGTGACAGTCACGACGGCAATCGTATGCCGCTCCGCCGGCCCCCGTGTCCCGTCGGCCGAGCGCCTCGGACCGCAGGGGCAGGGAACCAACCGGAGCGATCCGTGGTTGTCTTGGTATGCGGCCATCCGGCCGCAGAGGAAATCGTTCGAGTGGGGATGAGCAGTCATGGCCGACGACCGTGGACGCGGTGACGACACGAGCGGCGACCGGGACGACGAGCCCGGCGACGACCAGGACGAGACCGGTCAGGAAGGCACGCGCGGCAAGGATGTCGGGGAGAGCGGATCCGGGCGCGACCCCGGTGACTCCCCGTTCGGGCTGCCGCTGAACCGCCCCTCGGCCGGCTCCCCCGGGAGCGGCTCCGGCCCGGCGGGCTTCGGTGCCGGATTCGGCGGGGGCGTCGGCCCGGGCGCTGGTGGCGGGCTCGGTGGGGGCTTTCCCGGCCTGCCCGATCTCGGCGGCATGGACCCCTCCGACCTCGGGGCCATGCTCGAGAAGGTCCTCGGCGAGGCCGCCGACAACCCCGAGCTCGCCGAGGCGATGCGCAGCATGGGCGTCGACCCCCAGGACCCGGCGACCCAGGCCGCGATGCGCGCCCAGCTGGGCACCTTCATGGCCGCCCAGCAGTCGCCCACGGGTTCGCGTGACCTGGCCACCGAGGTCGCCCGCCGGCACGTGATGACCGTCGAGGGAAACGACGTCCACGACGATGCGGCCACCCGGGAGGTGGCCGATGCCGTCGCGGTCGCCACGCTGTGGCTCGACGAGCAGACGACGCTCGCTCCGCCGGCCTGGCGGGCCACCGGCCTCAGCCGCGCAGAGTGGGTCGAGGCAACGATGCCGCGCTGGTTCGAGCTCATCGAGCCGGTCTCCGACGGCGTCACGGCCGCGACGTCCGACGCCATGCGCAAGCAGGTCAGCGAGCTCGGGCCTGAGGCACTGGGCGACGCCCTGCCGGAGGGGCTCCCGGAGGGCTTCGACCCCTCCCAGATGATCGAGCAGTGGGCGCCCATGCTGGGCAACCTCAGCCGCCAGATGTTCGCCGCCCAGCTGGGTCAGGCCGTCGGCACCCTCGCGACCGAGGTCGTCAGCGGCACCGAGGTCGGCCTGCCCCTCACCGAGCCCGGCGTCGTCGCCCTCCTGCCCGGCAACGTCGCCCAGCTCGCCGAGTCGCTCGAGATCGACGTCGCGCAGGTCCGCCTCTACCTCGCCGTCCGCGAGGCGGCGCGCGTCCGCCTCTTCGCCGAAGTGCCGTGGCTCGGCCCCCAGCTGCTGTCGGCGGTCTCCGACTATGCCCGCAACATCACCATCGACACCGACGCCATCGAGTCCGCCCTCTCGACGATCGACCCATCGGACCCGGAGGCGCTGCGCTCGGCCCTGCAGGGCAACCTGTTCCGGCCGCAGCCGACGCCCGCTCAACGCGCGGCCCTCGACCGCCTCGAGACGCTCCTGGCCCTGGCCGAGGGCTGGGTCGACCACGTCACGGACCGCA
This sequence comes from Terrabacter sp. FW104-15G4B, assembly GCF_058790095.1. Taxonomy (NCBI): domain Bacteria; kingdom Bacillati; phylum Actinomycetota; class Actinomycetes; order Micrococcales; family Intrasporangiaceae; genus Terrabacter; species Terrabacter sp. FW104-15G4B. The sequence continues at coordinate 29,488 of NZ_JBYTCI010000001.1, read as the reverse complement.
CCACCGCGAGGCACCTGCCGCAGTCGGCGGCGCTGGCCGAGACGATCCGCCGCCGCCGCGTCGGAGGCGCTGCGCAGAAGACCTTCGCCGGCCTCGTCGGGCTCGAGCTGCGCCCGCGGCGGCTGCGCGACGCGGCCAACCTCTGGGCTGCCCTCGAGAGCACCGGCGGCGCGACCCTGCGCGACGGCCGCTGGGCGCACCCTGACCTCGTCCCGACGTCGGCCGACCTCGACGACCTGATCGGCTTCGTCGAGCGCGCCACCGGCGACGCGCCGACAAAGAACCCCGCCGCGGGTGTCGGAGCGGCCGACGCCCCGGGCGACGGGCTGGGCGCGGACCTCGACTCGGTGCTGCAGGACATCCTCGAGCAGGCCGACCGGGAGCGTGGTGGCTCGGGCGACGCCCCGGGTGACGACTCCGACGGCGGCACGGAACCCCCCCGGTGACGGCGGCCTCCCCCGCCGGCACCCAGGCACCGGAGGCCGCCCACTGGCGGCGGCTGCACACCGACGCCGTGCGCCGCCTCGAGGCGTGGACGGCCCCGGACGAGGAACAGGAAGGGCTGCGCCTCGACTTCCTCGAGCACCTGGGTGCCCACCCCGACGCCATGAGCAAGGCCGGGCCGCCGTCGCACCTCACCGGCAGCGTCATCGTGCTGGACGAGGATGGTGGATCGGCGTTGCTGACCCTGCACCGGCGCGCCCGCGAGTGGTTCCAGCTCGGCGGCCACTTCGAGCCCGGCGACCCCTCGGTGTGGCACGCTGCGACCCGAGAGGCTCGTGAGGAGTCCGGCATACCGGACATCTCGGCGCTGCCGGAGATCGTCCAGCTCGATCGACACGTCCTGGCCGGCGCCTTCGGGACATGCCGGGAGCACCTCGACGTCCGCTTCGCGGCTGTGGTACCGCGGACGGCCCGGGCTGCCGTCAGCGAGGAGTCGCTCGACGTGCGCTGGTGGCCCGTGGACGCCCTTCCCGAGGGCACGCGTGACGAGCTGCGCCCGCTCGTCCAAGCGGCTCTGCGGCTGCACCGTTGCTGAGCGTCACGGGCCACCACGGGCGCCGACACGGCATACGTGCTCGTATGCCCTGAGCGCCCCGCCGGCGTGGGCTCAGTCGTCGCTGAGCTCGAGCCCGGCTGCCGCGGACACGCCCTGGAGGTAGCCCCGCGCGCGCTCCAGGCGAGGGTAGCTGCTGAGCAGCCGCCAGAAGTCGGGTCCGTGACCGGGCTGCAGCAGGTGGGCGAGCTCATGGAGCAGGACGTAGTCGACAACCCAGGCCGGCATGCCACGAAGCTTGTCCGACAAGCGAATCGAGCCCTCCGCTGGGGTGCACGAACCCCATCGGGAGTTCTGGTTGGACACCCAGCGCACGCTCGCGGGCACGGCCCGGCCGCCGAGGTGCTCACGCGAAAGGGCGAGGGCTCGCTGCTCGAGGTCGCCGTCGGTGCGCTGGCGCCGCTGCTCGGAGGCGGCCACGCGCGCGACCATGGTGCGCACCCACTCCCCCTCCTCGGCCCGGCTCATCCGCGCCGGCACGAGGACGACGAGGCGCCCCTCCTGGCGGTAGGCCGACACGGTGCGGCGACGGTTGGCGCTGCGGCGGACCTCGACGGTGACGCCGTCGACCACCGTCTGCACCACCTCACGCCGAACCGTCGTCATGAGGGCAGGGTAGGCCAGGGCGGGGACAACGGGTCGCAGCACGCCGAGGACACGACACGCCGAGCCTGGCGCCCGCGCGTCCTACCGCACGCCGCAGGGGCGCGCCAAGCGGGGATGAGCACGACTTCGTGCTCAGCGTGCCTTAGGGTTGAACGAGTCGAGGTGCCCGTCGGATGGGTGCCGTCTACAAGGAGACACCAATGGCTGACGAGACCTACAAGGGCGAGTTCTACTGCGTGAAGTGCAAGGAGAAGCGCGAGGCCGAGGGCAAGGTTGTCGTTTCCGACAACGGTCGCCGCATGGCCAAGGGACAGTGCCCCGTCTGTGGCACCAACCTGAACCGCATTCTGGGCAAGGCCTGACCGGGTCGCGGCGGCGTCGCTGACGCCGCAGTCGAGGGGGCGGGACCTCACGGTCCCGCCCCCTCGTGCGTCCGGGCACCGCCACCCCCGGCGCTGGTTGTCGGGGCTGTGGACGACGCCCGCGCGCCCGGCGGTACGGGTGCCAGCCTGACGACCGAGGGTGGCGGCCGCTGATGGCGCCACCGGGTCCGGAGGTCTGATGTCCCCTGCAACCGTCCCACCCCATCCGTGCGTCCCGGTCTGGCTGCGGCCCCTGATGCGACGACGCGGCGAGGTCCAGTTCGGCGTGCTCCCCGGAGGTCCCGTGGTCACCGGGGTCAGTGACGCCGAGGCCGCCCTGCTCGGCCGCCTCGACGGGTCCCTGCCGCTCGCCTCCACGGACCGGCTGGCCGCCGAGTCGGGCATCGGCCCGGAGCGCTGGCGGGCCCTGCTCGAGCTGGCCAGCAGCCTCGGGCTCCTCACCGACCGCGGCCCGTACCACCGCACGAGGCACCCGACAGCACGACGCCGTGTCGTCGTCGACGGCTGCGGTGACCTCGCATCCCGGCTGGCAGAGGCCCTCGGCCAGAGCGGACTGACCGTCGTGCACGGCCGCGTGGCCGTCGACCGCGCCGTGGCGGCGCCGCACCACCCCAGGCCTGACCTTGTCGTGCTGGTCGGCTCCCCCGTGGTCGACCCCCGGCGCGGCGACGTCTGGCTCCGTCACGGCGTCGCGCACCTGCCCGTGGCGTCCGCCGGACCACGCACCACCGTCGGCCCGCTCGTCGACGGCTCCCCCGGCGCCCCCTGTCTCTGGTGCCTCGACCGGCACCGAACCGACCGCGACGCGGCCTGGCCCACCGTGATGAGCCAGGCCGCTCCGGGCCGGCCCCTCGCGCTGGCCGGCCCACCCGAGGGCGTCCACGATCCGATCCCGCCCGGGGCGACCCACATCGTCGTCGGCACCGTCTCGCTTCTCGTGAGCGGGGTGCTCGAGGGTCACTCACCTCCTCCCGGCGTCTCCGTCGAGGTGAGCCTGCCTTGGCCGCGGATGGACCACCGGCGCTGGCCCACGCACCCGCTGTGCCCCGAGCATGCTCGGGGAGCCCTTCCTGCTCGGCACCCGGAAGAGGCGCTGGACGCCGACCCTCGCGTGCGGGGTGAACTTCCCCGCGGCGCGTGAGAGGGGCGTCAGGCGTCGCGGAGACCGTGGCAGCAGGGTGCGCCGGAAGGTGCAAGGCTGGACAGATGGGCGGTGACACCGCCGCCGGCGGGTACACATAGAGTCGAGGACGGACGGCCACCGACGACGGGCCACCGGCCACCGCTGCACTACGGCCGCTTCCCGCATCCACGGCCGACCCGGCACGATCGCAGAGATCGCCAGACCGCCGGCCCCACCGCCACACCGCCACACCGCCACACCGCCACACCGCCCGAGGAGGTGCACATGACCGACCTGCCACGCAAGGCCGTCGTCCGTTCGGCCAAGCTCGCCTCCGTGCCGCTGGGGTTCGCCGGGCGCACCGCCCTGGGTCTCGGCAAGCGCCTCGGCGGGCGCCCCGCCGAGATCGTCACCGCGGAGCTGCAGGCGCGCACCGCACAGCAGCTCTTCCAGGTGCTCGGCGAGCTCAAGGGCGGGGCGATGAAGTTCGGCCAGGCCCTGTCGATCTTCGAGGCCGCGCTGCCGGAGGAGCTCGCGGTCCACTACCGGGCCATGCTCACCAAGCTGCAGGACAGCGCTCCCCCCATGCCGACCAGCTCAGTCCACGGCGTGCTGCGCACCCAGCTCGGCACCAGGTGGCGCAGCAAGTTCGAGAGCTTCGACGACCACCCGGTGGCCTCCGCCTCAATCGGCCAGGTGCACCGCGCCGTCTGGAAGGACGGCCGCGACGTCGCCGTCAAGGTGCAGTACCCCGGTGCAGGCGCCGCCCTGATGAGCGACATCCGCCAGATCAGCCGGGTCGCCAAGGTCGCCGGCAGCTGGGTCCCGGGCATCGAGCTCGGGCCGATCCTCGACGAGCTTCGCGACCGGATGGCCGAGGAGCTCGACTACCGGCTCGAGGCCGAGTCGCAGGCGACGTTCGCGGCGGCTTTCGAGGACGACCCCGACTTCGCGGTGCCCCAGGTCGTGGAGGGCCGCGAGCACGTCATCGTCTCCGAGTGGCTCGACGGGCTCCCCCTGTCGCAGATCATCTCCGGCGGCACCCAGGAGCAGCGCGACACCGCATCCCAGCTCTACCTGCGCTTCCTCCTGGCCGGGCCGGCCCGCGCCGGCCTGCTGCACGCCGACCCTCACCCCGGCAACTTCCGCATCACGCCCGACGGGCGCCTCGGCGTCATCGACTTCGGCGCCGTCAACCGCCTGCCCGAGGGCATGCCGCCGGAGATCGGTCCCCTGTTGACGACCGGCCTCGAGGGCAGCGCCGAGGACGTTCTCGAGGGGCTGCGGGGCATCGGCTTCGTCAAGCCGAACATCGACCTCGACCCGCATCGGCTCCTCGACTACCTCGAGCCGTTCATGGCGCCGTTCCGCGACGACACCTTCACCTTCAGCCGGGACTGGCTGCGTGGGGTCTTCGCCCACATCAACGACCCCCGACAGCCGAACTACGCCGTCGCCTACAAGCTCAACCTGCCACGGGAGTACCTCCTGATCCACCGGGTCTGGGGTGGAGGCATCGGGGTGCTCAGCCAGCTCGGCGGCACCGTGCACGGCCGCGCCATCGTCGACGAGCTGTTGCCCGGGGCCGACCTGCCCCCCGTGGGCGACGACTGACGGGTCCTCGCGTCCGGCGCTGGGTCACCACCAGGCGGGGTCCAGCTTGCCCTCGATGGACCGGGCGTTCTCTCGGCTGCACCGCTCGCAGGTCCACGTCGTGCGGCCGCCCTCGGTGCTGCGGCTCCACGTCATACGGGCCGCGGGCTGCTCGGGCACGGAGGGGGTCGCCCCACACGTGGCGCAGACCAGCGGCTGCCCGGGTGGTTCGGCGTCGCTGGCGGTGTCCACGGCGTTCTCCTTGTCCTCACCGGCAGTATCCACCCGTGCGGTTATCACGGCAGCAGGTCAGGGAGGCGAACCCTCAGGGGTGGGTGACTCGCACCGAGACATGAGGAACCGCGGGTGACGTGCGCGTCACCCGCGGCTCGCTCACTCGATTCAGTTGTCCTGCAACGCGCCTCGTGGCGCGGTCGTTCACTTCTCGCTGTGGCGTCGACTGGCGCGGATCTCCTGGGCGATCAGCCGGGCGCTGCGGCGAATGCCGTTGCGGTCCTGACGCTGACTGCGCTGGTTGATCCGGTCGCGAGCCAGCATCTCGAGCTGGTTCATGACGATCTCCTGGTCTGTGAAATGGGTTGTCGTTGTTGGCCGTTGGCGTCTGGGTCATGCGTGGTCACGCAGGTTCAGGCAGCCACGGGATGCTTGCGCGGCCGGCCACGCGGCCGCTTGCGAGCGACCACGGCGCCCTGAACGAGCAGCTGCCCGCCCCAGACGCCCCATGGCTCCTGGCGCTCGAGGGCGCCGGCGAGGCACTGGACGCGCGCGGGGCAGAGCCCGCAGAGCGTCTTCGCGAACTCGACGTCCTCGGGCCGCTCGGCGAACCAGAGCTCCGCGTCGTAGTCGCGGCACGGAATGGTCTCGCCGACCTGTTCGGCTTCCTCTCTCAGGTCGAGCAGTTCACTCAGCTGCATCGTTCTCACCTCCGTCTCCTGGGCGCCCGTGGTGGGGCGCCCCTGCTCACTCGTGTCTGGTCTGGTCCGAAGACCGGCACCGGTGGTGCGCGTCTCGGTCCTGCTGCTCGGCATCCGGGGAGTCATCTGTGTCCCTGATCGGTCAGGCACCCGGTCGGGTGCTCGTCTGGCGGTGTCGGTGGTGCGTGTGGAGCGGCGATCGGCCGGGAGACTCCCCGGAGAAACACGAAGGCCGCGGACCCGGTGATGTCGGGTTCGCGGCCTGGAGGTGAGGCTTCGGGTCTGGTCAGACCGGTGGCCTCCCAGAGCGGGAGCGAACGACATCGATGGGCTTGTAGGCGGGGGCGAACGTGAGGCCGGCGACCGAGACGTCTCCCTGGATCGGGGACCGGAAGTCGGCGAGGCGGCCGCCCATGGGGGCGCCGGCGGACACAGTGGTCCCCTGCTCCGGAGCGTGGGTCGCCGCGAGGCGGACCTCGCCGGTGGTCGGCCGCAGACGCACGGAAAGGACGCAGGAGACTGCGTTCATCGTCATCGTGGTGTTGTCCATCAGGCCGACCTCCTCACTTCTGCTCACGGGTCCCAGCTGGCCACCGAGACCACTGGGCTTGACTTCGTCAAGGGTACAAGTGGCGCTCGCGGGCGAACAACTGATTTAACGAACTTTTCCCAACTTCTTTTCAGCAAGACCGATCAACCGGCGGATTCCTTTGCGGGAGAGTCGCTTTCGATAAGATCTTGTGGGTTTGCGCCGGCCAGGATGGCGAGGACGTCGCCGCCGTACTGCTCGAGCTTGCGCGCGCCGACCCCGCTGATGACCGAGAGCCCACCCTCGTCGGTCGGGGCGCTCTCGGCGATCGCCGTCAGCGTCGCGTCCGTGAACACGACGTATGCCGGCACGCTGGCCTCGCGCGCGACGGCCAGCCGCCACGTGCGCAGTCGCTCGAACGTCGCCTCGTCGTAGGTGGGTGGGCAGTCGTCGCACCGGCCCGTCTTGCGCTGCGCGGCGGAGACCAGCTCGGCCCCGCATCCACGGCAGTGCGCGACCCGCGCGACCTTGGGGACGGCCCGCTTGGACCCGCCGGCGCGGGCCTCGCTGCGGGCGCCCTGACCAAGGATGTCGGCCGCCGGTGCGAGGAAACGCGAGACGCGTCGAGTCGCTCGCGCCCCGGGAGTGCGGGCGCCGGACCAGGAGATGAGCAGCTGCTTGCGGGCTCGGGTCAGACCGACGTAGAGCAAGCGCCGCTCCTCCTCGATGGCATCGGGCCCCTCCGCCATCGAGATCGGCATGAGCCCGTCGGAGGCACCGACGAGGAAGACGGTGTCCCACTCGAGGCCCTTGGCCGCGTGCAGGCTGGCCAGCGTCACGCCCTGGACCGCCGGGGCGTGCTGCTCAGCCGCGCGCCGGTCCAGCTCGGCGACGAGCTCGGGGAGGCGGGCTTCGGGAGCGGCAACCGCGATGTCGTCGGCGAGGGTCGCGAGCGCGGTCAGAGACTCCCAGCGCTCGCGCGTGGCCCCGCTGCCCGACGGTGGCTCGTGCGACCACCCGGCTCCGGTGATGACGTCGCGGGCGATCTCGCCCAGCGGCTTGTCACCGTCGTCGCTGCGGGCCGCTCCGCGCAGCAGCAGGATCGCGTCGCGCACCTCCTTGCGGGCGAAGAAGCGGTCACCACCGCGCACGAGGTAGGGCACGCCGACGTCGGTCAGTGCCGACTCGAACGCCTCGGACTGGGCATTCGTCCGGAAGAGGATCGCCATCTCTGCGGCGGGGTGGCCGCCGGCCACGAGGGCACGGATGCGCTCGGCGACGGCCGCCGCCTCGGCGGGGTCGTCGGGGTGGCTCGTCAGCTCCGGCGCCGGACCGGGCTCGCCCTGGGCACGCAGGCGCACCGCGCCGTCGCGCGCGGCCTGCGTGCCCGAGGCGACGATCGTGTTGGCGAGGGCGACGATCTGGGGGGTGGAGCGGTAGTTGCGGACGAGCCGAACCACCTGGGCGCCGGGGAAGCGCTGGGGGAAGCCGATGAGGTGTCGCGGGCTGGCCCCGGTGAACGAGTAGATCGTCTGCGCCGGGTCGCCGACGACGCAGAGGTCCTTGCGCTCCCCGAGCCACTGGTCGAGCAGCCGCTGCTGCAGGTCGTTGACGTCCTGGTACTCGTCGACGACGAACTGGCGGTACTGGCCGCGCACCGTGCGGGCGATGTCCTCGCGCTCGTCGAGGATGCCGACGGTGAGCAGCAGGACGTCCTCGAAGTCGATGACCCCGCGACGCTGCTTGACCTCCTCGTAGGCCTCGAAGAGGCGAGCCATGGCCGTGAGGTCGAGGCCCGGGGGCTCGCGGCGCTGCTCGCGGGCGCGGGCGGCATACGACTGCGGGGTGAGCAGGTTGACCTTGGCCCACTCGATCTCGGCGGCGAGGTCGCGCACCGTGGTGCGGTCGAACTGCAGCCGCAGCCGGCTGGCCGCCTCGGCGACGGCGGCCGCCTTGTGGCTCATGACCTCAGGGGCGGCGCCCCCGATGGCCTGCGGCCAGAAGAAGTGCAGCTGGCGCAGGGCGGCGGCGTGGAAGGTGCGGGCCTGCACGCCCTGCACCCCGAGTCCGCGCAGGCGCGTGCGCATCTCGCCGGCGGCGCGCGCCGTGAAGGTCAGCGCGAGCACGCGCTGCGGCTGCTGCGCGCCGGAGTGCACGGCATACGCGATGCGATGCGTGATGGCCCGGGTCTTGCCGGTGCCGGCACCCGCGAGGATGCAGAGCGGCCCCGGCGGGGCGAGCGCGACCTCACGCTGCTCCGGGTCGAGACCGTCGAGGATCTGGTCGGCGGACGGTACTGCGCTCAGGAGCGATCACCCTTCGAGGTGGCCAGCACGCTCGAGGCGTGGTCGGGCACGTAGTTCTGCTCGTGCTGCGGCGGGCGTTCGTAACCGCGCGGAGCCGGGCGATTGGGGATGGGCGGCACGTCGGGGGCCACCTCGGCGTGCGGGATGGTGCTGAGCAGGTGGTGCATGACGTTGACCCGCGAGCGGCGCTTGTCCTCGGACTCGACGACGAACCACGGCGCCCAGTCGGTGCTCGTCGCGGCCATCATGATGTCCTTGGCCTCGGAGTAGTCCTCCCACCGGGTGATCGACTCGAGGTCCATCGGCGAGAGCTTCCACTGGCGCATGGGGTCCTTGGCTCGGCTGCGGAAGCGGCGCTCCTGCTCGACGTCGGACACACTGAACCAGTACTTGCGCAAGATGACGCCGTCGTCGAGCAGCATCTGCTCGAAGACCGGCGCCTGCTCCAGGAAGCGGTCGTACTGCTCGTCGGTGCAGAAGCCCATGACTCGCTCGACGCCCGCCCGGTTGTACCAGGACCGGTCGAACAGCACGATCTCGCCAGCCGCGGGCAGGTGGGCGACATAGCGCTGGAAGTACCACTGCGTCTTCTCGCGGTCGGTCGGCGCGGGCAGGGCGGCGATGCGGGCGACGCGCGGGCTGAGGTACTCGGTGATCCGCTTGATCGCGGACCCCTTGCCGGCCGCGTCGCGCCCCTCGAAGACGACGACGACCCGCTGGCCCGTGGCGCGCACCCACTCCTGGAAGGCGACGAGCTCGGCCTGCAGACGACGGACCTCGGCGTCGTAGACCTCGAGGTCCATCTTCGGGGGTCGTTTTGCGCCGTGCTTGGCCATGGGGTCATCCTTGCATCGAGGGACGACGCCCGTCCGGCCCGTCCCCAACGCCGGCATCAGCCCGCGAACGACCAGTGGAAGACGAGTAGGTATCGATGTCCGAGACCAGCCAGGTCACGCCCGACGAGGGCTCCATCACGATGTTCACGACGACGTGGTGCGGCTACTGCACCCGTCTGAAGGGCCAGCTGCGCCGCGAGGGCGTGCCGTTCACCGAGATCGACCTCGAGGCCAACCCGGAGCACATCGACTTCGTCGAGCACGTCAACGGCGGAAACCGCACAGTCCCCACCGTCGTCTTCCCCGACGGTTCGGCGGCGACCAACCCCTCGCTGGCCGAGGTGCGCTCCCGCCTCGCCGGCTGAGCGCGAGGCTCAGAAGGCGGTGGCCGTCCCCGGGGACACGACCGACTCGACGCTCTGGCCGAGCCAGTGCTCGATGATGCGCTTGGCGATCGAGATGCCGCTCGGGGTGCGGATGGCGGCACTGCGCAGCAGGTCGCGGTACTCGTCACGGGTGACCCATCGCGCCTCGGCCATCTCGACGGGGTCGACCGTCAGCTCCGTCTCCCGCGTCGTGGCGGCGAAGCCGATCATCACCGACGACGGGAACGGCCAGGGCTGGTTGCCCAGGTAGCGCGCCCCCTCTACCCGGATCCCGACCTCCTCGGCCACCTCTCGGGCCACGGCAGCCTCGAACGACTCGCCCGGCTCGACGAAGCCGGCCAGGACCGAGAAGCGTCCCTCGGGCCAGTGCGCCGCACGGCCGAGCAGCAGGCGGTCGTCGGGGTCGAGGACCGACATGATGACGGCCGGGTCGGTGCGCGGGTAGTGCTCGCTGCCCTCCCGCTCGCACCGACGCACCCAGCCGGCCTGTCGGGGCTCGGTCCGGGCGCCGCAGCGCGGGCAGAAGCGGTGGTTCGCGTGCCAGTTCGCAAGCGCCAGCGCCGTCGTGAAGACTCCGGCGTCGCGCGGCGCGAGCGCCTCACCCGCCTGGCGCAGGCCGAGCCAGCTGTCGGCGGCGCGGTCGCCGCCCTCGTTCGTACGGCCGTCGGGCCGATGGCCGTCGTCGCCGGGGTCCTGCGCCACGACGCCGACGTATGCCGTGCCGTTGGCATCCCGGCCCAGGTGCAGTGCCAGCCGGGCACGGTCCGCCGGCTCGGGGGCGCGCAGCACCAGGGTCAGGTCACCGTCACCCTCACCGCCTCCGGGTCGGTTGCCGTCGACGCGGGCGCTCTCACCCGTCACCACCTGCATGCGGTCACCGCGGATCTCCGCGACGCGGGTCCGGGGGTCGTCCAGGAGCTCGGTGAGCAGCCCGGGCCGGCGACGCTCGAGGGCTGCCCGGTCGAGGGAGCCGCGCGAGAGCGCGAGATCGGCCAGGGTCTCGTCCGTCAGTGCCACACGCACCACACTAGGACGGCTCAGGCATGTCGGCCGTGCCGGGCGTCGCCTCCCACGTTGGGCGCGTCCCTCGTCCTACGCTCGTCACGTGACGCGCAGCCCTCTGTTCCTCGCCGCCCTGGCGAGCTCGGCCGTGCCGGGCCTGGACCCGGTGACGGTGGAGGGCGTGCCGGGTGAGCCCGGCGACCTCTTCGAGATCGCCTACGTGCAGGACAGCCAGGACCGCCGGTGGGTCGTCAAGGCGCCATGCACGGCAGCCGCCGGAGCCATGCTCGACGACATCTCCACCCTCTCGGGCCTGCTCGGGCGACGGCTCGACGTCGCCATGCCGATGGTGCGCGGATGTGCCCCGGTGCCGGAGGGCCGGGCCACGGTCTACCTCCGGGTCCCCGGCCGGCCCCTCGACTTCGCCGGGCTGCCGACGGGCCCGCTGAGCGCCGCGGTGGGCCGCACGCTCGCCCACATCCACAACGTCGAGCACCTGCTCTTCGAGGAGGCTGGGCGGCCCACCTACGACGCCGAGGCGCACCGCCGGCGCCAGCTCTCCGAGCTCGACCGTGCTGCGGCGACGGGGCATGTGCCCACCGGCCTGCTGACGCGCTGGGAGCACGCCCTCGAGGACGTCTCGCTCTGGCGATTCGCCCCCTGCGCGGTGCACGGCACCTTCACCGGCCAGAACGTCCTCGCGTCGTTCGATGACGACGACGACTCGTCGAGCGGGCACGTCCGCGGCGTGCTGGCCTGGGAGGAGAGCCGTGTCGGCGACCCCGCCGACGACTTCGCCGAGCTCGCCAGTGTCGCGTCGCCCGACACGCTGGACGCGGTCCTCGAGGCCTACGCGGAGTCGCGCATCGAGCGGCCGGACGTGCACCTCGTGCGCCGAGCCCGGCTGGCCGCCGAGATGGCGCCACTGCGCACCCTGCTCCATGCCCTGGCTGCAGGGGAGCTCGAGGTCGTGGAGCGCACCGCCGACGTCTTGCGCAGGCTCGACGCGCGAGTGGAGCGCGACGACCGCCGACGTGCTGGCGAGGACGCCGAGCGCAGCAAGCGCACCCGTCAGGCGCGTGAGCGCGCCGCCGCAGCCGCCCGCGCCGACGAGCTCGGACCGTCCGAGCAGCTGCCACAGCACGCCGAACGCGCCGAACGCGTCCAGCCGACAGAGCACCCGGAGTCCGAGTGGGACGCGACCCAGCCGCACGTCCCCTTCCCGATGCTCGGCGAGACGCAGGCCATGTCGACGCCGTCGTTGCCCGACGAGCCCCGGCCGTCGCGGGATGCCGTCGAGCACGGGTATGCCGCCGCCCCGGCCGAGCCGCAGCCGGCCTCGTCCCACGATGCCCCGCCCGCACTCCCCGACCCCGGGTCGTCGTTGGCGTACCAAGCCGATCGCCCGCCGCGTGGTGAGTCGAGAGTGCCGGTGCCGGTCGGGCAGGCACCGGCCGAGCCGCCCGCCGCCGACGACGTCGAGCCGGGGTCCGTGGCGACAGGCCAGGTCGAGGACTCCCAGCCGGTGCCGGTCGTGGCAGCAGACTCCGACGCCTCGCCCTTCGAGATCGACGAGGTCGAGGCGCTGCCGGAGGACGCCGACGGAGTGCTGGACCTGCATGAAGGCGCCTCGGCGTTCGTCCCGGTCACCTCGACCGAACACGCCCTCGACGCCGTCCCCCGACAGCGACAGGCCGCCGAGGACCACGGCTGACGCCTTCCCCGGCTTCTCCTCGCGTCGTGGTACCGCGCGGTCCCGCGCCGCGGACTGCGCCGCTCACTCGGGCAGCGTGCGCAGCAGCTCGACCAGCGCGGCCTCGCCGGGCACCTCCGGGCGGACCGTAAAACCCTCCCCTGCGTAGTAGAACGCGGCGTCGACGAGCGACGGGTCGACTCCGCGCAGCCTGGCGAAGGCGACGGCATACGCGCCGAGCTGGAGGGCTCGCACGGTCGCGTCGCGTCCGGTCGGGCGGGCCCCCGTCTTCCAGTCGACCACCGTCCAGCCGCCGTCGTCGCGCCCGAAGACGGCGTCGACGCGACCACGGACCGCGATGCCGTCGAGGACGGTCTCGATCGAGAGCTCCACCTCCTCGGGGATGCGGTCGGCCCACTCGCTGGCGAGGAAGCGCTCCTTCATGGCGTCGAGGTCACCGTCGTCGGACGCGCCCTCGTCGGCGCTGCCCGGCAGGTCGAGCACGTCGACGAAGGCGGCGCGCGAGTAGTGCTCCTCGATCCAGGCGTGGAAGGCCGTGCCCTGACGCGCGGCGACGGCCGGCGGGCTCGGCATCGGGCGCCTCAGCGACATGGCGAAGGCCTCGGCGTCGCGTGCGAGCGACACCACCGCCGAGGCCGAGAGGTGTCGCGGCACCTCGACGACAGAGTCGGCTCTCGTGCGTCGAGCCGCCTGCTCTGCCAGCAGGATCCGCAGGTCATCGACTCGCGCGTCGCCCTGCGGGACCGTGGGCCCCTCCCGGACGAGGCGGGTGATGCGGGCGTGGGCCCCGAGCAGCGAGGCGCGACGTGCGCCCATGGGGTCGTGCGGCCACTGTTGCGAGATCGGCACCGCGAGGTGCGGGTTGGTGGGCGCGCACGGCGCGCCCTTGGCGTCGACGACCGGCTCCGGGGCGGGCGCCCACGTGGTGCGCGAGACCGCGCCCGGCAGGGCCTCCTCGACCTCAGCCAGGAAGCGTGAGGGCACGGACATCGTCTTCTTCGCCGCGCCCCAGAGGTGCGTGGTGAGCAGCATCGAGGAGCGCGCACGCGTGAGCGCGACATAGGCGAGGCGGCGCTCCTCCGCCACGGCGTGGCGCCCGCCCTCCAGCACGAACGCGTCGATGGCCGCGCTCAGCGCCTTGCGGTCCGGCACGCCACGCCAGTCGAGGTGGGGCAGGCCCGCCCGATCGCCGCGCAGGTCGTAGGGCAGCGAGTCGAGACCGATCAGCCACCCCTTGTCCTTGACGTCGCCGGAGCAAGCGTACTCCACCGGGTCGCTGTCGGCGACGGGCGCCACAGCCGTGGCGCCGTGCGCGGGGAAGACGCCCTCCACGAGCGTGGGCACAGCGACGACGTCCCACTCGAGGCCCTTGGCGGCATGGACCGTGAGGACCTGGACGGCGTCGGCGTCGGACTCCGTGTGGCCGGCGTCAAGCCCGCGCTCCTGGTCGCGCGCAGCGTCGAGCCAGCTGAGGAAGCCCGAGAGGGTGGGCCGGTCCGCGGTCGTCGCGTAGCGGGCTGCGACGTCGGCGAAGGCGTCGAGGTGCACCCGCGCCGTCGATGCGGTGTGCTCCGGCCGCGAGAGCACCTCGATGTCCAGGCCGATGGCGACCTCCACCTCGGCCACGAGATCGACAAGGGGCAGCGCAGTGAGGCGACGGAGGCGGCGCACGACGTCGGAGAGGTCGCGCAGGCGGACCTGCGCCTGCTCGCTGATGCGGGCCCCGTCGCGAGCCGTCCAGCCGGGGCGCGGAAGGTCGTCGAGGGCCTCCACCAGGGTGGCCGTGTCGGCGCTGTCGGCGGCCAGGTCGGACCCGCGTCGATCGGAGGCGGACTCCTCGCCCGGCACGCCTGCCGGCGTCGAGGCCTGGTCGCGCTCGTCGGCCGGTCCCGCGCCATCGTGGCGCCGGTCCTCCGGACCGGAGCCCTCGTGGCCCTCGTGCGCCGACGCCGACGTCCCGTCGTGTTCAGCGCGGCTCGACGCCGCGCGTGTCGCGCGGGCGTGGAGCTCCCGGGCCCACGCCCAGAGCCCGGCGAGGTCGGCCGCACCGAGACGGACCACGGGGCCGGTCAGCAGCCGCATGAGCTGGTCGCCACGGGTCGGGTCCTGGACCACCCACAACGCGGCCACGAGGTCGCTGACCTCGGGGGTGACGAGCAGGCCGCCCAGGCCCACCACCTCGACGGGGAGCTGGTGCCGGCGCAGCGCCTCGAGCACCACCGGGAACGAGGAGCGCCGGCGACACAGCACCGCGGCGCTGCGGCCCGTGCGCCGTCCGCTGGGACTTGACCAGTGGGAAGCGATCCAGGCTGCGACGTGGTCGGCCTCCTCCTCGGCGGTCTCGAGGCGGGCGACCTCGATGGAACCGACGCCGGCGCCGGGGCGGGGGCGAAGCGGTTGCACGTGCTCGGTGGCGAGCGGGGCCGCGACGACGTTGGCCGCGTCGAGGATCAGGGAGTCGTTGCGCCAGCTCGTCGAGAGCGGCAGCACGTCGGCCGGCCGCGCATCGCTCGCGAACTCCGACGGGAAGCGCAGCAGGGTCGTCGCACTGGCGCCGCGCCAGCCGTAGATCGACTGGTTCGGGTCGCCGACCGCGGTCAGCGCGACCCCCGGGTGGTGAAAGAGGGAGCGCAGCAGCTCGAGCTGCGCCTCGGAGGTGTCCTGGAACTCGTCGAGCAGGACCGCGCGGAAGCGCTCCCGCTCGATCTCGCCGACCGCGGGAACGGAGCGAGTCAGCCGTGCGGCGATCGCCATCTGGTCGGCGAAGTCGAGGGATTCTCGCTCCCGCTTGAGGGCGAGGAAGGCGTCGACGATCGGCAGGACGGTGCGCCGCTCCCGCAGCACGGCGACGGCGTCCCGGGCCGCGGTGAGCGAGCCGCGCCCGTCGCCGTCCGGCAGGCCTTCGAGCCGAGCCAGCACGGCGTCGAGGTGTTCGATGACCTCTGTCGGTGTGCGAACGTGTTCGGCCATCTCGCCGGCGAGGGCCATGACGGCCTGGATGACGGTGGCCTCGCTCTTGACGACGCCGTCCATCGGACCGTCCCAGCGCGACACGGCCTCGGCGGCCAGCTGCCAGGCGCCCGCCTCGGTCAGGATGCGGAACTCGGGCTCGATGCCGACCCGGAGGGCGTGCTCGCGCACGACGCGGCCGGCATACGAGTGGTAGGTGGACACGGTGGGAGTGCCGCCGAGCACCTCGGCGCCGGAGCCGTCGTCGGCCGGTGGCGTCCAGATGCCGGCCCGCTCGAGGCCGCGCAGGCGCTTCGCGATGCGCTGCGACAGCTCCGCGGCGGCCTTGCGCGTGAAGGTGAGACCGAGCACCTGATCCGGGTCGACGAGGCCGTTGGCGACGAGCCACACGACGCGGGCCGCCATGGTCTCGGTCTTGCCTGAGCCGGCCCCTGCCACCACGAGCAGGGGTCGGGCCCCGGCCTCGATGACGGCCGCCTGCTCGTCGGTGGGGGGTGGCATCTCCAGGGCCGTCGCGATGTCGAACGCACTGTGCTGCACCGTCGTGGTGGCGCCTGCGCTCCGCCCTGCGCTCGGTCCTGCGCTCGGTCCAGCACCCCGGCCGGCACTTGGCCGCGGCTGCGTCGTCTCGATGGTGCTCATACGGCGTCCCCTTCGGGCTGGACGGGGCACGACGAGCGCACCGGGCAGGTCTCGCAGGCCTTGCCCTGCGAGGCCGTGAACTCCCCGGCGCCCATCCCCTCGGCTGTCTGCTCGACGAGGGTGCGCGCCCATGCCGGATCGTCGCTGCCCGCCAGGGGCGGCTGCGGCAGCACGCTCGGCTTGAGACCGGAGAGGCCGCCCTTGCCGATGAAGACGAGGGCGGCACCGGCGCTGCGGTCGCCGAGGGCGGGGAAGCCGCCCTCCTCGACGGCAACCTGGTACGCGCCGAGCTGGCCGTGCTCGGCGAGCTCGGCCTTGCTGGGCTTGGACTTGCCCGTCTTGAGGTCGACGATGCGCAGGCGCCCCTCGGAGTCGCGCTCGATGCGGTCGACGCGGCCGGCCACGACGGCGCGGCCTACCTCGACCCGGAAGCCGGTCTCGATGCCGACGCGCTCCCAGTCGCGCTCGGCGGCGTCGCGGTAGGCCGCGAACCGGGCCACCATGTCGTGCGCCTCCTGGTGGGTGCGGTCGGTGACCCAGCCGGGCTTGAGCCCCAGTCGTCCCCAGCGCGCGTCGACCTCGTGCCGCAGCTCGTCGAGCGGCGCGTCGGGAAGCTCGGCGACGATGTCGTGCACGAACGTGCCGACGGAGGCCGCCCCGAGGGACACCCCCTCGCCGCCGACCGACGTGAGGAACCACCGCAGACCGCACTCGGCGAAGTAGGTGACCTTGGACGGCGACACCGGCACGGGCTCATCGGGGCTGCGGACGGGCCGCTCGCTCGTCACGGACCGCAGCGCCCACCACGAGGACGGGTCGGCGCCCCGCACGCCCTCGCGCGCCGCGGCGGCGAGCAGGTTGAGCGCGGGCTCCGCGACGCCGGGGTCGAGGCTGACGGCCTCACGGCGCAGCTCACCGACGAGCCCGGGCAGGGTCATGGTGCGCGCCACCTCGGAGTGCGGGCGCACCTCGTCGGCGAGCCGGGTCGTGGCCGGCGGGTCGACGAGGTCGAGGTACACGGAAGGCTGCTCGTCCTCGTTGCCGACCGCCGTGACGAGCAGTCGCTCGGTGGCCCGGGTGACGGCCACGAGGAAGAGGCGCGTCTCGTCGTAGCGCACCGCCGCCTGGGCGGCCCGGAAGCCGAGCGGCCGCTCCGCGACGACGTCGACGAGGTCCTCGGACCCGAGGACGGACCCGCGCAGCCGCAAGTCCGGCCAGACGCCCTCCTGGACCCCCGCGACGACGACGATGCGCCACTGTCGGCCGGCGGCGGTCTGCGGCGTCAGCAGGGCGACGCGACCGCCGGACTGCCCGCCGACGAGCAGGGTGTCGCCCGGGACGTCCTGGCCCTGGATGTGTTCGTGGAACTTGTCCGGACCGGCGGTCGGCAGCCGGTCGACGAAGGCACCGGCAGCGTCGAAGAGGGCCAGCACGGCGTCGAGGTCGCGGTCGGCCCGCTCCCCCGACGTGCCGCCGGAGAGCGCCTGCCGGCGCCAGCTGTCGGCGACGCCTGCGCTCTGCCAGATCGCCCACAGCACCGACTCGGCCGTGACCCCGCGGGCCCAGCGACCGTCGGCCCCGACCCGGGCGGCTGCCGCACCCGCGGCCAGCGCCGTCGCGATGCGTTCGGCGGGCCGCGCCGTCGACCCGAGCATCACGGCTCGCGGCGCGGACTGGAGCAGCTCGGCGAGAAGCTCGTCGCTGGAGCGGCCACCGCCGGAGGCGAGCTCGTCCTGGCGCAGCAGCCGCCGGAGCCGGCGCAGACCCACCGTGTCGGAGCCCCCGACGGGCGAGACCACGAGGTCTGCGGCGCGCACCGGGTCGATGACATGGGCCTCGCCGCGGTGCTCGGCACGGGCGACGGCGAGGCTCTCCTCCAACAGGTGGAGCAGTGGCCGCACCGCGCTCTCGTCGCGGACCGGGGTCTCCGCCGTGCCGGCCTGGACGGGCACGCCGGCCTGACCGAGCAGGCGTCGCATCGTGTCGGCGCGACCCGACCCGCGCACGACGACGGCCATGTCGGTCCACGGCACGCCCTCGACGAGGTGGGCCCGGCGCAGCAGCGCCGCCACGTGGGCGGTCTCCTGGGCGGTGGACCGCAGCAGGGCGACCTCGACGACACCTCTCGAAGGGTCGGGCACCGCGGACGCCAGCCGTCGCTGCTCACCGCCGCCCAGCGCGCCGATGCGTCTCGACACACGGTCGGCGACGCCCGCCATGGCGTCTCCGAGCCGGTGGGTGCGGTCGAGGACGACCGTGTCGGCCTCGCCGGCGCCCTGCTCGTCGAGCAGGTCGAAGAGCCCGCCGACGAAGCGAGGGTCACGTCGCTCCACTCCGAGCTCGGTCCAGCCGTCGGCGAGGAAGCGCGGGTCGGCGCCGCGGAAGGTCTGGACCGCGACGTCGGGGTCACCGATGAGCACGATTCGCGGCCCACCGGGGCGAGCGACGACCTGCAACAGCCGGGCTGCCGCGGACGTCAGCTCCTGCGCCTCGTCGACGACGACGAGGCGGATGCGCTCGTGGAGGCGGTCGAGGGCCGACGGTTCGTCGTCGAGCAGCTCTGCGACGGCCGTGAGCACCCACGCGGGGTCGTAGGAGCCGTGCCTGCTGAACGAGGTGACCTGGTCGTACTCGCGCAGCACCTGGGCGGCCGCACCCCACTCGGGCCGGCCGTGCTGCGCGGCCAGGTGCGCCAGGTCGTCGGGCCCCTGCCCCAGCTCCACCGCGCGCATGAGCAGATCGCGCAGCTCGTTGCGGAAACCGCGGGTCGTCAGGGCCTCACGCAGCTCCTCGGGCCACGCCGGCCCGGGCACCTCACCGGAGGCATGGCCGGCCAGCAGGTCGCGCAGGATGACGTCCTGCTCGGGACCGTTGAGCAGTCGGGGTGGCGGGTCGCCGCGCAGGGCGGCCTCGGCGCGCAGGACGCCGAAGCCGAACGCCTGCCACGTGCGCGCCAGCGGCTCGGTGGAGGTGCCCCCGAGGCGAGCCGTCACCTGCTGGCGCAGCTCGGCGGCGGCGCTCCGGCTCGAGGTCAGCGCGAGGCACGAGTCGGCGCGCAGCCCGTGCCGGCGGACGGCGTCGACGACGAGCTCCACCGCAACGGTGGACTTGCCGGTGCCGGGCCCGCCCAGGACCCGCAGCACGCGCGCCTGGGAGTCGAGGACCGCCTGCTGGCGCTCGTCGAGCCGGACCTGCGCCGCGGTGGGGGCGGGAGCTCGACGGAGGATGACCACGGGAGGATTCCATCACGGGCGACCGACAACGCCCGCCACACCGACGACGTATGCCGTGTGCCCCCTGGTGCGGTCGCGCGCCCGTGGGGCCGGGAACTCGGCCCCGACAAGACTTGTGGGCGCGCGAAGGACGGCATACGCCGTCCCGGGCCTCCGGAGTGTCAGGACGTCACTTCATGTCGAAGCGGTCGGCCTCCATGACGTGGGACCAGGCCGCGACGAAGTCGTGGACGAACTTCTCGCCCGCGTCGTCGCTGGCGTAGACCTCGGCGAGGGCACGCAGCTCGGAGTTGGAGCCGAAGAGCAGGTCGACGCGGCTGCCGGTCCACGTCTGCTCGCCCGCGGCGTTGGTGGCGACGAACTCGTCGGCCGCCTCGTTCGTCGGCGTCCACGTGGTGCCGAGCTCGAGCAGGTTGACGAAGAAGTCGTTCGTCAGCGTGCCGGGACGGTGGGTGAACGTGCCCGTGGTCGAGCCGCCCGTGTTGGCGCCGAGGACGCGCAGGCCCCCGACGAGCACCGTCATCTGCGGGGCGGAGAGGCCGAGCAGGTTGGCGCGGTCGACGAGGAGGTACTCGGCCGGCACACGACCCGGCTTGCCGAGGTAGTTGCGGAAGCCGTCGTGCCTGGGCTCGAGGTAGCCGAACGACTCGACGTCGGTCTGCTCCTGGCTCGCGTCGACGCGGCCCGGGCGGAAGGGCACCTCGACGGTGACGCCCGCCGCCGCAGCCGCCTGCTCGATCGCGACGTTGCCGCCGAGGACGATGAGGTCGGCGAGCGAGACGGCGTGGCCGCCACGGCCGTTGAAGTCCGACCGGATGCCTTCGAGGGCGCGCAGGACCGTCGCGAGCTCGGCGGGGTCGTTGACGTCCCAGCCGCTCTGCGGCTCGAGCCGCACTCGCGCACCGTTGGCGCCGCCGCGCTTGTCGCTGCTGCGGAAGGTGGAGGCGGAGGCCCACGCTGCCTTGACGAGCTGGCTGGCGGTGAGGCCCGAGTCGGCGATGGCCGCCTTGAGCGTGACCACGTCGTCTGCGTCGACCGGCTCACCGGTGGCCACGGGCAGGGGGTCCTGCCACAGCAGCTCCTCCTGCGGCACCTCGGGGCCGAGGTAGCGCTCGATGGGCCCCATGTCGCGGTGCGTGAGCTTGAACCACGCCCGCGCGAACGCGTCGGCGAACTCCTGCGGGTTCTCGTGGAAGCGGCGCGAGATCCGCTCGTAGGCAGGGTCGAAGCGCAGCGCGAGGTCGGTCGTCAGCATGGTGGGCAGGCGCTTCTCGCCACCCTCGTCGGGGGCCGGGATGATCGGCTCCGCGTCCTTGGCGACCCACTGGTTGGCGCCCGCCGGGCTCTGGGACGGCTCCCACTCGTGACCGAAGAGCATGTCGAAGAAGGTGTTGTCCCACTGTGTCGGCGTCGGGGTCCACGTGACCTCGAGACCGGACGTGATGGCGTCCTGGAGCCTGCCGGTGCCGTAGGACTGCTTCCAGCCCAGGCCCTGCTCCTCGAGTGGCGCGCCCTCGGGCTCCGTGCCGACGTACTTCAGAGGGTCGGCGGCGCCGTGGGTCTTGCCGAACGTGTGGCCGCCGGCGATGAGCGCGACGGTCTCCTCGTCGTTCATCGCCATCCGCCCGAAGGTCTCTCGGATGTCGCGGGCCGAGGCCACCGGGTCGGGCTTGCCGTTGGGGCCCTCGGGGTTGACGTAGATCAGGCCCATCTGCACCGCGGCCAGCGGGCTCTCGAGGTCGCGGTCGCCGGTGTAGCGCTCGTCGCCGAGCCACTCGGCCTCCGATCCCCAGTAGACGTCCGCATCCGGCTCCCACACGTCCTCGCGCCCGCCACCGAAGCCGAAGGTCTTGAAGCCCATCGTCTCGAGAGCGACGTTTCCGGTGAGGACCATCAGGTCTGCCCACGAGAGCTTCTGGCCGTACTTCTTCTTGACCGGCCAGAGCAGGCGCCGGGCCTTGTCCAGGTTGCCGTTGTCGGGCCAGGAGTTGAGTGGGGCGAAGCGCTGCTGGCCGGCGCCCGCACCACCGCGGCCGTCGTGGACCCGGTAGGTGCCGGCGCTGTGCCAGGCCATGCGGATCATGAAGGGGCCGTAGTTGCCGAAGTCAGCCGGCCACCACTCCTGCGAGTCGGTCAGGACGCCGGCGATGTCGGCCTTGACGGCGGCCAGGTCGAGGCTTGCGAAGACTGCGGCGTAGTCGAAGTCAGCGCCGAGGGGGTTGGCGACCGCGGGGTTCTTGGCGAGGACCTTGAGGTTGAGGCGGTTCGGCCACCAGTCCTGGTTGCTCGTGCCCGCAGGGCGGGTCGACCGGTCGTGGGCCACGGGGCACTTGCTGGCCTCCGGCTCGTTCATCTCGCCGACTTCGGCGTCAGGCTGGTGGAGCTCAGACACGAGGATGTCCTTCACTTTCTCTGGTGGGCAACTTCAGGAGGGGACGGCGGAGGAGGCGCACGACGGGCAGAGGCCCCAGTACGTCACCTCGGCCTGGTCGATCACGAACCCGTGGCTGTCGGCCGCCGTGAGGCACGGCGAGGCCCCGACGGCGCAGTCGACGTCGGCGATCACACCGCAGGAGCGGCACACGACGTGGTGGTGGTTGTCACCGACGCGGACCTCGTAGCGGGCGACGGATCCGGTGGGCTGGAAGCGACGCACGAGGCCGGCGTCGGTGAGCGCTCGCAGGACGTCGTAGACGGCCTGGTGCGAGACGTCTCCGGCGATGTCACGGACGTGCCGGATGATCGTGTCGGTGTCAGTGTGCGGGTGGTCGGTCAGGACGGTGAGCACGGCGACACGCTGGCGGGTGACGCGCAGGCCGGCCTCACGCAGCTGCACCTCCACGTCGGCCCCGGTCACGTTGCGAGTCTGGACCGCTTTCTGGAACAAATCAAGTCTTTGCAGAGGCCCGTCGGAGGGCAGGGAACACTATGCTGACGCGCAGGCCGGGCGGCCGACGCCCGGACGAGACAGGGAGCGATGGCGCTGGTGTTCTATCTCGACGTGCTCAAGGCCTTGCACGACCGGCTCCACCCCACGACCTACCTGGAGATCGGCGTCAGCAACGGTCGCAGCCTCTCGCTCGCCCGCTGCCGCGCCATCGGCGTCGACCCCGCCTTCTCCGTGACCCATGAGCTCGACGGCGACATCGCTCTGGTCCGGTCCTCCAGCGACGACTTCTTCGCCGGCCGGGACCTGGCCCGGCTCTCGCGCGGACGTCCAGTCGACCTCGCCTTCATCGACGGCCTTCACCTGTTCGAGTTCGCCCTGCGCGACTTCGCCAACGTGGAGCGCCACTGCGGGCCCCGCTCCGTGGTCGTCCTCGACGACATGCTGCCACGCACCGTCGACGAGGCTGCCCGGGCGCGCCACACCCGAGACTGGACCGGTGACGTCTTCCGGCTCACCGCCGTCCTGCGCCGTTACCGGCCGGACCTCGTGGTGCTACCCATCGACACCGCTCCCACAGGTCTGGTGCTGGTCGGCGGACTCGATCCCGACAGCCGGGTCCTGACGGAGCACTACGACGCCATCCTCGCGGAGTACCGCCAGCCCGACCCGCAGACGGTGCCGGTGGAGGTCGTCGCACGCCTCGATGCCGTGCCCCCGCAGCGCCTCCTCGCGTCGAGGCTCCTCGACGACATCGGCGACCACACTGCCGACGACGCGGCCTGGCGCCGACGCGTCGACCAGTCGGTATTGGCCTGCGCCGGCCCCGCCTTCGCCGGTACCTTCCCGACCGGCGCCTCATGAACGCCCTCACGCGCACGGTCCTCGACCTTCTCGCGGGTGACGTGTCCGCGGCCACCGAGGTGCCCACGCTGCCGGGCGAGGTGCCCGCGCAGGACGCCCGCCACCTCGTCCTCGTGCTCGGACACGACACCGTGGAGATTGCCACCGAGCTCGGCCAGCGCCTCGTCGACGCCACCGTCCACCTGCTCGTCGTCTCCGCCGCGGACCCCGCCCTCGACGCCGAGCTTCCTGCAAACGTCCGCGTGACGCTGTGCCGGAGCATCTGGGACCGGGTCGACCACCTGGCGGGCCTGCCGCGCCCGCAGCTGATCGTCGAGTCCGGCAACGGCCGCAAGGGCCAGAAGCTGGCCTGTTTCCGCGAGCTGTTCCTCTTTCTCGAGCCGGGCGGCTGCTACGTCGTCGACCGACTCGCCGACGTGGACGACGAGGCGCTGCACGACGTGCCCGGAGAGACGGTGCTCGACCTGCTCGAGCGGCTCGAGCAGGCCAGGTCCCTGGACCCCGAGGACGCCTCGCTGTCCAAGCCCGATGCCGAGCTTGTGCGGGCCTCGTGCCCGCGACGGATCTGCGGTGACAGGGCATACGTCTCCAAGCAGCACCGGCATCTGATGAAGCTCCGGGACGAGCGAGCGGCCGACCTGCTCACCGCCCGTCTCGGCGACTCATGGGGATCGGTCGTGGAGATTCGCAGCGGCTACACGTATCCCAGCCGCGCCAGGGTGAGCACCTACGGCGACGGCCCCCTCCACGGCTCCGACGACGTGCCCCGACCCATCTCGGTGCCGCAGCGGTCACTGCGCCGCTACGAAAAGCCCGTGGTGCTTCCCCGCCAGCGGGTTCTCCTCGGGGACTTCTTCCTTCCCGAGACGTTCCGGCACCACCTGGCGCGCCGGCTGGCACATCACACCATGGTGGGCGCGACGGCGGCCCTCGACCGGCTCAAGGAGGACTGGGAGCTCGACCCGACCGACCTGCCCGGCAGCTTCTTCCACTTCGACACCGAGTACCCCGGCCACTACGGGCACGTCATGACCGAGGTGATCTCCCGTTACCACGGCTGGACCGAAGCCCGGCGCCTCGAACCGGGCGTGCGGCCGCTCGTCAGCCTCCGGGAGGGCGAGCAGGCCATGCCCGACTACCAGGTCCAGCTCTTCGACGCCCTCGGCATCCCCTCGGAGGAGGTCGTCTACGTCCCGCACGACCGGACCGTTCGCCCCGAGCTGCTCTACGGGGTCACGCCGGACTTCACGATGCCGCACTACGCCGACCTTGGGCTGGCCGCGCTGTACGCCGAGGTCGCGCGACGACTGCACACACCGCACCTGGAGACCCCCGAGAAGCTCTTCGTCTCGCGTCGACCCGGCGGCTGGCGTCACTGTCACAACCTGTCTGACGTCGAGGAGTGGTTCACTCGCGAGGGCTTCACCGTCGTCTACCCCGAGGACCACTCGCTGGGCGACCAGATCAGCATGTTCCGTCAGGCCCGACGGCTCGCCGGCTTCGGCGGCAGCGGGATGTTCAGCTTGATGTTCGCCCCGGGAGCTCGGTGCGTCCTGCTCTCCGGCAACGCGAACACCGCCAACAACGAGTACCTCATCGGCTCGGTGGTCGGGCTGGACCTGCACTACTTCTGGTCACCGAGCGACATCCAGCACCCGGAGAGCGGTTGGACCGACGAGGCCTTCCACTCGGGCTTCACCTTCGAGCTCGACCGTTTCGCCGGGCAGCTGCGGCGGCTGCTCGCGGACTGAGCGGCCTGCTTCCGGCTCCCCTACCGCAGACCCGTCAGCCGACGGTAGGTGCCGCGCAGCACCCGCACCCGGGCGAGACGGGACACCAGAGGGTCGACCCGGCGCGGCAGCCGGCGGCGCAGGGCGGCCACGGCCCCGGTGGCGCGCGGACGCTCACGGTCTTGCCCCGGACCTGCCGCCGGGCCGACGGGACGAGGCGCCGGCACGAGGGTGTACTCGCCCGTCGGCGAGGTCACCAGCTCGCACCCGCTGTCGACGGGACGGACGCCGCCGAACCTCGTGCGCAGGGCCAGTCTCCCGGGCAGAGCGCCGACACGGCACTGGAGCTGGGCCCGCTCGTCGTCCAGGACGAGCCTGCCCGGCAGGACGACCTCGCCCAGGACCAATGATCCTTCAACGACTCCCTCGCCGACGTGGGCGAGCCCCGGCAGCGCCACCGTCAGGAGCGAGCCCGTGGCGTCCTCCACGACGTCGGACAGCCGTGCCTCCAGCGACCCCAGCAGCGATCGCGCGGTGGCGCCGACGTCGATGACGAGGCCCCCGCCCTGCCAGTGCACTCCCACTGGTCGCCCGTGCAGCACGGCAGGCGCCTCCACCGGCTCCTTGGCGGCCGCGCCGACACGGCCCCTCAGGGTGCGGGGGGCCTCGTCCGCCTCACCGACCTCGAGCTCCAGCCACACCTCGAGCACCTCGTCCGGGATCTCGCCCGACACCGGGATGCCGGCGGACCAGGCGAGAACTGGAGCCTGAGCTTCGTGCGTGCCATCCGCCCCGGGCGCTCCGAGGCCGCCATCGACGCCAGGAACGCCCACGGCGCCCTGGGGCGCCGACGCGGCGACGGCCGGGTGCGCATCCAGCCGTCCACTGGCCCGGCCCACGACGAGGACGGAGGCTTCACGCACCGACCCGGCCGGTTGCGGAGCGCAGCCCCGGAGCTCGAGCACGCCGCCGTCCCACCGCACCTCGGCCACGACACCCTCGAGGGCGGACGCCGCTGCTGGATGCACGCCGAGACCCGCGGCGTGCCGGAGCGGAACCCGCACGGCGACGTGGCGGGCGGCGCCGGAGACGCCGGCTGCGCCCGACGCGCCGGGGCCTCCTCGATGCAGCTCCAGGGGTCGGGCCACGACGCTGCCGAGCGGATGGCTCGCCTCGACGGTGACCTGGTCATGGCCGCCGGACTGCCCCCCGATGTCGACCAACCGGCTCAGCGCAGACGCCTCGAGGCGGTCGTCGAGCGCCAGTCGCAGCACCCAGTCGCCCTCGGGGTCCACCAACTCCTCGGCACCGACGACGAGCCGGACGTTCGGGCGGTGAGACACCGCGAACTCCAGCGCGGCCGACAGCGCCGAGGGGGCGGTCGAGATGACCAGCTCCCAGTCCTCCACGGGCAGCGTCTGCGCATCGAGGTGCCGCAGGAGTGCGAGGGCGGCGGGCACACCCTTGGCCTCGACCCTCGTCCATACCGTGAGCCGACGCGTCATCTGGGAGACCGATCTTCCACTCGCCATGAGCTGGGACGACCGCAACCCTAGCGGCCGGGCTGCCGCGGAGGGGCTTCCGGCGCGGGCAGCCTCAGCGAGCGACCAGCTCGACCTCGAAACCCTCGCCGCTCTCGAGGTAGGCGGCGTAGTGCTGCGGGCCACCGGCATACGGGTGCCGGTCGGGGAACATCAGCGTCCACCCGCCCTCGCCGCACCCGTCGACGACCGCGTCGACCTCCGCCCGCGAACCGCCATGGAAGGCAAGGTGGTTCAGTCCCGCTCGTCTTCGTTCGTGGGGCCCGGCGACGACGTCTGGGCCTGCCTCGAGGACGACGTAGAGGGACCCGAGCTCCCACGCCTGCCCGCGCCCCCAGTCGTCGCCGAGGTGGTAGCCGAGCCGGCCGAGGAGCCAGCCCCACTCGCGTCCGGCGGACGCGATGTCGTCGACCCAGATCTCGACGTGGTGCAGCGCGCCGCGTGCCGCGACTCCCCCACCCCCGACGGACCCCGCCGACCCGGCGGCCGCTCCCCCGAAGTCCCACCGGGCCCGCTCCATGTCGGCCCGGCCGCCCTCGACGAGACCGCGCACCATGGGGGTGCCCTCCGCACGCCAGTGCTCGACCGCCTCGTCCTCGAGGCCCTGCGGTGGCCTCCCGTCCGACCGGATGACCCGCCACCAGGGCACGCCGGAGCCGTAGCGGCTCAGCACCGTCCCGACGGTGCGCGGGCCCATCCCCCCGAGACGTCGCGCGATGTCGCCGTAGGCGAGGACGCGGCCCTCCGGGATGGTCGTGACGAGGTCGAGCACGCGCTCGGCGTGGTCCTCCAGCGGCACTGGCGCCCTCTCAGTACTCGGGTTGGCTCGGGTCGATCTCCCGGACGTAGGCGAGTATGCCGCCCTCGACGTTCGCGACGTCCGTGAGGCCCGCGCGTAGCGCGAGTCTGGTCGCTTCGGCCGACCGTGCGCCAACCTTGCAGTGGATGAGCACCCTACGGCCGGACGGCAGCTCGTCGAACGCCTCGCCGGACCGGAAGCGGTCGAGGTGGATGGCGATGGCGCCGGGGATGGAGGCGATCGCCCGCTCCTCGGGGCCGCGCACGTCGACGAGCAGGGGCGGCTGTTCGGCGGCCAGCTCGTCGGCCATCTCGCGAACCGTGACCGTCGGGAGGTCACCCTCACCGTGCGTCGCGGCGCCCGGGACACCGCAGAACTCCACGTAGTCGATGAGCTCGGTGACGGTCGGTTCGTCGCCGCACACCGGGCAGGTGGGGTCGGCGCGCACGGTCAGGGTGTCCCACGTCTGGCGCAGGGCGTCGTGGACCATCAGACGCCCGACGAGCGGCTCGCCGATGCCGAGGAGCAGCTTGACGGCCTCGGTCGACTGGACGGAGCCGATCGCCGCGCAGAGCACCCCGAGCACCCCGCCCTCCGCGCAGCTCGGCACCGAGCCCGGCGGTGGCGGCTCCGGGAAGACGCAGCGGTAGCAAGGCCCGTGGCCTGCCCACCACACCGACACCTGGCCGTCGAAGCGCAGGATCGATCCCCACACGTGCGGCTTGCCGAGCATGACGCACGCGTCGTTGACGAGGTAGCGCGTGGGGAAGTTGTCGGTGCCGTCGACGACGAGGTCGTAGCCGGCGATGATCTCGAGCGCGTTGGAGGAGTCGAGGGCGACGTCATGGCGCACGACCGTCACGTGGGGGTTCACGCGATGGACGGCCTGCTCGGCGGACTCGGTCTTGGGGCGCCCGATGTCGGCGTCGGAGTGGATGACCTGCCGGTGCAGGTTGGTCAGGTCGACGACGTCCGCGTCGGCGATGCCGATGGTGCCCACGCCCGCCGCGGCGAGGTACAGCAGGGCCGGTGACCCGAGGCCCCCGGCGCCCACGACGAGGACCCGGGCCGCGGCGAGGCGTTCCTGGCCGTCGCGCCCCACATCAGGCAGCAGGACGTGGCGGGCGTACCTCGTCGTCTCGGCCTTGCTGAGCGCGCGACCCGTCCTGACCAGCGGATCCGTGGACATGCCCACACCGTACTGCTCGGTATGGTGGGAGGGACACGGTCGTCTGCGGGGGCGGACGGCGACGACACCCGAGATGCGCCGACGCACGAAGAGGATCCGCATGGCAGACGAGACCACCCCGCCCGGCCGCGGGCAGCGACTGCCCCGATCCGAGCGGCGCGCCCAGCTGCTCGACGCCGCCCTCGGGGTCTTTGTCGAGAACGGCTACCACGCGGCCGCCATGGACGACATCGCGGCACGGGCCGGCGTGTCCAAACCCGTGCTCTACCAGCACTTCCCGGGCAAGCTCGAGCTCTACCTCGCGCTCATCGACCAGCACACGGGCGAGCTGGAGCAGCTGGTGCGCGACGCCCTCGCGCTGTCCGACAACAAGGCGCGCATCAACACCATGACCCGCGCCTACTTCGACTTCGTGGGCCAGGAGGGAGCTGCCTTCCGGCTGATCTTCGAGTCCGACCTCGCCAACGAGCCGGAGGTGCGCAGGCGCCTGGACCAGATCGACCTGACCTGTGCGGAGGCGATGGCCCAGATCATCCGCAGCGAGACGTCCATGGAGCAGGAGGAGGCCGTCCTCGTCGGCGTCGCGTTCGTCGGCCTGGCGCAGACATCGGCTCGCCACTGGCTGACGCACGAGGCGAGCCTGTCCAAGGAGACGGCGGTGCGCATCACGGCAGCCCTGATCCGCCGGGGCTTCGGGGCCTTCCCGCTCGTCGGGCGGGGCGAGGGCCGGCCCGAGGGGGACGGACTCGTGGGTACGGGCCGGGAATCGGTCGGTACGCCCGCTGGTTAAGGTGACGACAGGACGCGGTCGACCGCGTCCACCCAGCCGGAGAAAGCAGGTTTGACGTGGAGGTCCGCATCGGCGTGCAGAACGTGGCACGCGAGATCACCTTCGAGACGACGCAGTCGAGCGACGAGGTCTTCACCGCCGTCAAGGCATCGCTCGCATCCGACGTGCTCGAGCTGACCGACGACAAGGGGGGGCGCATCCTCGTCCCCTCCGCCTCGATCGGCTACGTGACAACGGGTGCCGAGCGCAAGACCGGCGTCGGCTTCGGCGCTCACTGACGACATACGGCACACCGAAGCCCCAGTGCTGCAACGAGATCAGCAACGGCAACGGACACGAAGCGCCCTGTGAAGGCCGCCGACCGGTACCGGTC